>NZ_BAABCS010000004.1:0-297813 GCF_039539165.1 Flavobacterium chungnamense
TTGCTTACAATTTTGCTGAGAAAAAACCATCTTTAAAAAACAACTTTGTAGATACTAAACAATTAATTCTTTTTCAATAATTTTATGTCGAACTCACGTTAAATATTAATTATTCTTACTGAAGCTAACCAATAAAATTTACGTCATGATAAATCTAATTGTAAAAATCGTTGTTACTGCTTTAAAAATCGTTGTTAGTTATTTGTTCTAAATTTAATGATAAATTATTTTATTTACTTTTAAATCGGATTATACTCCACTACTTTCAAGTCTTTTGAAAGTAAATCAACATATTGATAATGTACTTTATCATCTTTATCAAAGGCACCATTTTTATTGATGTCTTCTATTGTTCTGAAGTATAATCTGTTTTGTGAATCAATCACATTCCAATCTATAAACTCTTGAAATTCAACAGAAAGTTTTTTAAAGTTACTTCCATCGATAGTACTAATATACAAATCTTTGATGTCGTTACTATCAAGTTTTCCGTCTTTATTAGAATCCATATCTTCAAGAACATAAACTAAAAATTGCTTTTTTGTTTTATCAGCAATCGATTTCAAATAGGTTACTCGCTCTATTAAAACAGGTTTGTCGGTTAAAATTTTTAATGAATCTGAACCAATTTGCTGGAATTTAAAATTACTTAAATAACCTGTAATTTCGTATTCATTAGAATTAGAAACCACAAAACTTTCTCTTTCTGAACTCGAATATTTTGTTTTAGATGTTCCATTAGCAACGGTAAACTCACCAATTGGAAATAACAAAACCGAAGTTCCTTCCATCTGAACAGGTAAATCAGCAACTAATATTTTAGAAGTATCAATCTTTGGTTCTGAACGCTCTTTAGAAGTATTTTCGTAAATTACTTTAGGCTTTTCTATTTCTTCTTTACAACCAACTAAAATTATGATTAATGTAAGGACACTATATTTTGAGAAATTTTTCATTTTAACAATATTTAATCTTTATCAAAGATATGATTTTTGATTGTATTTTCTATTTCTATTGAATTTTAGTAGTACAAAAATATTTAGAATTATAATTCCTAAATAAGCTAAATATAAAAACCACACTTTTTTATAAAATGAAAGCAATAATTCATTTTTCTCTTTTTCTTTTTCTTCTGCTTCTATCTTTAAAGTTTCTAAATGAGTGTAAAAACTTGTACCACAGTTTACTATTATATGTTCTTTCTCTCTTTGATTAGCTTTTTCTTTTCTTTGATTACCATTTAAAATCCATAAATAATTTTGATATTCAATATAAGTTGGAGTTTTTTCAGATTGTAAAATATCTAATATTCTAATATAAACTTCATAAGTCATTTTTTTACCAAGTTGAAGTTTAATTCCATTGATAGTGTCTTTAAATTTATTTTGAATTTTAAGAGACTTTTGAAAATTTATTAAATTATTTTTCTCCTTTTCTAATGTATTATTAAAAACAAATATTTTATAATTTCTTAAATTAAGAAAATCAAATTCATTTAATATTTCATAATAAGATTTTTTGTCAGCAAGACCTAACTCTATACACGAATATTCCTTAAAAGAATTACTAAAGTATAAAAACCACAAAAATAGAATTGGCAAAACCACCAAAGAAATCATTCCAGGAACATAAAAAATCTTTCTATGTTTCTTGAAACTCATTTACAATCTTGCAGTCAACTTCACATTAAAAACTCTCGTTGTCATATAATTTGGAATTCCGTATTGATTTTTGGTATAAGCATCACGAACCCAAGTGTTGGTTATCGCGTTTTGATTGTTGAACAAATTAAATGCTTCTACTCCTAATGATAATTCTTTAAACTTTTTTAACCAATGTCCATCTGGTTTTAAATCATTTTTTTCGGTAAACGAATAGAAAAATCCAACATCTGCTCTACGATAATCTCTCAAACGACTTTGATATTGATACACATCAGCATAAGATGGTGAACCACCTGGAAGTCCTGTATTGTAAACCAAATTCAAATACAATTTCACGTTAGGAATGTTTGGCATATAATCTTGAAATAAAATACCAAATTTTAAACGTTGATCCGTCGGACGAGCGATATTTCCTTTATTATCTTGATTTTCTTCTGTTTTTAAATATCCAAAACTAAACCACGATTCTGTTCCTGGGACAAACTCACCATTTAATCTGCAATCAAATCCGTAAGCATAAGCCGTAGCATCATTATTGGCTCTATAACGAATTCTCACATTCTCTAAAGTGTAAGTATTAACGTCGTTCATAGTTTTATAAAATGCCTCTGAAACCAATTTGAATTTACGATTCCACATTTTAAAATTGTAGTCATTTCCTACTACAAAATGAATTGACTGTTGTGCCTTTACATCTGATTGAACTGCTCCATTTTGTTCACGCAATTCTCTATAAAATGGCGGTTGATAGTAAAATCCTGTTGAGAAACGAAAAATCATGTCCTTATCCCAATCAGGCTTGAGTGAAATTTGAGCTCTCGGACTAAAAACCGTTTGACTCGAAGATGAAATATTATCACCAGAAACCATCCAATTGTGTGTTCTAACACCTGCGTTTAAAAACAATTGACTGTTTCCAAGTGTCGTTTTTGTATTCCATTGCGCAAAAGCTGAAATTCTATCAATGTTTACAAAATTAAGCGCTCTTACATTTTGAAAAGGTACTAAAGGACCAACATAAGGATTGTAAGGTTGATCATTAGGAATATCGATTATTGGTGGATTAATAGAAAATCCAGCCGAATCGATAACTTCCCATTCAACTATTCTATCTCGAATATTTTCGCGTGTATATTTTACACCCCAATCTATTTGATATTTCTTTTTAACGTTGTGACTTCCTTTTACTTCTGCATTAATTATAAGCGCATCCAAATCATTTCTTGCATGATTCAATTGTGAACCAACAGCGCGATTGAAAGTTACATCACCAAAAGTTTCAGAACCAATATTACTGTCAACTTCTCCTAAAAAATAAGCCGCATCAATGTCATAATATTCTTGCTCTTGAGTAAGATATGCCGAAGCTATAAATTTGTAGGTATTGTCATCATTTGATTTGAAAGTAGATTTTATAGCTCCAAAATACGTTTGGTATTGATCTTCTTCTTGACCTTCATAAAAAACTTGCAACGCAATAGGATCGCTCAAAGTTCCGAAATTGGTTTGACGTGTTAATGGTTGGTAACTGTATTTATTTTGAGCAATATTTCCTAAGAAACTCCATTGCCATTTTGCAGAAGCATCATAATTCACAACCGTTTGTACATCGGCAAAAGTAGGTCTATAATTACTTTCAGTTTCTTGACTGTTAACCAAAAGTGAATTGTCTCTGTAACGAATACCAGTCATGGCACTCCATTTTTTATTTTTAGAAACACCTTCAGCTGAAATGCTTCCACCAAGGAAACTTGCTTCTAGTGAAGCAGCAAATTTTGTAGGTTTTCTATACGTAATATCTAAAACAGAAGACATTTTGTCTCCAAATTTAGCTTGAAATCCACCAGCAGAAAATTCTATATTTTGAATTAAATCAGTGTTAGTAAAACTCAATCCTTCTTGCTGACCTGAGCGTACCAAAAAAGGTCGATAAATTTCTACTTCATTTACATAAACCAAATTTTCATCATAATTTCCACCCCTAACAGAGTAGGCAGAACTTAGTTCCGTACTTGAAGTAACACCTTGCAATGTTTTAATCACACTTTCTATTCCACCAGACAAACTTGGATTTCTTCTAATAACTTCTGGCTCAATACTTATAATTCCTTGCGCTCTTCCTCTATTATTAGAAATAATAACCTCATCCAATTGAGCATTTTTAGAACTCATAACAGGATTATATTCAACGATATCATTCGCTTTTAATTGAAATGTTGCTGTAATATTTTTTAAAGAAACGTGTGTATAAACCAAAACTACTTTTTGATTAGCCGGTATGGTGATTACATAAAAACCTGTTTTATTAGTAACCACAGATTGGCTTTGATAACTAACATTAACTCCTTCAACAGGATTATTGTTTTCATCTAAAACTAAACCCGTAACTTTTGCAGTTTGCCCTGAAGACACCATGGAAAATAGAAAAAAAACTAGGTATATAAATTTATTAATTGCTTTCAAGTGATATTATTTTTTTTGACTTCTGTTAAACTGAGTTTCAAAGATAGTAGAATTTCCAACATTATCTGTTACAACAACTTTCAATTTATTGCTTCCTTCTAGTAATAAATCGTCGTTAAAAACGTGAGTCAAGCGCTTTAACTTTGATTCATATTCAAATAAAACCCATTTATCATTGATGTAACCATTATAGGTTTTAACGCCAGACAAATCATCAGAAATCGTTACGTTGATACTTTTTTGATTTGTAATCCATTTACCTTCAATGCTTTTTGACATACTTATTTTTGGAGCAGTTATGTCTTTTGCTAATGTAAATTGTCCCAAATTCCTTGTTTTACAAGTAAACGTATTATCTACAAGTTTTGTTGTGATGAATCCTAATTTAGTTCCGTTTACTGTTGCGATAAACATTTTTTTCTTTTCTTCTTCTGAAGATTTAGTGTCTTCGATAGAAATTGTAAAATTGCTATGTGCAGGAACGGTATCATCATGAAGGAAAAGTGTGTTGTTTTTCACATCAAAATTTAGATAAAAATCTTCATAGAACGTCCCAGCTGGAAAATAAACAGAAAAATTATCCTTTTCAAAATTGGATTCTACTTTAGATTTTACCAAATACTTGGTCACTTTAGTATCTTCATTAATAAGAGCTGGCTTTGCAGAATATTTTACAGGAATTGAAATAACAGTTTTGTTTATAAAGAAATCTGACACTTCAATACGTTGAATTTCTGAGGTATTTGGCACAATGTTTAATATTCCATTTTCATAATTTTGATAAATATTACTCCAAGGAAATGGATTTTTCATAAAAAGCTTTTGTACTCTTTGATGCATCTTCTTATATCTCGAATAATCAATAAATGCATTAATATATTTAGCTTCATCAAAAACCATGGTATCAAATTCAAATCCAAAAATAACCTTCCCATTAGATATCAATTGAGTTTTGTAAATACCATTTGCATTATATGATACATTATCATTATCTACTGCAATAATTCCAAATCCAATTTTACCACTTGCAAAAACTTGTTGCGCTAAATATGTACCATCTGATTGAAGAGACAAATTAAGAAGAACTGGTCTTTTAGACTCATTTACTACTGCTGAATTATCTAAAGGATAAACCAAAAGACTTGAAACAGTTGGATTTTTTGTGTCTTGAGTTTGTATACCAAAAAACAATGGATTTATAATTTTCTCTGTTTTATTATCTCTAAACTCAAAATGTAAATGTGGTCCTTCTGAACCTCCTGTATTTCCTGAAAGTGCTATTATATCATTCTTTTTTACAGGCATTTCACCTGGCTTAAAAAAAGCTTCTATTTCATAACTTTTTTCAGCATATTGCAATGCAACTATTTTTTCTTGAATACTTCCAATAGCTTTTTGCAAATGACCATAAACAGATGTGTAACCATTAGGATGAGTTATGTAGATTGCTTTGCCATATCCTGCAGTAGAAACTTTGATTCTAGAAACATAACCATCAGCAACGGCATAAACATTTAGACCTTCTTTTTGATTGGTTTTAAAATCAAATCCAGCGTGAAAGTGATTTGGACGTAGCTCCCCAAAATTTCCAGACAATTGCAATGGAATATCTAAAGGTGATCTGAAGTAATCTTTTGGATACTCATTTTGGGCAAACGAAAAAATCGAAAACAAGAAAATAAGTGGGATATATTTCATTCTATATGGTTTTTTGCTAAAGTATAAAAAACTTTATAATTACAAAAAAAATACCACAAACAGATTTATAACTAACTATTTTACAAAATATTAGAAATGATTAAAAAAATAAATTTAATTTTTAACGAAAAATATTGCTTTAATAGATTAGGAATTATAAATTTGTAAGATTAAGTAATGAATAGTGTCATAAATGAGTGAAATTGCAGAAATAATTGATACTCTTGAGAATAAAATTCAAAAATTGTTTAAAAGGATAAACGATTTAGAAGAAAAAAATCAAGTGTTGCAACAAGAAATCAAGATTTCTGTACAATCACATCAAAATCAAACTTTGACGTATGAGTCGTTAAAAAAAGATTTTGAATCATTAAAAATGACCAATTCGTTACTAGGCAGTGAAGATTATAAAAGAGAAACGAAGCTTAAAATAAATTCATTAATTCGCGAAATTGATTATTGTATAGCCCAACTTGCAGATTAAAACTATGGATGAAAAGCTTAAAATTAAAATATCAATTGCTGACAGAGTTTATCCGTTAACGGTAAATATGCAGCAAGAGGAGGCTATGAGAAGCGCTTCTAAAAAGATAGATTTAATGATTAAGCAATTTGAAGAGAATTATGCTGTTAGAGATAAACAAGATGTTTTGGCAATGTGCGCTTTACAATTTGCATCACAATTAGAGCAAAAAAAAGTGGACAATGCTATCGACGGAACAGAATCAATAGAACGATTAACAAAAATCAATAGCCTTTTAGACGACTATCTCAATAAATAATAAGTTACAAGAAAAAACGTTCTTTTAAATAAACTAAAAATACTGCCTACATTAGTTCATTTTTGGTAAACTCAACACTAACAAATTAAAATGAGTAAATCTTCGCTACTATAGTAAGCCCATTAGGTTGGGAAACTTGAACCGCGAGTTAACTCAAAACTTGTCCTTACGAGTTTATACAAGCAATTAATGTAGGTTTTTTTTATATATAAATTTTTTACACAACCATGGACATAGTATCAATAATTATCGGCGTAATAGTTGGAATAGCTGGAGGTTTTGCAATAGCAAAAATGCTCGAAAAAAGTAACGTTTCTAACCTAATAAAAAACGCAAAAAAAGAGGCATCATCAATATTGAAAGATGCTAATTTAGAAGCAGAGAATATCAAGAAAGACAAATTATTACAAGCAAAAGAAAAATTTCTTGAATTAAAATCTGAGCATGAAAAGGAGATTTTATCGAAAGATAAAAAAATGGCAGAAGTTGAAAAAAGAATTCGAGATAAAGAATCACAAGTTTCAAGTGAATTAGCTAAAGCTAAAAAAATAAATGATGATTTTGAAGCTAAAACTGTAGAATATACTTCTAAAATTGAAATGCTCGACAAAAAGCATCAAGAAGTAGAAAAAATGCACAAAAGTCAAGTTGAACAGCTTGAGGTAATCTCTGGACTTTCGGCAGAAGAAGCTAAAGAACAATTAGTTGAAAACTTGAAAGCTGAAGCTAAAACTAAAGCAATGGCTCACATTCAAGAAACCATTGAGGAAGCCAAACTTACTGCTGCACAAGAAGCTAAAAAAGTAATCATCAATACTATTCAGCGAGTAGGAACAGAAGAAGCCGTGGAAAATTGTGTATCTGTCTTCAACATAGAATCTGATGATGTAAAAGGAAGAATCATTGGTCGTGAAGGAAGAAACATTAGAGCACTAGAAGCTGCAACTGGCGTAGAAATAATTGTTGATGATACTCCAGAAGCAATTATACTTTCTTGTTTTGATCCAGTTAGAAGAGAAATTGCTCGTTTGTCTCTTCATAAGCTTGTTACTGACGGACGTATTCACCCTGCTAGAATTGAAGAAGTTGTTGCTAAAACAACAAAACAAATTGATGATGAAATCATTGAAGTTGGTAAGCGTACTGTAATTGATTTAGGTATTCATGGATTACATCCTGAACTGATTAAAATTGTAGGTAGAATGAAATATCGTTCTTCTTACGGTCAAAACTTGCTACAACACTCTCGCGAAGTGTCAAAACTTTGTGGAATAATGGCAGCTGAATTAGGTTTAAACGTTAAACTTGCTAAACGTGCTGGTCTACTTCACGATATTGGTAAAGTACCCGATGCAGAAAGTGATTTACCTCACGCATTACTTGGTATGCAATGGGCTGAAAAATTTGGTGAAAAAGAAGAGGTTTGTAACGCTATTGGAGCACACCACGACGAAATTGAAATGAAATATTTAATTTCACCTATAATCCAAGTTTGTGATGCTATTTCTGGAGCAAGACCCGGAGCAAGAAGACAAGTATTAGATTCTTACATCCAACGTTTAAAAGACTTAGAAGAAATTGCTTTTGGATTTAATGGTGTAAAAAATGCTTACGCTATTCAAGCTGGACGTGAACTTCGTGTTATTGTAGAAAGTGAAAAAGTTAGTGATGATATGGCGTCGAATCTATCATTTGAAATATCACAAAAAATTCAAACAGAAATGACTTATCCTGGTCAAGTGAAAATTACTGTTATTAGAGAAACTCGTGCAGTTAATATTGCTAAATAAATATTATTTATTTTTATTTATAAAAAGCTTGTTATCAAACAAGCTTTTTTTTATTTTCTAGGATGAAAACTATTCATTATCTGAGTCAAATGCTTTCTATCTAGATGCACATAAATCTCTGTAGTAGTTATTGATTCATGCCCTAGCATTAGTTGAATAGCGCGCAAATCAGCACCATTTTCAAGTAAATGGGTAGCAAAAGAATGTCTAAAAGTATGTGGGCTTATAGATTTATTCAGATTAATCTTGACTGCTAAATCTTTAATAATAGTAAAAATCATCGCTCTTGTAAGTTGTCTTCCTCTTCTATTGAGAAACAAAGTATCTTCATGTCCTTTATTTATAGTAAGGTGATTTCTTACAAGGTCTTTGTAAAGCAAAATAAACTTTTGTGTAACATTACTAATAGGAACAAATCGTTGTTTATTCCCTTTTCCTGTTATTTTAATAAAACCTTCGTCAAAAAATAAATCGGAAATTTTAAGATTAACTAATTCGGAAACTCTCAATCCACAACCATATAGTGTTTCAAGCATTGCTCTGTTTCTTTCACCTTCTGGTTTAGATAGATCAATTGCCTCTATAAGTGCGTCAATATCTTGAATTGATAAAGTATCTGGAAGCTTTCTACCTAATCTTGGAGCTTCTATTAACTCCATAGGATTGTCAGAGCGATAATCTTCAAATATTAAATAGGAAAAAAAACTCTTTAAACCCGAAATTATTCTCGCTTGAGAACGAGCATTAACTTCTTTTGAAATTGTATAAATAAATTGTTGAATGGTTTCTTCAGATATTTTGACTGGAGAAACATCAACAGCGTTTTCTTCAAGAAACAAGCAAAGTCGTTCTATATCAAAAGTATAATTGTCAATAGTGTTTTTTGACAATCCTCTTTCAATTTTTAAATACGACTGATAACTTTTAATAAAGGTTTTCCAATTCATTATTCAAATATATTGGAAAAATTCTGAAATTGAAAAGATTATGAAACTAGTTCAGAATAAAAAAAAACCTCACCAAAGTGAGGTTTTCTATAATTTAAATCTAAAATTTAGATTAGAATTTGTAGTTAACTCCGAAAGATACTGCTCTCCAGTCTCCACCAAAAGAAAATGCTGTAACATTCTCAGCACCAGTTACGTCAGCTTTTGCAGAAGCAAAGTTCAAAACAGCAACACCAGCTTCGATAGAGAAGTTAGAAGATACGAAATAGTTCATACCTAAACCTAAACCAGCACCAAATCCGTTTACTTTAAATTCTGGAGTTGATAAGTTATCAGTTGTAGAAACATACTCAGCACCAAGTTCTCCAAATAAAGAGAATTTAGAAGCTGGAGTAAAGTAATATCTACCTGCTAAACCGAAAGATACAGATGAATCATCTTGAGTATCAACACCATTAACATCAGCTTTGTCAGAAGCGAATCCAACTTTAAGACCAACTGAGATGTTTTCAGTTACGAAATAGTTTACTTGAGGAGCAATTTCGAAAGAACTAGTTTTTTCGTCATTGTTTTTGTTGTTAGTACTTCCAAGAGAAAATGCACCTGTTACAAATACATCACCTTTAGAAAAACCTTCAGAAGATTCTTTTTTGTCTTGAGCGTTAGCAAATCCGAAAGCGAATACTGCAGCTACTGTTAAAATAATTTTTTTCATGTTTTATTTTGTTTAAAATTAATAGGGCAAAGTTAAACCTATTCTCTTTTTATTCATTTATATTAACATTTAGAGTTATCAACATAGTTATTAACAATTTCAATCGCAAAAGGTTTTGACACACAATAACTTATAAACAATTTCGTTAATAACTAAAATCAAGTCTCATTTTATAATCATACTTTTTTTATGCTGAAACACAAAAAAAACGTCGTATTAGTAGTAATTGCATTACTTTTTGGTTCAAAAAGTATTGCTCAAGAAACATCCTTTGCAAAAGTTGGACTTAAAGCCGGAATCAACTATGCCAATTACACTAGCTCAGAAGTTAATACCGATGCCATTACCAATTTTCACGCAGGATTACTTGTAGAATTAAAAATTTTCAAAAATTTTTCACTTCAACCTGAACTACTTTATTCTACTCAAGGCGCAAGTCTAAAGAATCTTAATGAGGAATTTAAAAACGAATTGGGTTATATTTCAATTCCAGCATTAGCTAAATTCTATCTTACAGACCATTTAAGTATGGAACTTGGACCGCAAGCATCATTTTTATTAAGCGAAAGAAATGAAGTTAAAGCAGGAGATTCAAACACCTTTGATTTTGCTGTTGCAGGTGGTATAAGCTATAAATTTGGAAAACATTTCTTCGTTCAAGGAAGATATGGATTAGGGTTAACAGAACCAAAACGTGATGCCGATGTAAAGAATAGTGTAGTTCAAGCATCACTAGGTTACCTTTTTTAAAAATATCATAAACTTTTCTAAAACCGCTTATTTATATGAGCGGTTTTTTTACTTTTACATAAACCTATTTATATGAAGATTATCATTATCAACGGCCCAAATCTAAATCTCCTAGGAAAAAGAGAACCCGAAGTTTATGGAAATGAAACCTTTGAAGAGTATTTCAATCAATTAAAATATAAATATCCTTCTATTGATTTAAGTTATTATCAAAGTAATATAGAAGGTGAATTAATTTCAAAAATTCAAGAGGTTGGTTTTTCTTATGATGGTATAATTTTGAATGCAGCAGCCTATACTCATACTTCAATAGGAATAGGCGATGCTTTAAAAGCAATAACTTCACCATCAATAGAAGTTCATATCTCTAATACCTTTTCGAGAGAAACTTTCAGACATCAATCTTTTATCTCACCAAATGCAAAGGGAGTTATTATTGGCTTTGGACTGAAGAGTTACGAATTGGCTTTGCAAAGTTTTTTATTACACTAATAACAAAAAATTTACACAGAGGACTCAGAGGTTTCACAGAGTGTAATATAATGTTGTTCAATATAAAAACAAACATTGATGATAATTAATTAACAGATAAAATTATAGGTTGTGCAATTGAAGTCCATATAACACTTGGACCAGGATTATTAGAATCTGCCTATCAACAATGTTTGTTTTATAAACTAAGAGAGCAAGGTATTTGGGTTGAAAAAGAGATAAGTTTACCAATTATCTACAAAGAAATAAAAATAGATCATGGTTATAGAATTGATTTATTAGTAGAAAATAATGGGAATTTATAGAGAAACAGTTGAAAAATTTACAGATGTTCATAGTGCACAAATATTAACGCACATGAGATTAGGAGAATATTCTACAGGATTATTAATAAATTTCAATACAAAACTTTTGAAAGATGGATTAAAACGATTTATAATTTAAAAAAAACTCTGTGAGACCTCTGCGTTCTCTGTGCAAATTTAAAACAACCATACAACCTTTTCACATTAATAATCGTCTATAAATTAAACACCATACAAATGAAAAAAATTACCTCTATCCTATTCTTATTGTTTTCAATCTTAAGCTTTTCACAAATTAAAGGAACTGTTACTGACTCTAATGGTAAACCCATGTCTTTTGTTAATATATATGTAAAAGATACCTACATAAGTACTACTTCTAATGAAGAAGGTAAGTATGAACTGAATCTAAAAACAACTGGCTCTTATGTTATTTTGTATCAATACCTTGGTTATAAGACTGAAAAAAAAGTAGTTGAAATTGAAAAAATTGCACAAACAGTAGATGTCACTTTAGTAGAGGAGGAAATTAAACTTAATGAAGTTGTAATTAATCCAAATGTAAATCCTGCTATTGAGATTATTAAAAATGCTATTGCAAATCGTAAGGAAAACTCAAAACTAACAGAGAAATACAATGCTGACTTCTATTCGAGAGGTATTTTTAGAGTAAAGAATCTACCTAAAACTATATTGGGACAAAAATTAGATTTCTTTGATGAAGTAATAGATTCAACAAGAAGTGGAATTTTATATTTATCTGAAACCGTTTCGAAAATTACTTTTCAAAAACCAGACAAATTAAAAGAGACTATCATTGCATCAAAAGTAAGCGGAAATGATAATGGATTTAGTTTCAATAATGCAGCACAAGCCAACTTTGACTTCTATGAAAATTATTTAGATTTTGATGTAAAAGTAATTTCTCCAATTGCAGATAATGCATTTAATTACTACAAATATAAATTTGAAGGTTCCTTTGCTGATGAAAACAATAAAGTAATTAATAAAATCAAAGTTACACCCAAAAGGACATCCGAACCAGCTATGGAAGGATACCTATATATAGTAGACGAATCGTATGCCATTTATGCTGTAGATTTATCTATAACTGGTAGTCAAATGCAAAATCCTGCATTGAATAAATTAACTTTAAAACAAAATTATAGTTTCAATACAAAAACTAAAATCTGGACAAAAAACACCCAAACCATTGACTTTGAAGCTGGAATGTTAGGCATAAACATAAACGGAACGTTTACTCATGTTTTTTCAAATTTTGAATTCCCACAGAAATTTGAAAAGAAAACCTTTACAGCTGAAGTGCTAAAATTTGAAGAAAACGCCAATAAAAAAGAAGATGCTTTTTGGGAAACCATCAGGCCAGTCCCATTAACTGTTGAAGAAAGCACGGATTATACTAAAAAAGATATTCTTCAAACTAAAAAGAAATCTGAAAAATATTTAGATTCTATTGACGGAAAGAGAAACAAATTTAAATTTACCGATATCATTACTGGATATAGCTATTCTAATTCCTTTAAAAAATGGTCTTTAAATTATGACGGCCCTTTACTTTCAACATCGTTCAACACAGTTCAAGGTTGGAAAACTCAAATTGGATTTTCATTCAATAAAAGAGATGAAGAAAAAAGAAGTTTTACAAGAATAGCTACAAAATTAGATTATGGTTTTTCAGAAAATCAGTTGCGTGCAACCGGAATGTTTTATCATAAGTTTAATAATACCAACGATAGTTACATAAATATATCTGGAGGAAGTGCTGTAAACCAATTCAATTCGAGCAACCCAATTTCTAATAGTGTTAATTCAATTAGTAGTCTATTTTTCAAAAACAACTTTATGAAATTGTATGAAAAGAATTTTGTTTCAGCCAATTTTGGACGTGAAGTAGTTAATGGATTAAACTTAAATGTAGGTTTAGAATATTCAGAAAGAAAACCTTTGTGGAATAATTCTGATCAAAGTTCTGTAAAAACATCAGACGTTTATTCTTCAAATAATCCATTAGCTCCATTTGATTTTATAACACCAGCTTTTGAGAAATACAATTTAATGAAAGCCTCTGTTAATACAAGAATTAAATTTGGACAAAAATATTGGACTAGACCGGATGGAAAGTTTAACATTGGAAATGAAAAGTCACCAACATTGTATTTTGGTTATGAAAAAGGATTTTCGGCTTCAGAAAAGAAATATGAATATGATTTCCTTAGCGGAAGAATTACACATGATTTATCTATTGGAAATAAAGGTGACATGAAATTAAATTTAAAAGCCGGTAAGTTTTTCAATGCAGAAAATATAGCTTTTGTTGATTACAAACACTTTAACGGAAATCAAACACACATAACTGGTGGAGATGGTTATACAAATGTTTTTAATAATTTACCGTATTACAAAGCAAGTACAAATGATAGCTTTTTAGAATTTCATGCCGAGCACAATGACAAAGGATATATTATGAATAAAATCCCATTGCTAAATAAATTAGGTTCGCAATTGGTTTTGGGATTTCATAACTTATCAGTTCCAGACAGAAAGCCTTATCAAGAATTTTCTATCGGTTTAGATAATTTAGGTTTTGGAAAATTCAGAATGTTTCGTGTAGACTACGTTCGTTCCTATCAAAATGGTTATCAAGGTGATGCAGTTATTTTTGGTCTAAAATTTTTGAATATCGTTGAATAATAATATAATAGGTTTTTCGTTTAATTTAAAACTAAATGAATAAAAAAAATACTATTATTTATTGTCTTAGCTGTATTGACCTTTTCAATTATTGGTCTAAAACCAATAGATACTTCAAAAGAAAACAGTATTGAAGTCGTAGGAATTATTAAATCGGTTTCTGAAGGTGGCGCGAAAGATTTAGTGTTTGAAATAGAAAACAGCGAAATTACATATTACATCAATCGCGGTTTAGAAAACGGATTCTATTTAGATAAATCCAAAAGTGATTTTATTGGAAAAAAAGTGACTTTAAATTATGCAAAAAGTTGGACACCATTAGCGCCATTTGGAACTACTTGCAAGCACATTACTCAAATTTCCATAGATAACAAAGAAGTTTATTCGGAATTTGAATAACTCTAAATTAAATCCCAAGATTAATCATTTTGGGATTTTTTATTTAAAAAAAACATCATATCCAAATCTAATCAGTGTTCCAATCACTACAATCAAAAAGAAGATTCTTATAAATCCGTTTCCTTTTTTGATGGCCAATTTAGCTCCAATAAAACCACCAAGTGCATTACAAACCGCCATTGGAATCGCAATTGCCCATATAATTTTACCTTTTAATACGAAAAGACAAATCGAACCAAAATTGGTTGCCAAATTCACCATTTTAGCATTGGCAGAAGCGTGAAGAAAATCGAAACCAAGAATGGCTACAAATCCAAGAACTAAAAAACTCCCTGTTCCCGGACCAATGAATCCATCGTAGAAACCAATTACGATACTCATCAATATTCCATAAAAAAGTAAATCATTTTCTGATAAATTCTTTACTTTATGGCTACCAAAATTCTTTTTCATAAAAGTGTAAATCGCTATCAAAATCAAAACAACGAAAAGCAATGGTTTCATAAAATCACTACTAACATAAGTCAAAAGTGTTGAACCCAAAAATGCCGAAATAAATGCTACAATTGCCATGATTATTAGCAATTTCCAATTCATAGTTACTTTTTTCAAATATTGTCTTGCTGCGAACGAAGTTCCGCTAAACGCAGGAATTTTCAACGAACCAATAATAGAAGAAACAGCAACATTGGGCAATAAAATCAGAGCCACTGGAGTTTGAATCAATCCGCCACCGCCAACAATAGCATCGACAAATCCTGCGAAGAAAGAGGCTATGCAAAGAAGTATGATTATATAGGTTTCCATAGTTGTAAAATGAAAAGAGGCACAATTTGCGCCTCTATTTTCTATATTCTTTTTTCTATATTCTAAAATTATACACGAACAATATTTGCACCTAAAGCTCTCAATCGTTCGTCAATTCTTTCGTAACCTCTATCAATTTGCTCAATATTTTGAATTGTTGAAGTTCCTTTAGCAGAAAGTGCAGCAATTAATAACGAAATTCCGGCTCTAATATCTGGCGAACTCATAACTGTAGCTTTCAATTGCGATTTAAAATTATGTCCCATAACCACAGCTCTGTGCGGATCACATAACATAATTTTGGCACCCATATCAATCAATTTATCCACAAAGAACAAACGACTTTCAAACATTTTTTGATGAATCAATACATCACCATTTGCTTGTGTAGCAACTACTAAAACAATACTCAATAAATCAGGCGTAAATCCTGGCCATGGCGCATCAGCAATAGTCAAAATAGAACCATCAATATCGGTTTTTACTTCGTAGTTTTCATGCGTTGGAATATAAATATCGTCACCGCGTCTTTCAAGCGTAATTCCTAATTTTCTAAACACACTCGGAATTACACCTAAGTTATCCCAAGATACATTTTTAATTGTAATTTCACTTCTTGTCATCGCCGCAAGACCAATCCAAGAACCAATTTCAATCATATCTGGAAGAATTCTGTGTTCGCATCCTCCTAAACTTTCAACTCCTTCAATAACTAATAAATTTGAACCAACACCTTTAATGTTTGCTCCCATTGAGTTCAACATTTTACACAATTGTTGCAAATAAGGTTCGCAAGCAGCATTATAAATTGTTGTTGTTCCTTCAGCTAAAACAGCAGCCATAACAATATTGGCAGTTCCTGTTACAGAAGCTTCATCTAGCAACATGTAGGCACCTTTTAATTTTCCATCAACTTCAACACCATAAAAATGGTCTTCTCTTTCATAACGGAATTTTGCACCAAGATTTATAAATCCTTCAAAGTGAGTATCTAACCTTCTTCTTCCAATTTTATCGCCACCTGGTTTTGGAATATAACCACAACCAAAACGTGCCAATAATGGACCAACAATCATAATAGAACCTCTCAAACTTCCGCCTTCTTTCTTGAAAGCTTCTGTTTTTAAGTAGTCAACATTTACTTCGTCGGCTTGAAAAGTATAATCTCCAGGACCATTTTTTTGGATTTTAACTCCTAAATTTCCTAATAATGTAATCAATTTATTGACATCAATGATATCAGGAATGTTTGTAACTCTTACTTTTTCTGATGTTAATAAAGCAGGACATAAAACTTGCAATGCTTCATTTTTTGCTCCTTGTGGTGTAACATCACCTTTTAGTCTAATGCCTCCTTCAATTTGAAAAGTTCCCATTTTTTTCTGTATAATGTAAAATTGTATAATGTATACTGCAAAATCGATTTACAATTTTGCAGTATACATTATACAAATTAAGGTTTTGGATTATTATTATTTTTTATAAAAGGTTTTTTACCAGGAATTGGTTTTTTGAACCCTTGAATTTTCATGTTTTTTTGTTGTAATTGTGATTTGTTTGAAACCTTTTTGTTAGTTCTAATCAAATCATTTGTAGTCGAAAGTTCTTCTTCGCTTCCTGTTAGATTGATTCTTCCATCAGATAATTCGAAAAGATGTTCAAAAATTACGGCATCAGTCACAGTATCTTTATTCCAACTCAAATACGATTTTTTCATGTGATTGGCAATTACTTTTACCAATGCACTTTTCATCTCGCCTTCCTCCCATTTGTTGGCAACTTCTATCATGTATTTGATATTATTACCATAAAAACGATACTTTGGGTTTTTCTGTGGATACGCTAATCGTTCTGGTTTCAAATTGATTACATCACGCGTCGGAATTGGATAAGGTGAATCTACATCCAATTTGAAATCGGACATAATAAAAATTTGATCCCACAATTTGTGCTGAAAATCTGGAACATCACGCAAATGCGGATTCAAACTTCCCATCACTTGAATGATGTATTTTGCCGCTTTGTTACGTTCCGTTTTGTCTTCAATTGCCACAGCCAAGTCAATCAATTTTTGCAAATGACGACCATACTCTGGAATGATTAAATGCGAACGCTCTGCGTTGTATTCTAAATTGAATACCACATCGTTAGCATTTTCTTTTATATATTTTGGTACCATATTAAAATGAAATTATTCCTTCAATCGAAGAAACTTCTATGTATTTCTCAACCACATCTGCTGGCGATTCCATCATTACATTGATAGAAACACTCGTATATTTTCCTGCTTTAGATTGATGTGTTTTTATTACTGCGCCCATATTGTCAAAAGCATTTTCAACTTCTTCAATTTTTTTAGCATCAGTTGGCACAATAAATTTGTAAAGGTATTCTGTTGGCCACTCAGAAGTATTTCCCAATTCTTCCTTCAGCCGAATGTAAAATTCTTCCGTCTTCTTATCCATTCTTGAAATTAAAATAAACGCAAATATACATTTTTGATATTACAATTTGTTTAGTTTTTAGTTTTTTTTAGGAGCGAATGGGTTGGGCTTTCTTGGTTTCCTTATTCCTGCTTTTCGTTTCAATCTTTTCTATAGTTGCCTTCGAGTGCCTCAGGCAACTATAGAAAAAATTTCCACTACAATCAGGGCTAGACAGTAATTGTATCGAATAGAAAATAAAATTTCAAAACAACCTCAATAATCTAAAACAATTCAATAAATTTGCTCCTTATTTCAAAAAAATTTGGAAAAAGAAATTGTAGTTATTATTGGCGGTCCTGGTACAGGAAAAACAACAATTATAGATAATTTATTATCGAAAGGACATTGTTGTTATCCTGAGGTTTCGCGCGAAATTATCAGCGAAGCACAAAAACAAGGTATTGAACAACTTTTTTTAGAAAAACCTCTACTTTTCAGCGAGTTACTTCTCGAAGGAAGAAAAAAACAATACCAAAATGCCAAAAATGAACCACACAAAACAGTCTTCCTAGACAGAGGAATTCCAGATGTTTTGGCTTACATGCATTATATTGGCGATAGTTATCCATCCTTTTTTGATCAAGCTTGTCGCGACCATAATTATGATAGAATTTTCATCCTTCCACCATGGGAAGAAATTTACGTTAGCGATGACGAGCGTTATGAAAACTACGAGCAAGCCAAATTAATCTACAATCATCTTGTAGAAACTTATGAAAAATACGGTTACCACTTAATCGAGGTTCCAAAAGGAACGGTTGAAGAACGTACAAACTTTATTTTACAATCATTACAATAAATGACGCTTCAAGAACTAGAAAAGGCTTCAAGCTTAGTTTTTGAAAAATTGGATTTAAAAATCCGTAATCCCATTATAGAAAAAGAAAGTCAAGAGTATTGCGCAGCTCAATTTGAACTCAACAATTCAAAAATAATTTTTCGAAAATCTAAAATCACACCAACTAAAATAGGACAATTCGTTACTTTATGGAAACGTATTAATGAAAAACCAATTCAACCGTATTCATCAACAGATAACTTTGACTTAGTGATTATTAATTGCGAAACTTCTAATCACTTTGGACAATTTGTTTTTCCGAAAACTATTTTAGAAGAAAAAGGATATCTTCAAAGTCAATCTAAAAAAGGAAAATTAGGATTTAGAGTTTACCCTTCTTGGGATAAAACTGAAAATAAACAAGCGCAACGAACTCAAAATTGGCAATTAAATTATTTTACAGAAACGCCAATTTCTATTTTGAAAATAAAAACGCTTTATTCAAAAAATCTGTAAGTTCAATTATATTTATTGTTTTTAGTACTTTTACGAAATATTCCTAATTTTAAATTCCTAATTCGTAATTGAATACAATGCCTAAACCATTAGAAATCCTTCAAAAATATTGGAATCACGATGCGTTTAGAACTCCGCAAGAAGACATAATTGCCTCCGTTTTAGCAGGAAAAGATACTTTTGGATTAATGCCAACTGGAGGTGGAAAATCAATTACATTTCAAGTTCCAGCCATGATGATGGAAGGCATTTGTTTGGTCATTTCGCCTTTAATTGCTTTAATGAAAGACCAAGTTCAAAATTTGCAAAACAAAGGAATTAAAGCTATTGCATTAACTGGCGGAATTGCATCAGATGAAATCATTGACTTATTAGATAATTGTCAATATGGAAATTATAAATTCCTCTATTTATCACCTGAACGATTGCAAAGCGATTGGATTTTAGAACGCATAAAAGGTCTTCCTATAAATTTAATCGCTATTGACGAAGCACATTGTGTATCGCAATGGGGACACGATTTTAGACCAGCCTATTTAAAAATTTCCAAACTCAAAGAATATTTTCCTAAAGTAGCTTTTTTGGCACTAACAGCTTCGGCAACTAAAAGAGTTCAGGAAGATATCATTACTCAATTACAACTTGAAAATCCTGCGATTTTTGTAAAATCATTTGCTAGAGAAAATTTGGCGTATATGGTTTTTAATGTAGAAGATAAATTGCATTTGATGGAGCAAATTTTGAAGAAAAATCCGCAGCCATCAATCATTTATGTTACCAATAGAAAATCATGTTCAGAAACTGTTAAGCAATTGGAATCTTTAGGATTTTCGGCAACTTATTATCATGGTGGTTTATCTTCAAAAGACAAAGAAAATCACATGAAACTTTGGATGGACGAGAAAGTACAAACCATAGTTGCCACCAACGCCTTCGGAATGGGAATTGATAAAGCTAATGTAAAAACGGTCATTCATTTACACATTCCACCCAATCTAGAAAACTATTATCAAGAAGCTGGACGCGCTGGAAGAAATGGCGAAAAAGCATTTGCAGTTTTATTAACCAATCCCTCCGATGTAATTCATGTTGAGGCGCAATTTCTTAGCATTTTATCAGATAAAGCATTCTTGAATTTGGTTTTTGTAAAACTTTGCAATTATTTCCAAATTGCTTATGGCGAAGGAATTGACGAAAAATTCAGTTTTAACATCAACCATTTTTGTACAAAATACAGCTTTCCTGTTCTAAAAGTTTATAATGCTTTACAATTTTTAGATGGACAAGGAATCATCAGTTTATCACAAGAGTTTACTGAAAAAATCACATTGCAATTTGTAATTCCGTCTAAAGAAGTGATTCGTTATATGAGTTTGAATCCGCAAGATGAGGAAGTTATTTTAACCATTTTACGAACTAATCCAGGAGTTTACGAATCACAATCGGTGATTAACATTTCTTTGATTGCGAAAAAATCCAATTGTGATGAAAGCAAAGTTTTAGCAATTCTTCACAAATTAAATGAAAAGCAAGTTATCGAATTGCATGCTAAAAACAATGATGCCACGCTTACATTCAATGAAGTTCGCGAAGATGAACGAACGATTAGTAGAGTTGTAAAATATCTTGAAGCTCAAAATCAACTTAAAACAGAGCAATTAAAATCAGTATTACATTATATAAAGGAAGAAAAAACTTGTAAGACTAAATTGCTTTTAGAATATTTTGGTGAAACAATCAAAAAAGATTGTGGTGTTTGCTCCTATTGTATTTCCAAAAAGAAAAACAAGACGGATACTTCAAGTTTATCAGATAAAATAATTGGTTTACTGAAAATTCAAGAAATGAGTTCGAGAGATATTCAAAAGTTGACTAAATATACAAAAGACGATGTTATCTTTGCACTTCAAAATTTAATGGAAAACGATACTATTATTGTTAAGACAAATAATTTATATTCGATAAAATCATAATGGAAAAATTAAGAATCGTTTTTATGGGAACTCCAGAATTTGCCGTCGGCATTTTGGATACCATAATTAAAAATAACTATGAGGTTGTTGGAGTTATAACCGCAGCCGACAAACCAGCAGGACGTGGACAAAAATTAAAATATTCTGCTGTAAAGGAATATGCTTTAGAAAATAATTTAAATTTATTGCAACCTACCAATTTAAAAGACGAAAGTTTTTTGGCAACATTAAAAAGTTTGAATGCCAATTTGCAAGTTGTTGTAGCTTTTAGAATGTTACCAGAAGTGGTTTGGAAAATGCCATCATTAGGAACCTTTAACTTACATGCCTCACTCCTACCTAATTATCGTGGAGCGGCACCAATTAATTGGGCAATTATAAATGGAGAAACTAAAACTGGAGTTACCACCTTTTTTATTGATGATAAAATTGATACTGGCGCCATGATTTTGAGCAAAGAAACTTCAATTTTATTTACAGAAAGCGCTGGAGAATTACATGACCGATTAATGACTATTGGAAGTCAAGCAGTAGTTGAAACATTAGCATTGATAGAAAAAGGAAATGTTGTTACTACAATTCAAACTGATTCTACAGAAATTAAGACTGCTTACAAATTAAATAAAGACAATTGCAAAATTGATTTTTCTATATCTGGTATTGAAATTTACAACTTAATTAGAGGATTATCTCCATATCCAAGTGCTTGGTGTTTCTTTAAAGACGGAACTGAAGAGTCGAATGTAAAACTATATGAAGCAAAATTGATTGAAGAATCGCATAATTTTGAAGTTGGAAGTATCATTACAACTAAGAAAGAAATCAAAATAGCTGTTAATAATGGATTTTTAGAAATCCTAAGTCTACAGTTTCCTGGAAAAAAGAGAATGAAAAGCTTCGAATTGTTAAACGGAATAACGTTTTCGACAGATGCAAAAGCGTTGTAAGGTGTTGCAATCATTGAAAAAACTAGGATTTTTTACCTAAAATCGTCACTTTTATTAACAAATATACCGAGTTATCAACAAAATTAACAAAAATAACCCCTGTTACTTGTGTAGTCTGTAATTTCTACTAAATTTGTTTTGATTAACAAAAAAGTTTAACCAACAATTAATAACTATTATTATGAACAAATCAGAATTAATCGATGCTATTGCTGCTGACGCAGGAATTACAAAAGCAGCTGCAAAATTAGCTTTAGAATCATTTTTAGGAAACGTAGGATCAACTTTGAAAAAAGGTGGAAGAGTTTCTTTAGTAGGTTTCGGATCATGGTCAGTTTCTAACAGAGCTGCTAGAGAAGGAAGAAACCCTCAGTGGAAAGAAGGAGATCCAGGAAATGGTAAAATTCAAATCGCTGCTAAAAATGTAGTAAAATTTAAAGCTGGATCAGACTTAGAAGGTTCTGTAAACTAATCTAGTTTATCTTTGATATAGAAAACCATTCGTTGATCGAATGGTTTTTTTTTGCTCTAAAATTTGGTTTTAAAACTTTTATTCGTACTTTTAGTTAAAATTGCGTCAATATGACATATGAAAAACTCCAAAAAGGACAACTTTTAATAGCAGAACCATCCATAATTGGCGACTTATCTTTTAATAGGTCTGTTATTTTATTGGCCGACCATAACGACGAAGGCTCTGTTGGATTTATTTTGAACAAACCTCTTGAATATACTATCAACGATTTACTTCCAGAAATTAACAGTTCGTTTGTCATCTACAATGGTGGACCAGTGGAACAAGACAATTTATATTTCATCCACACTAATCCTGAGTTGATTCCAAACAGTATTGAAATTTCAAATGGAATTTTTTGGGGTGGCGATTTTGAATTAACCAAGAACTTAATCAACGATGGTAAAATCAATAAGGAAGATATTCGCTTTTTCTTGGGTTACACCGGTTGGGGTTCATGTCAACTTGAAGATGAACTGCAAGCCAACTCATGGATAATTACGGCTAATAATTATCAAGCTTCAATTTTGAGTAAATCTTCAAAGCAATTTTGGAAAGAAAAAATTATCGAATTAGGTGGCGAATATGTCATTTGGTCTAACGCACCAGAAAATCCAATTCTAAATTAAGTCATTAATTTTCTCCAATAGCACTTTAGACAAATCACTTTTATATTCCTTTTTGCGGTATTTTGTAATAGGTTGAATTCCTGTAATTACATTAGTAATAAATAATTCATCTGCTTTTTGCAAATCGAAAGGTGAAATTGGTTGTTCCAAAACTTCAACATCTTCAATTTTTCTAGCAACTTGAAGTACTTGTTTTCTCATGATCCCATTTAAACAGCCGTCTTCAACAGATGGTGTTATCAATTGATTTCCAATTAACATGAAGAGATTTCCATTCAATGCTTCGACTACGTTTTTTTCATTGTTTAGAAGCAAACAATTTTGCAAATCATTTTCATCGGCAAAAATACTACCAGTTATGTTTATCATCTTATTGGTAGTTTTGATAGTGGAAAGTAACTGCTTAGTAATAAAAAAATCTTTGTATAAATCTACTTCATAAATCGCATCCGAAAAGGAATAATGCGTTTCATTTAATGGTGAAACTTGAATTAAAAACGAAACAGTTCTTGTTTGTGGAAGATAAAATCCGCCATCGTTTCTATTAACGGTTAATCTTACTCGAGCTGAATTTTCACAATTGTTAGCTTTCGCCAAATTCAAAACTTGCTCTTCTAGATATTCTAAAGTAAAACTATTTGGAATTTGCATTCTAACAATTCGCATAGAAGCCATTAATCTAAAATAATGGTCTTCAAAAAATAAGATTTTATTATTTACGATTTTTAGTGTTTCAAAAACACCATCACCATATAAAAAACCTCTATTAACATTAGACAAAGTAGTGTCTGAAGATTGAATTTCTCCGTTGTAATTAATCATAAAAAAAATCTCGTCTCATTATTAGAAAGAGACGAGACAAATATAAGTTTTAAAAATGATTTTTAAACAGAACCAATAACATGTTTTAAATCGGAAACTTGATTTTCCCATAGTTGTTTAGATTCGTCTAATTCTTCTTCGATTGCAAAATCTACAACCATTAATGAGACATCTTTAGTAATTTCATCTTCTAAAATTCTTAGTTCAAAATAGTATTCTGTATCCTTTTTGTTGTCATCAATCCACTTGAACTTTACTTTTTCGCCAGTTTTCTTTGCGGCTAATCTTGCATGTTCTTCCGTATCATCCCACTCAAAGGTAAAAAACTCACCTCTAGAATTAACAATATCTGCAAACCATTCTTGTAATCCAGAAGGAGTTGATATATATTGATATAGTAATTGAGGAGAAGAATTAATAGGAAATTCTATTTCGTAACGTACTTTTGGTGACATAATGTAATTTTTTGCGAAATATATAATTTTTATTTAAAAAAGCAGTCAAGAAAAAAAATATTTTTTTTCAATTTATTATTTGGTCAATGTTATAATAGTCTTATATTTGCACCCGCATTCAGGGAATGCCAATTTAGGCGAGGTAGCTCAGTCGGTTAGAGCGCAGGATTCATAACCCTGAGGTCGGGAGTTCAAATCTCCCTCTCGCTACACATTAACCCCTTAACAATCAGTTGTTAAGGGGTTTTTTATTGGAAATCACTCTTATTCGTGTTTTATGGAGTAAGGAAACGGAGTAAGGAAATTTGAAAATCATGGTTAAAACACTTGATATTACTGAATAAATTAAAAGGATACACAGGGTAAAAAGTTGTCTTAATTCTGGGGATTGTATTTTATTAATTTTGCAGTTGTGGATTGGTGAAATCTATTTACAAGAAACGAATACAAAGACTTGCTTTTAGAAGTTATTGTGTGTAGACAAGAATAAAATACAGCAGTGCTACTGACTACATAGGTAAAAAAATAATGTTAAAGGGGGGGGTGTGTTTTTCAATATTTTAAATTGCAGTACCAAGCGAATGAATTTGCGCGGGAAGCTGGCGCATATTACTATTGAATTATTTGTTTTTATTATACATCATTTGACAGACCTTATCCATTGCTTTAAAAATTGTAATATCAAAAATGAGTTCCTTTGTAATACTTGTTAAAGTAATAACAGCATTATAAAGAACTTCATTGTCTTGACGTTTAATTCGTTCAATAAATATTATTTCATTACTTCCTTTTGGAGAATCTGAAACGATTATTTCCTCCGTTTTAGTGTCTATTGCAAACAACATACTCATGTTCGTTAAGATTTTAAATTGTTTAATAAATTATAGATGTAAATAACAACGTCCACTAGAGTTGGTTGTCATTTTTTTACATCTTTTGCCTTTTTTTGTTGTGCCTCCGCATTGGGTTGATGTAGTTGTTGGCTTACTGGTAGTGTTGCCATCACAACAATTTGAACCTACTTTTTTATCATGAACTTTACAATAACAACTGTTAGATTTACTACGATTGCATTTACGACAAAGCAATTGAATATTTGAAGGACTGCTGCTACCACCACAAGAAAATGGAACAATATGGTCATATTCTAAACTATAAGAACTACCACAACATTGGCATACACCACCATCTCTAGTGTATACAATCTTTTTTGTTGTTTGTGAAACATAACGACTTTGAGAAAAACAACAAACACTAAATAAAAGCAGTGATAAGATTAAATATATTTTTTTCATTGTATCGTATTTATTTCAAGAATAATTAAAATAGTATTATGTGCTTCTTGAATAGTTTTATTTTGTTTTAATACATCAAAACTAGGCAAAAGATTCTGAAAATCAAAACATAACAGGTTTTGTACGATTAACAATACCTATCTGTGTCTTCCAGCCTCCACACCAAGCTGTAGCGCGAATCCTTTTGCGCGGTTCTTAATAAAAAAGGTGATACTAGCAAAAAAATCGTTTTTAATTAAGGTTTAAATGATTGATTTGACGCCAAAAAGCTACTTAAATAGACTGCACCCAAAAGTTTAGACAAATTTTTAATTAATTTTAGTCAACAATTCTTCAAAACTAACCTGGACTTGCAAACCAGAAATAATATTTTTCAAAGTGAATAAACCATTTGAAATCTCCTTAACCACAAAAGGAATTCCTCTTTTTTCAGCATGCTTAAACTGTTTGTCAATCTTTACAGCATCAGGATACATTTCAGTTTTAATATTAATTGAACGAAGTTTCTGAACAGCTTGCATTACTTCAAAAGATTGGGTTTCTCCAAAATTTAAAAACATCACCTTAGTTGCGATAGTTACCGTTTCTGGAAACAATCCCAACTCATCAAGAACCAAATAAATTCTATCCAAACCAAAAGATATTCCAACGCCACTAATATTTTTCAATCCAAAAATTCCAGTCAAGTCGTCATATCTTCCACCACCACCTATAGAACCCATGGCAACTCCTTCTGGCGCAGCTACTTCAAAAATTGCTCCAGTATAATAATTCAATCCTCGAGCCAAAGTTACATCTAAATCTAAAGTAGCTTTTTGCAATCCGAGTTTAGTAACATTATCACAAATAAAACGTAACTCCTCTACTCCTTTCATACCTTCATCTGACGAAGAAAGTAAAACCGAAAGTCTCGCGATTTTCTCTTGAATGGTTCCAATAAAATTAAATAATGGTTGTACTTTGACCAACGCTTCCTCAGAAATTCCTTTTTCAAGCATCTCTTTTTTAACGCCGTCCTCTCCTATTTTATCTAATTTATCTAAAGCTACTGTAAAATCAATCAATTTATCTGAAGCTCCTATGACCTCAGCAATTCCTGATAAAACTTTACGATTGTTAATTTTGATAGTAACACCATCCAAACCCAAATCAGCAAAGACAGCATCATAAAGTTGGACCAACTCTACCTCTTGCCACAACGATGTTGAACCAACAACATCGGCATCACATTGATAAAACTCTCTAAAACGACCTTTTTGTGGTCTATCGGCACGCCAAACAGGTTGAATTTGATATCTTTTAAAAGGAAACTCAATCTCACTTTGGTGTTGCACTACGTATCTTGCGAATGGTACCGTTAAGTCATAACGTAAAGCTTTTTCAGAGATTTTACTAGTTAATTGTTTGTAGTTAATTGTTTGCAATTCTTCAGATGATACTTTATCTAAAAAATCACCACTATTCAATATCTTAAAAATCAATCGATCACCTTCTTCACCATATTTACCCATCAAAGTATCTGAATTTTCAAAACTTGGTGTTTCTATAGGTTGGTAGCCATAGTTCTCAAAATGAGTTCGCATAATAGCAATAATATAGTTACGTTTAGAAACCTCAACTGGTGAAAAATCGCGTGTGCCTTTAGGAATACTTGGTTTAGATGCCATTTTTAAAATATTAGATTTTTGATTTTTGATTTTTGATAACAAATATTAAATTTTCAGATTGCTTTTTAGACATTAAATCCAATATCTAAAATCAGATATCTGAAATTATGGTACAAATATCATACTTTTTAAAATAATTTGTAATTCTTATAACACAAACTTGTAACAAAAACTGTAATTTCGTGTCAAATAAGAATTATGAATTCAGTTTTTAGAGAAAATATTAAGATTGCTTTGGGTTCGATTCGTGCACAATTGTTGCGTACGATTCTTACCATCGTCATTATTGCCATAGGAATCACAGCTTTAGTAGGAATTCTTACCGTTGTTTCAGCAATTGACAATGAGTTGAACTCGAAGTTTGCTTCTATGGGTTCTAATACTTTCAACATCAATCAATATGAGTTTTCGACAAGAAACCAAGGTGGTGGCGAAATTGAAAAAATAAATCCTATCATTTCTTATCCTGAAGCCAAAGCATTCAAAGAAAAATACGATTATCCTTTTACACATACTTCTATTTCATTTACAGCAACAAGTACCGCTGAAGTAAAATATGAAAACGAAAAAACCGATCCCGAAATAAGTGTATTAGGTGTAGACGACCTTTATACAACCAATTCAGGTTTAGAAATTGTAAATGGTAGAAACTTCAATCCATTCGATATTTCAAACAATGCATATGTTTGTGTTGTTGGTAGCGATTTTGCAACAAAAGGTTTACTAAAAGACGTCAATCCTGTTGATAAAATTCTTTCTATAAGAGGTGCAAAATTTAAAGTAATTGGGGTTTTAAAAGAAAAAGGTTCAACCTTCGGAAACAATCAGGATTTACGAATTCTTATTCCAATACAAGTCGCACGTTCTATATTTTCGACACCAAACATCAATTACACAGTAAGTTCGATGGTAGATCAAAAAGAACTTTTAGAAAGTGCTGTAAATGATGCAACGGTTACTATGCGACAAATTAGAAAACTAAGTCCAGTAGAAGAAACCAATTTCGGAATATCAAGAAGTGACGATTTAGCCAACAGAATTGCTAATATTACAGGATATTTAAGTGCTGCTGCATGGGTAATCAGTATTATCACCATTATGGGTTCATCAATTGCCTTAATGAACATCATGATTGTTTCTGTAACCGATAGAACAAGAGAAATTGGTGTTAGAAAATCACTTGGAGCCAAAAGAAATACCATTGCTTGGCAGTTTTTTATGGAAACCTTACTAATCGCTCAAATTGGTGGATTAATTGGAATAATATTTGGAATGTTGGTAGGTTATTTAATGGCATCCTTAATGAAATTCGGATTTGTAATTCCTTGGGGAGCAATTCTAGCTGCAGTAATTACAAGTTTCATAGTAGCAATAGTTTCTGGACTTTATCCTGCTATAAAAGCATCGAAACTTGATCCTATTGAGGCTTTGAGATACGAGTAATTTATATCCAACAAGAAATCATTCTATCATTTCCATAAATATCTTTTTTCAGAACAATATTCTTGAAACCCATTTCTTCAAGTAATTCAACTGTTTCTTTGCCTAAATATTGATTGATTTCAAAGTATAATTTTCCGTTTTCAGATAAATTTTTCTTGGCTAATGTTGCAATTTTTCTGTAAAAAAGTAAAGCATCATTATCCTCAACAAACAATGCTAGATGAGGTTCATATTGTAAAACATTAGACTTAATTTCTTGTTTTTCAAGATTTCGAACATAAGGAGGATTGGAAACAATAATATCGTATTTTTCATCTAAAACTTCTGTTTCCAAAATATTTTCCAAAATAAAATTTACTTCTACTTTATTTATTTCAGCATTTTTATAAGCTGTAGCCAAAGCTTTTTCAGAAACATCAATAGCAGCAACTTGAGCATCTGGAAGATTTTTAGCCAATGAAATAGAGATACAACCACTTCCTGTTCCTATATCTAAAATTTTCAATTTTGCACTTTTGTCAGACTGAGCTTGTCGAAGTCCTTCATTATTCGAAATAATCCATTCTACCAACTCCTCAGTTTCTGGTCTTGGAATTAAAGCATTTTCATTTACAAGAAATGGCAAACCATAAAATTCGGTTTCTCCTAATATATATTGTATAGGTTTCTCCTTTTTTAAATCAGATAAAACGCTTTCCCAACGCAACAATTGAACAGCATCCATTTCCATTTCTGGATTTAATGCCAAATCGATTCGTTTCTTGTTATGAAAACTTTCTAATACAATATAAAAGAAACTCTCTATTTCCTTTTCATCATATAAAGTAGAAAGCTCTTGTAAAAATGTGGATTTGTATGATTTCAGTAACATTAAACTATTTTTAAACAACATTAAACCACTATAAACTTTTTATCATCCAAATAGGACAACTCGTATGACCAGTTCCACCAAGTGGTTCGCAAAGATACTCAAACCCAACTTTCTTATACAAACTTTGAGCTGGAAGCATTTCGGGAAGTGTCTCTAAATAGCATTTTTCATAGCCAAACTCTTTTGCTTTTATCAAACATTTTTGAATCATTTCAAATCCAATTCCTTTTCCACGAGCTTCTTGTAAGAAATACATTTTCTGCAATTCACATATATTTTCTTCCGAATTATCCAATTGACTTACTCCTGCTCCACCAACAATTTTTCCATCAATCACTACAACAAAATAGATAGCTTTTGGTTTATCATAGGTTTCAAACATAAAATCCAATTGCTTATCGGCAAAAGCAGTTCCTGTTTTTGGATAATCATCCGATATAAACACTTGACGAATTACATTGGCAATTTGTTTGTTATCTTCAGATTGGATTTCTCTAATTATCATTTCTAAAATTTAAAAATTCTTTATTCAAAGTTGGATATTCAAAATTCAAAAAATCAAATGCTTTTGAATGATAAAATTACATTACAAAAATAGTACTTTTGTGATGTGAAAACACATGATACATACATAAAACGCTGCATCGAATTAGCAAAAAATGGTTTGGGCACAACTTATCCAAATCCTTTGGTTGGAAGCCTAATTGTATATAATGATGAAATTATTGGTGAAGGTTGGCACAGAAAATCAGGCGAACCGCATGCAGAAGTAAATGCTATAAATTCTGTAAAGGACAAATCATTACTATCTAAATCAACTATTTATGTAAGTTTAGAACCTTGCAGTCATTTTGGAAAAACACCGCCATGTTGCGATTTAATTATTGCTAATAAAATTCCAAATGTAGTTATTGGAACCATAGATCCATTTGCAAAAGTCGCAGGAACTGGAATTAAAAAGCTTATCGAAGCCGGAAAAAATGTCACCGTAGGAATTCTCGAAGACGAATGCAACGAACTAAACAAACGATTTTTTACTTTTCACAATAAAAAGCGACCTTACATTATATTAAAATGGGCAGAAAGCCAAGACGGATTTATAGCTCCATTAACAAAAGAAATAAAAGAACCTGTTTGGATAACTAACGAATTTTCACGTCAATTGGTTCATAAATGGCGCAGTGAAGAACAAGCAATTTTAGTTGGAACCAATACTGTTATAGAAGACAATCCAAGCTTAACAACCAGAGATTGGTCTGGAAATCATCCTATTAGAATAGTTTTAGACCAAAATAATAGAATTTCAAAAGAAAGTCATATCTTTGATAATCAAATAAAATCCATTACGATAACTAAAGAGAATATCAATTTCAATAACAATATTGCTCTTGAAATTACCGATTTCTTATTTAATGAAGGAATTCAATCGGTAATTATTGAAGGTGGAGGACAAACTTTGCAGACATTTATAGATGCAAACATTTGGGATGAAGCGCAAGTTTTTAGAGGCGAAATTTATTTCAAATCTGGAACCAAAGCGCCAACTATTTCTAGAGAAAATAGTAAAAAAGAGAAAATTTTAAATGACGAACTTTTAACATTTTTCAATTATGATTGATACAATAATTTTTGATTTTGGCGATATTTTTATCAATTTAGAAAAACAGGCTCAAATTGAAGCATTCAAAAAATTAGGTTTAAACGAACCTAAACCTGAACTGATGGAAATAAATGACTTATTTGAAAAGGGAAAAGTTACAGAATTAGAATTCATTCAGTCGTTTCATCAATTTATTCCTAATGCATCTTTAGAAGAAATTAGAGGAGCCTGGAATACTATAATTGGTGAATTTCCATTATATAGATTGGAGTTTTTACAAATGCTTTCCTATAAAAAGTACAGATTATTTCTACTAACAAATACAGATGAAATTCACATAAGCAGATTTGAACACAATGTTGGAGTTTCTTTTTTCAGTGATTTCTATCAATGTTTTGAAAAAGTTTTTTACTCGTATGAAATGGGAATGAGAAAACCCGATCCTGCCATTTTTACAACCATAATGAGTAAATACGATTTATCTCCTAAACGCACTCTATTTGTAGATGATAAAAAAGTAAATACCGATGCAGCAGCTAGTTTAGGACTTCACGTATGGAATCTAGAAGTTGGAAAAGAAGATGTTGTAGACTTGTTCAATCAAAAACATTTGCCGCTTTAAGTTTTGAACGATACCTACAAAACCATTGCCACATCATCTGAAGAAATTTTATTTAAAGAAAAAAATAGCAAGTTTTTTGGCTACGCATTTCCTGTAACTTCTGAAGAAGAAATCAAAAATCATTTAGACATCTTACGAAAGCAACATTATGGCGCAGTACATTTTTGCTATGCTTTTCAAATTGGAACCGATAAAATTCAATATAGAGCCAATGATGATGGCGAACCAAGTAATACTGCTGGAGCACCAATTTATGGACAAATTCAATCTTTTGGACTAACTAATATATTAATTGTAGTAGTTCGATTTTTTGGCGGAATTAAATTAGGTGTTGGCGGATTGATTTCAGCATACAGAACTTCAGCTCAAATGGCATTGGAAGCATCAGAAATTATTGAAAAAACAATTAACATACATTATACAGTATCCTTTGATTACAAAAACATGAATAAAGTAATGCGAGTAATTAAAGAAAAAAATCTTGAAATAATTTCGCAAAACATGAACGAAAGTTGCGAAATTGAAATTGCAACACGCAAAAAAAATGCCGAACAAATTGTCGACATTTTTAATAATTTATTTGAAATTGAGATAAAATTAAAAGACTAAACTTCTGCTTTTAAAATATCTAAAATGTAGCTTGGTGGAACAATAGGTTTTCCATTTTTTATGTCCACAAAAACGAGTATAAAATGAGCAGTTGTTAACAACTCTTCGTTTTCACTGCGGATTTCACAATCAAATTCAATCTTTACACCACTATATTTCTTCAACTTCGTATTGATTGTTAACATATCATCATAACGAGCTGGTTTTTTGTAATTCAAATGCATTGAAACTATAGGTAAGGCTATTCCGCTTTCTTCTAATGCTTTGTACGAAACGCCTTTATTTCTAAGCCATTCCACTCTTCCTATTTCAAAATAAGGCACATAACTGCCGTGATATACTACTCCCATTTGGTCGGTTTCACCATATCTAACTCTAACTTGTACTTCGTATCCGTTCATCTATTTTTTTTGCTTTTAATCAAAATTCAAATTATTCTTTACAACAAAATTTTTAAAAAATCAATACCATATTATTTTTTTTTAAAGAAATTTGTTCACATATTTGTTAACCCAAAAAACACGAAGAAAATCTCCTTTTTTTTGTAAGAGAACCTTTAATTAAATTAGTAATTTTAACAATAATATGAACAAAACTGCGCAATCGGTATGGGAAAACTGTCTGTCATTTATAAAAGACAATATTCAAGAGCAAGCATACAAAACTTGGTTTGAACCTATTAAGTCAGTTGAACTTTCTGATAACGCATTGTACATTCAAGTTCCAAGTAAATTCTTTTACGAATGGCTAGAGGAACACTATGTGAAATTACTAAAAGTTGCCCTAACCAAAGAACTTGGAAAAAACGCAAAGTTACTCTATAAAATTAAAATGGAAAACACTTATGGCAATAAACAACCGTTTACGGAACAATTGCCATCTGCTCACCGTGGTCCAATTAAATCACAAGATGTTGACGCTCCTTTTAAAAACCTAAACCCTGAACTTAAAAATCCTTTTGTGATTCCTGGAATTAGAAATTTAAAAATTGAGTCGCAACTTAATCCGAATTATAGCTTTGATAATTTCTTAGAAGGTGATTCTAACAGATTAGCTCGTTCAGCTGGTATGGCAGTTGCCAATAAACCTGGAGGAACTTCATTCAATCCATTATTAATTTTTGGTGGTGTTGGACTTGGAAAAACTCACTTAGCTCATGCTATTGGTGTTGAAATTAAAGATAAATATCCTGAAAAAACCGTGTTGTATATTTCTGCCGAAGTATTCACACAACAATATATAGATTCTGTTAAGAAAAACAATCGTAATGATTTTATTCATTTTTATCAATTGATAGATGTGTTAATAATTGATGACGTTCAATTCTTATCAGGAAAATCAGGTACTCAAGATGTGTTCTTCCATATTTTTAATTATTTACATCAAAATGGAAAACAAGTAATTCTTACTTCAGACAAAGCTCCTGTTGATATGCAAGATATCGAACAACGTTTGTTGTCTCGTTTCAAATGGGGATTATCTGCCGAATTACACCAACCTGACTACGAAACAAGAGTTTCTATTTTGAACAATATACTTTATCGTGATGGTGTTGAAATGCCAAACGAAATTGTAGAATATGTTGCACAAAACATAAAATCTAATGTTCGTGAACTTGAAGGCGCAATTATTTCTTTAATCGCACAATCATCTTTCAATAAAAAAGAAGTTACTCTCGAATTAGCTAAAAGCATTGTTGAGAAATTTGTAAAAAATGTAAAACGTGAAATATCAATCGACTACATTCAAAAAGTAGTTTCTGATTATTTCCAATTGGATTTAGATACTTTACAATCTAAAACCAGAAAACGTCATGTGGTTCAAGCAAGACAGCTAGCTATGTTTTTTGCAAAGAAATTTACTAAAGCTTCTTTAGCAAATATTGGTTCTCAAATTGGAGACAGAGATCACGCTACTGTTTTACACGCTTGCAAAACAGTTGACAACTTGGTTTCTACCGATAAGCAATTCAAAAAATTTGTTGAAGATATTCACAAAAAATTATCATTATAGCAATCAGCTTTTCTTACTTTTGCATTTGAAAGTAAAAACTGAAACTTAATACTATGTCCGTTAAAATTTTAATGGTTTGCTTAGGCAATATCTGTCGTTCACCATTGGCAGAAGGTTTATTAGCTGCAAAACTTCCTAAAGATAAATTTTTGGTAGATTCTGCCGGAACTGGTCATTGGCATGTTGGTAAACAACCTGATGATCGTTCTATAGCTACAGCTAAAAAAAACGGACTGGATATATCCAACCAAAGGGGTAAACACTTTTTTCCTAAACACTTTGACGAATTTGATTACATCTATGTTATGGATGGTTCAAATTATGACGATGTTGTCTTTATGGCAAAAACCGAAGAAGACAAAAACAAAGTACAACTTATTTTAGAAGAATTATTTCCTGGTGATAATGTTGACGTACCAGACCCATATTATGGTTTACAAAACGGATTTGATATGGTTTACGAAATGCTTGATGAAGCTACGGATTTATTAGCAAAAAAATTAATAGCAAAACATTCCTAATGAAGCCAGTAAACTTAAAAGGTATTTTATATTTAATTCCAACAACACTTGGAGAAAGTAATCCAGATGATGTTTTGCCTCAAACAGTTAAAAGAGCCATCGAATTTATTGATTGCTATATTGTTGAGAATGAAAAAACTGCACGTAGGTTTATAAAAAGTATTTACCCAGAAAAAGTACAATCCTCTCTAATAATTAGTTCTTTAAACAAACACACCGAAGTTTCTGAACACAATGAAATGATTCAGCCTTGTTTGCAAGGAATCAATGTTGGATTAATGAGCGAAGCTGGTTGTCCTGGAGTTGCCGATCCTGGTGCTGCAATTGTTAAACTAGCTCATGAAAAAGGAATTCAAGTAGTTCCTTTAGTTGGGCCATCCTCCATTTTATTAGCTATGATGGGAAGCGGAATGAATGGACAAAGTTTTGCTTTTAATGGTTATTTACCCATTGACAAATCTGATAAAAAATCGGCTTTGAAAAATTTTGAAAAACTTTCTTTTGACAAAAACCAATCACAAATTTTTATTGAAACACCTTATAGAAACAATAAATTATTAGAAGATTTTCTCCAAACATTACAACCAAATACTCATTTATGTATTGCTGCAGATATAACACTTCCAACAGAATACATCAAAACAATGAAAGTTTCAGAATGGAAAAAAGCAACTATTGATTTACACAATCGACCGACGATATTTATAATACACAAATCCTATTAAATAAAAAAGCCATCAGAATTGATGGCTTTTTTTAATTTAACTCTTAACTATTTTATCACTTTAGGACTGCTCTCTGGTTTGATATTATGAGTTTCATAACCCCCAAACTCTTTCATGTAAGACTTTACAGAAGTTCCATAATTGTCTTTACATTTTTTTCTTCCGTTAGATTCTAGAAACTTTCTAACAGAACCTGCTCCACCTAAATGAGCCGCAGCTAAAATTCCTGATTCAGTAATTCTTACACCATCAATCATTTTACCTCTATATTCTTTTATCACTTCTCTTAATTCCCACTTGTTCTTTTTCAACAACGCGATAAAAGCTTTTTCTTGCATTTTGTGATTTCTCAAAAACAGCATGCTATCTTTAATTCCGATTGAAGCTAATGTAGATTTACCAAATTGGTATTTACCTAAATATCCTAAAGAATTAACTTTACTATATTTTCCTTGAGATTCTTTGAAAGCGATAGCTTCTTTAAATCCAATAAAATATTTTCCGGTAAAAGGTATTGAAGTATTAATATAATCTGATGGTTTTTCTGAAGGAAATTGATATAACAATTCTTCATTTTCGTCTACATAAAACCAGTTATGATTGAAAGATTCTATAGGTTTAAAAGCGGAGCTTATAAATCCAATTAACACAACGATTCCTATGTAAAACGACCACCTATTTATCATAAATTGTAATTTCCAAGTGCTGTCACCATCTTGATATTGACGATGCAAATGTACAACTTATTTTTAAATAAAATTGAAAATCAAGCAGTTAAAGTTTTCTAAAAGTAAAAACCTTGCCATTTAACTCCTTGTGAGCCACTGATTTCAATCGTTGGAGCTGGAATTTTGATAGCGTTAAAAATCGAAAAAAAAGTCTTTAAAAAAGCAGATTTTGTTTCAATTTTTGTTAAATCTGCATCCAAACTTAGGTAAAATTGTCGTTCTCTTTTCGAAAAAGGAAGGTTTAAATCAACTACTGTTTCACTTCTTCCAGCTATCATTCCATCAGCACCATAACCAACAGCCAAATTTAACCATTTGGGCAATTTAGACGATTTTAAAAACGAATGTAAATTCACTGATAACCAATAAGTTTGTCCGTTATAATCTTTAAAAATCTCTTCAGAAAGTGAACTACCCAACACATTTGGACGTAAGGAAGCATATTTTGTAGTATGAAATGAAAATTTTGGCACAATGCGTTGCTCTTTCCATAATAATTCTTGCGAAACATATAGAGCAGTTCCACCAGCATTAGCAATTAAATCTCCTGAAGATGCACCCCATTCTTGGGAAAAGCCGTCAAAAACCTCGACAGCAGTTAAAAAAGCAAAACCAACAGTTGCTCCATATACTAATTGACCTTTTCTATCACAACCACTCCATTTCAAAGCATTTGCACCATAGCTTCCCAGATGATAAGCCGAAAAAATATGTCCAGCTTTATCCATTTGAAGCCATTCATCATTATCATTAATAAAATGAAAGTCAGATTTTGGGTAATCTGCATACCAAAGTTGATTAAGACCTACCAAAGCACTAGATGCTAAAACAGTTTCAGAGATAATAACTCCGTTGAGACGTTTTTTATTTAAAGAATCGGAAGGTTTAAAAAAATTATTGAAGTCACTCTGAGAAAATCCGAAGTTGAATTTTAACAGAAGTAAAAGCAATAGTATTAAAGGTGATTTTTTCAACACTTATCGGTTGGTTCCAGTCGTATTTAACCAATCAGCATACTTCTTTGCATTAACTTGATGCTGAGGATAAGTTGAAGCAAATTCATGATATCCAAAACGTTCAACGCTTGCACAAAAGTAGATATAATCATGCTTTTCAGCATTCAAGACAGCATCTATAGCATTAATATCTGGCTGCGCAATTGGTCCTGGAGGCAAACCAATATTAACATAAGTATTGTAAGCTGATGAAATAGTCAAATCACCGTAAAGAACTCTTTTTATAACTTGATCAAAATCATTATCTCTAAGTTTAAGTGAATAAATAACCGTTGGATCTGCTTGCAAAGGCATTCCTTGTGTAATTCGATTCAAGTACGCACCAGCAACCCTAGGGCGTTCGTCCTTTTTTACTGTTTCTTTGTGCACAATAGAAGCTAAAGTTATAACTTGCTCAGGTGTCATTCCTAATTCTTCTGCTTTAGCTAAACGATCTTTATTCCAAAATTTCTTGTACTCATCAAGCATTTTATCACGGAATTTTTCTGCAGAGGTATTCCAATAAAATTCATACGAATTAGGAAGAAACATACATAAAACATTTTCTTTTGTAAAACCATTTTTCTTTAAAAAAACGCTATCTCTAAAAGCTGTCATCAATCCTAAAGAATCCGCCTCAATTTCAGAACCAATTCTTTGAGCCACGTTTTCTAATCGTTCTTGATTGTTAAAAGCAATTTTTACAGGTAAATTTCTTCTTAAAGAAGCTATCAAACCAAAGTTACCCATTCCTTTTTTAAACAAAAACCTACCAGACTTAACATTATCATCATATTTTCTCAAACCAGCCATAAGATCAAAACCACTCATACTTTCAACATATGGTGAAACGATTCGTTTAACATCTTCATAATTGGAACCTGTTGGAATTTCAACATAGAGTTCTTCTTTGGAAAATTTAGTATTAGATGAGAAAAATTTGACATAAACGACAGTAGCGACAATTAGAAAAAGAGCCGTTCCAATTCCTAAAATGGTTTTTAATTTTTTGTTCAAAACAATATTTTTTTAATGTTGATGATTGATTAACTGAAAAAGTGCTTCGTCATGAAAGGCATTGTGATAAATCCAATCTTTCTTCACTCCTATTTTCTGAAATCCAAAAGTAGTAAAAAGGTTTAAACTTGCTTCATTATCCATTCCAATATTTGCATAAAGTTGATGTAATTGAAGTTGGTTAAAACTATAATCGATTAATAAACCTAGCGCTTCCTTACCAATTCCATTGCCACGATTAGTTTCATTTTGGATTAAAATCCCAATTCCTGCACGATTATTTACAGGATCAAAATCGAATAAATCTATTAATCCAACAGCTTCAAAAGTGTCATTTTTACATATTGCAAGTCGCAATTGTTTGGCTTCATAAATATCTTGATGTGCGTTTTCAAGATACTGACGAATTAAAAACTTACTGTAAGGCGTTTGCGTATTACTCACATTCCAAATAGATTCGTCATTTTCTATTTGATAGACAAATTCCAAATCTTCTGGTTCGAGAGCACGTAAGTATATGTTTTTTCCTTTTAATGTTATCATGAAAAGTACGAATTACGAGGTACAAAGTACGAAGTAGTATTTACAAATTATATCTCAATTATTCCTTCAAAAACAAAAGTTGCTGGTCCAATTAAAAAAACTTTTTCGAAACCTTTGTCTGCTTTTTCAAATGTGACTTTTAACTTTCCGCCTTCTACATTTATATCAATTGAATTTGAATTGGTTTTTCCGATTACATTCATTGCAATAGCTGTTGCAGTTGCTCCTGTTCCACATGATAAAGTTTCGTCTTCAACACCACGTTCATAAGTTCTTAGTCGGAAATGATTATCAGAAATTTGATTTACAAAATTCACATTACTTCCCGCTTTTCCATACAAATCGGAATACCTAATTTCTACTCCATTTTCTTTTACATTATAGTTTTCCAAATCATTTACCAAAGTTACATGATGTGGCGAACCTGTATTTAAAAAAACATATTCTGTATCGATTTTCACCTCATCAACATCTTTCATTTGAAGAGAAACAATACCGTTTTCGTCAATTGTTGCATGATGTAAACCATCCGTTGCAATGAATGTTGCGTTATTGTTTATAACATTCAAACTTTTAGCGAAAGCTACCAAACATCGTCCGCCATTACCACACATCGAACTTTCATTTCCGTCAGAATTGTAGTAAACCATTCTAAAATCTACCTTCTCGGTAGACAAGTCTGTCGAATTGTCATTTTCTAAAAGAATTAAACCGTCAGCACCAATACCAAAACGTCTGTCGCAAAGGCGTTCAATCAGTTTGGTATCGTTTTTGGGAAATAAATTTTGACGATTATCAATCATCACAAAGTCATTTCCTGTTCCTTGATATTTGTAAAATTTGAGTTGCATTTTTATTTTTGTATTCCACAAAGTTACAAATATTAATGATACGTTAAAGATTGTTAAACGAGCGTTAAACTGATTTTATAAAAATAATAAATTACTAAATTTGATGTTAAATGATTTAAAACAATTTAAAAAATGAAAAGATTATCAAGTTTATTTTTAGTGTCTTTGTTAAGCGGTGCGACAACACTAGGTGCTTATAAATTATTTATTGAAAAAGATGTCAATGGAAATTCAATTGTTACACAAGCTCCGAGTTCCTTTGGAAGAACTGTTGGAATGGGTGCCGAAAATATTGATTTTACCGCAGCTGCTGAAAATGCAGTACACACGGTGGTTCACGTAAAAAATGTCTCCATAAGAACAGTTTACAACCCAATTATGGAGTTTTTCTATGGTTCGCGAGGTGGTCAACAACAAGAACAAATAGGGACAGGTTCTGGAGTAATAATTTCGGAAGATGGTTATATTGTTACTAATAATCATGTGATTAAAGATGCTTCTGAGTTGGAAGTAACTTTAAATAACAATAAAGTTTACAAAGCAAAATTAATTGGAACCGATTCTAAAATGGATATTGCTTTGCTAAAAATTGATGCTGATGGAAAATTACCTTATTCAACATTTGCAGATTCCGATCAAGTGAAAGTTGGTGAATGGGTTTTAGCAGTAGGAAATCCATATAATTTGAATTCGACCGTTACAGCAGGAATTGTTTCTGCGAAAGCTAGAAATTTGGATACCAAAGGAATTCAGTCATTTATTCAAACCGATGCAGCTGTAAATCCAGGAAATTCTGGTGGTGCTTTGGTAAATACTCGTGGCGAATTGATTGGAATTAACACTATGATTTCTTCTCCAACAGGAAGTTATACTGGATATTCATTTGCAGTTCCATCAAATATTACACGCAAAATCATTGAAGACATCATGGAATTTGGAAATGTTCAAAGAGGAATTCTAGGTGTTGAAGGAAGTGAATTGACAGGAAACTATTCTAAAGAATTAGGAATTAAAGATACTGAAGGATTCTATATAAATAAGGTAAATAAAAATTCTGGTGCTGAAAAAGCAGGTTTAAGAAAAGGTGATATCATCAAAAAATTAGACAATCAAAAAATTTCATCTTATGCTGAACTATCTGGATTTATTAATACAAAACGTCCGAATGATAAGGTAAATGTGACTTATGAAAGAGACGGACTAATCAAAGTTGTTCCTGTAATTTTAGTGAAAAATGATATCATTCAAACAGACTTTAAAGGTTTAGAATTAGAAAATTTAACTGATGCTGACAAGAAAAATTTCCGAATTGACTATGGTGTAAAAATCAAAGAAGTAAGTAACAAAAGACTTTTACCATACAAAGACGAATTAGAAGGAAGCATCATTTTAGACATCAATGGTGTAAAAGCATCCGATGTTGAAACGGTTTCGAGAGCAACAAACAACACCAATGAAAGTCAAGGAACGAGTGTAAAACTTATGACAAAAAATGGTCAAGTAATGCGCATTATCATCTAAACATAATTTAATAAAAGGTGAAAAACCATTCTGAATAAAACAGAATGGTTTTTTTATTTAAAAAAAGTTTGAAATAATTTTACGAAAACGTTATAGTTGATTACTTTTGCACCGAAATTTATTTATAAAAACACAACTAATCAATTTTTTCTCAAAATGAACAAAAACGCATTATACGAAAAAGAGCTCTCTTTTCAAGCTGATAGAAGAAAGGCTGGTGTAGAATTTATTAAAATTATCAGTGATTTATGGTATGACAAATCTATTGAATTGGTTTTTTTTAGAAATCAATTAATTGATAGAAACGTTAGCGATATTATGAACTTGCATGAATATGCTGGTGAATTCGTTCAAAAACCAATTAATGTTTTTGATTCTGTTGAAATTGCTCGTGCTATTGAAAATTTAGATTTACCACCATCAAGAATTGATATTGGAAAACTAACTTATGAATATCATTTGGAAGACAATAAATATCACGATGCACGTGCGTTTGTAATTGACAAATTAAAAGACGCTAAAAATTCACAAGAAATTAAACCTAAAGATGTAGTTCTTTATGGATTTGGTAGAATTGGAAGATTATTGGCTCGTGAAATGATGAGTAAAATTGGAAAAGGACAACAACTTCGTTTGAGAGCTATTGTAACTCGTGATAGAAATGACGCACAATCTTTAGAAAAAAGAGCTTCGTTATTAAGATACGATTCTGTTCATGGCGATTTTGAGGGTTCTGTAAATGCTGACACTGAAAATGATGCTTTAATAATCAACGGAACTACAGTTCACATTATTACTGCTAATTCTCCAGAAGAAATTGATTATACAAAATACGGAATTGAAGATGCTTTAGTTATTGATAATACTGGAGCTTTCACAACAGAAGAGGCTTTGAAACGCCATTTAACTTCTAAAGGAGTTGATAAAGTTTTATTGACTGCACCAGGAAAAAGTGTTCCGAATATTGTTTATGGAGTAAATCATAATGATTATAATCCAGACACAGTAAATATTTTCTCGGCTGCTTCTTGCACAACAAATGCAATTACACCAATTTTAAAAGCAGTTGAAGATACGCTTGGAGTTGTAAAAGGCCACTTAGAAACAATTCATGCTTATACCAACGACCAAAACTTGGTAGATAACATGCACAAAAAATATCGTCGTGGGAGAGCTGCTGCTTTAAACATGGTAATTACAGAAACTGGAGCTGGAAGTGCAGTTGCAAAAGCATTGCCTAATTTAGCAGGAAAATTAACTTCCAATGCTATTCGTGTTCCTGTTCCAAATGGTTCGCTTGTAGTTTTGAATCTTGAAGTTGGTAAAGAAACTTCTATTGAAGAAGTAAACAATATCATGAAGAAATATGCTCTTGAAGGAGAACTTGTTGAGCAAATAAAATATTCATTAAATAATGAGCTAGTTTCTTCTGACATTGTTGGAACATCTGCTCCGTCTATTTATGATAGTAATGCAACAATTGTTTCTGGCGATGGAAAAAACATTGTCCTTTACGTTTGGTACGATAACGAATATGGTTACAGCCACCAAGTTATAAGACTTGCAAAATATATTTCTAAAGTAAGACGTTATACTTACTATTAGTAGATTATTAATTCGAGATAAAAATTCCATTTCATTTATTTGAAGTGGATTTTTTTTTAATTTCAAAATTAAACCAAACTATTTCAATTTCCATTTTATAGAGTTTTTCACAGCAAATACAATACTTCTTTGAATTATTATTTAATATTTAATTAATTTTTAAAATAAAAGTTACTACTTTCCAATAATTATGATATTTTAGCGTTTTGAAATGTAACCCGAATTTACATCTATAAACAAATCCTTTTTAGTTTTGCTACTTTTAGTATTGACACAATTTTCTTTTGGTCAAGAAAAATCAAAAGTTACCACTTATAAGTATGGCTACAATGGCATGGAGCTAATTGTAAAAAACAATAGCGGAAATATGATTGTTGTGAGCACCTTTAATTCTAAAAAAGAACTTAAAGAAGAAATAGCACAAAAAGTTTATCAGCAATTTAAAGAAAGTAAAGTAGTAACAGGTGATACTCTTAAAATTCAAGTTGACAACGCAATTGTAACCGGAAAATGTTTCATCCAACAAAAAGGAAAGTTAACTACACTTAACTTTTATTATGAAACTGTAGAATGGGATTCTAGCTTGACCGAAATTTATAAAAATATATAATTAAAAAAGCTCCTAAATTTAGGAGCTTTTTTTTGCAAAAATAAATTACTAACCAATTATGCGTTAGCAGCAATTAAGTTTAATGCACTTCCAGCTACAAACCAACCAATTTGGCTTTCGTTGTAAGTGTGATTTGCTAAAATTATATCTTTTGAACCATCAGCGTGAACAAACTCTAATGTTAATGGTTTTCCTGGTGCAAATTCTGTTAAGTCTAAGAAATTGATAGTATCATCTTCTTTAATTTTATCATAATCTGCTTCGTTAGCAAAAGTTAACGCTAACATCCCTTGTTTTTTCAAATTAGTTTCGTGAATACGAGCAAATGATTTTACCAAAACCGCTTTCACTCCAAGGAAACGTGGTTCCATTGCAGCGTGCTCTCTTGATGAACCTTCGCCATAATTTTGATCACCAACCACAATTGAAGGAACACCAGCAGCTTTGTAAGCTCTTGCCACAGCAGGAACAGCAGCGTATTCTCCTGTTAATTGATTTTTAACCTTATTAGCTTCTTGGTTGTAAGCATTAACAGCACCAATCAACATATTGTTTGAAATATTATCTAAATGTCCACGGAAACGTAACCATGGTCCAGCCATAGAAATATGGTCAGTTGTACATTTTCCGAAAGCTTTGATAAGCAATTTTGCTCCTGAAATATTTTTTCCATCCCAAGCATCAAAAGGTGCTAAAAGTTGTAAACGATCTGAAGTTTCAGAAACAGCAACTTGAACGTCACTTCCATCAGCAGCTGGAGCTTGAAAACCTGCATCTTCAACATCAAAACCTCTTTTTGGAAGTTCGTCACCTGTTGGAGGATTTAATTTTACAGCTTCACCTTTATCATTCAATAAAGTATCAGTTATTGGGTTGAAAGACAAATCACCTGAAATTGCTAAAGCAGCCACCATTTCTGGGGAGGTTACAAAAGCATGCGTGTTTGGATTTCCGTCAGCACGTTTTGAGAAATTTCTATTGAACGAGTGAACTATTGTATTTTTTTCTTCCTTGTCTGCTCCTGCTCTATCCCATTGTCCGATACATGGTCCACAAGCATTTGTAAATACTTTTGTTCCCATTTTTTCAAAAGTTGCGATAATTCCGTCTCTTTCAATTGTATAACGAATTTGCTCTGAACCTGGATTGATTCCGAATTCTGCTTTTGGAGAGATTCCGTGAGCAACGGCTTGTTCAACGATTGAAGCAGCACGGGCCATATCTTCGTATGAAGAATTGGTACAAGAACCAATTAAACCCCATTCTACTTTTAAAGGCCAACCATTTTTAGTTGCTTCCTCTTTCATTTTAGAAACAGGCGTTCCTCTATCTGGAGTGAAAGGTCCGTTAATATGTGGTTCTAACTCTGATAAGTTGATTTCGATTAATTCATCAAAATACTGACTTGGATTAGCATAAACTTCAGCATCACCAGTTAAATAATCGGCAACTTTATCTGCAGCATCCACTACATCTTGACGACCAGTTGCTGCTAAATATCTTCTCATTGAATCATCATATCCGAAAGTTGAAGTCGTTGCTCCAATTTCTGCACCCATGTTACAAATTGTACCTTTACCAGTACATGACATATTGATAGCGCCTTCTCCGAAATATTCTACAATAGCGCCAGTTCCACCTTTTACAGTAAGAATATCAGCTACTTTTAGAATCACGTCTTTTGGAGCCGTCCAACCGTTTAATTTTCCTGTCAATTTAACTCCGATAAGTTTTGGAAATTTCAATTCCCAAGACATTCCTGACATTACATCAACTGCATCTGCACCACCAACACCGATTGCTAACATACCTAATCCACCAGCATTTACTGTATGTGAATCGGTACCAATCATCATTCCACCTGGAAATGCATAATTTTCTAAAACAATTTGGTGAATAATTCCAGAACCTGGTTTCCAGAAACCAATTCCATATTTATTAGATACTGAAGAAAGGAAATCAAAAACTTCTTTCGATTGTGAATTCGCTACAGCTAAATCGGTTGTAGCACCAACTTTCGCCTGAATTAAGTGATCACAATGTACTGTTGTTGGAACAGCAACTGTTTTCTTTCCCGCATGCATGAATTGTAACAATGCCATTTGAGCTGTTGCATCTTGACAGGCAACTCTATCTGGAGCAAAGTCTACATAATCTTTTCCTCTTGAAAAAGCTTGAGAAGGAGTTCCTTCCCATAAATGTGAATATAAAATCTTTTCAGAAAGTGTTAACGGACGACCAACTAACTCACGTGCTTTATCAACGCGCTCAGCCATTGTTCCATACACTTTTTTAATCATTTCGATATCAAAAGCCATAATATAATAGGTTTATTTATTTGCAATGCAAATTTAATGAAATTAATGATAATTAAAAAATATTTAATAAATCTCATGTTTCAAAAGATTATTATTGCCAAATCACCATTTTGACTAATTATTATTGCATAAAAATGAATTTTGAATAAAAATTTTGAATAATTGTTAATTTAGAAACCTTTTTTTATCATATTCGAAATTTAAGAAACAAAATCACAACTAAGAACGTTTCTAAATTAGACGAGAAACTTAACCTTAAATAATTATATTATAAAATTGAATTCGCTTTGTTAAAAGAAAGGAATAATAAAATTTAGATTTTTTTTGGAATAGATTTATAAAACATCCCAATGGAAGCTGCAATTAGTACGAAACAGATTAAAAAACCAACTGAAATTAATTGAATTGCTGAAAAATCGATTGTTGCAAATTTTTTAAATTCAGATAGTACTGCTAAAATCATATACAATCCAAAAAGGAAAAAGACGGAACCAAGAATAATTCCGACAATCTTATTTTTGATAAAAAGTTGAAGCGATACAATAATAAAAACGACGACTGTAAAATAATTAATGTGTCCTGAACCTAAATAATTATCTAAAAACCAAAATATTGATAATGATATAATAAAAAATTCTGGAAGTAAGAATAAGTATTTTTTCATGGTTAAAAGTTTATTTTAGAACGAAAAAAAAATACGAATATTATTTAATTTCATTGTTTCTTCCAAAAAAATAAAACAAAGTAAGCAATCACGCCAATTCCTAAAAACAAAAAAATCTTTTTATACCATGTAGCATAAAAAGATTTCAATTTTAAAAGATATAATATTCCTAAAGTTAAAAAATATAGAATACTATTACAAAACAGATACAAACAGATTAATAAAAATAGTGCTTGACTATTCATGCTTGTTAAAAACATCTTACATCAACTTACTTATAATTACTTCTTCTGTAATTCCTTCAGCATCGGCTTTGTAATTTTTGATGATTCTGTGTCTTAATATTCCGGTTGCAACGGCTTTTACATCTTCAATATCTGGAGAGAATTTTCCGTTGAAAGCAGCATTCGCTTTGGCTGCCAAAATTAAATTTTGCGAAGCTCTTGGTCCTGCACCCCAATCTAAATAATTATTTACATAATCAGTTGCCAACGGCGAATTCGGTCGCGTTTTCCCAACCAAAGTCACTGCATACTCAATAACGTTATCCGCTACTGGAATACGACGAATTAAATGTTGGAAATCGATAATTTCTTGAGCTTCAAATAAAGGATTTATGGTTGGTTTTGCATCTGATGTTGTACTTTTTACTACTTCGACTTCTTCTGCAAAAGTTGGATAATCCAATTTGATAGCAAACATAAAACGGTCTAATTGTGCTTCTGGCAAAGGATAGGTGCCTTCTTGCTCAATCGGGTTTTGTGTCGCTAAAACAAAATAAGGTAAATCTAATTTATAATTGTGACCGGCAATGGTTACTGAACGCTCTTGCATGGCTTCCAATAATGCAGCTTGTGTTTTTGGTGGCGTTCTATTAATCTCATCAGCCAAAATAATATTAGAAAAAACTGGACCTTTTATAAATTTGAACTGACGGTTTTCATCTAAAATTTCACTTCCTAAAATATCCGAAGGCATCAAATCTGGTGTAAACTGAATTCTTTTAAAGTTCAACCCTAAAGCTTGAGAAATAGTATTAACCATTAAGGTTTTTGCCAAACCAGGAACTCCAACTAGCAAAGCGTGTCCACCTGAAAAAATACTCAATAATATTTGGTCAACAACATCGTCTTGACCAACAATTATTTTGGAAATTTCTTTTTTAAGTTCGAGCCTTTTCTGAACTAAATTCTGTATCGCTGTTACGTCTGACATATTTAATTTTAGATTTTAGATTTTAGACATTAGATGCTTCCTTGCATTTAAATCCAAAATATACTATTATTTTTTTAACCAATTGTTAGTGAAAGTACAATCTTTGTACTCACCATTAATCTTGATATAAGTTTCTTTTACTTTAGCATCAGTCCATTTTGCAATGGCATTGATTTGTTTTTCTTTCAGAGCTAACTCTTTAATCTTGATAAAATCTTTACTAAAATCAGCAGTATGCTCTTCAATTTTATTAGTAACCATTATAATTTTATAACGTTTTCCTGCTTTTGCATCCTCATCTAAAATAACTGAAGAAATTTCACCACTTTTCAAATTAGAAACCTGACCATAAATAACTGGATCCATATTGGTCAATTCAAAATGCGTATCTTGAGTTTTTGGGTTAACTAATGTTCCTCCATTTGCACGAGTTTCTTTCTCATCGGACATCGTTCTTGCTGCTTCTGCAAAAGTAATTTCCTTAGCCAATATTCTTGTTCTTAACAATTCTATTTTATCTTTTGCTTCTTTTAGTGCATCATAAGATACTTTTGGCATCATCAAAATGTGGCGTAATTCTAAATCTTGGCCTTTTACTTTTTCTAAATAAATAATGTGAAAACCAAACTCCGTTTCAAAAGGTTCTGATATTTCTCCTTCTTGTAATGAGAACGCAATATCTTTAAACTCTTTTACGAAAGGTGTTTTCTTGTTTATTTTATAAAAACCACCACTAGAGCGAGAACCTGGATCTTCTGTATACAAAACGGCTTTGGTTGTAAAACTTGCGCCTTCTTGCACTTGTTTCTTGATTTCTTTCAATCGATCAATAACCACTTGTTTTTCTGCTTGCGAAACTTTTGGTGCAATAACTATTTGTGCAATTTCAAGCTCAGCACCCAACATTGGACGTTCTGATTCTGGAATTTTCTTGAAAAAATTTCTTGTTTCTTCTGGTGTAATTTGAATTGGATCAATAATTTTCTTCTGCATTTCAGAAGCTAATTTTTGTTGTTTCAAGATTTCGAAAAGTTCGGTTTTAAACTCGTCTTCGTTATTCTTTTTGAAATATTTCACCACATTCTCCATAGACTTAAGTTGTTCTACCATATAGTCTATCTGTTGATTCATTTTTTCTTTTACTTCTTCATCTTTTACAACAATAGAATCTTGAATGGCTTGATGCGCATACAATTTATCCTCAAGAAGTTTTCCCAACATTTGACATCTTGTAATGTCTTTTACAGAACCACCAGAACCTTCAATTTCAAGAAAAGCTTTATCAATATCAGAATCTAAAACCGTGTAATCTCCAACTGTTGCTACAATTCCATCAACACGTTGACGCTTTTGTTGTGGTGTTGTTGCTTTCTTTTCTGGTTCTTTGTCTTTAATTATCTCTTGAGCGTTTACAGAAAAACCAATTAAAAAAAGGAAAATACCTTGTACAATTTTGTTATTCAATACATTCATCATTACTTCGTTTATTATTTTTTAATTTGTTTTTTTACTGTTTCAAACACGTCTTGATTTACATTTACAGTAAATTCTTTTTTAAGTTCATCAACCCAATTTTGTTCTAAATATTGCTGATAGTCGTTCACTAATTTACCTTTACATTCTTCTAATGATTTTGCACCTGCAGGAAGGACTTTATTTACTTTAGTAATAAAATAGTATTCACCTTTATTAGTTATTTCTGAGAGCCCCAACTCCATTTTAGTTCCTTGTGGCAAAGCGCTATCACCTTCTTCATAAGTTCCTTCGTAAAGCATTACGTTTAATACTTCCTCTGTATTAAATTTATCTTTTACATCCTTAGGTGTTTTTCCTTTTTTAAGCATTGCTAAAACCTTGTTCATAGTTTCTTTATCTCTTGAAGAATAAATTTCACTAGTCACACGAGCTTTCCATTGATATTTATTTTTTTGAGTATCGTAAAATGCTTTCAATCCAACAGAATCTGTTTTAGAACGTTGCCAAATTTCTTTATCCATTAAATCAAATAATAATAATCCATCACGATATTCTTCCATAACTGAGGCAAATTCAGGAAACTCATTTTCTAAATTCTCATTATTGTATTGGTTACGGTGCTCATCAGCAAAATTTTCAAATAACTTTTCAACCAATTTTTCTATTGGTTTAATAGCTATTCCTGATTTTTGTTGAGAATAAATATAATCTAAAAATGTTGTTCCTGATAGATTTCTAGTTCCAACATTGAAAAGTGTTGCAGAATATTTTTTTGCGTCAGCTGGCAATGTCCATTTTGCTTCATAAAAATCGTTAGTTACTAATTTTACAATAGAACTATACAATTTAGCATCTCTTTTTACTGGATATTTTTTTCTTAATTTTTCAGTTAAAGAATTTGTAATCAATCTAGAACGATCGTCTTTACCAATTTTGTTTTCTAATTCGATTCTAGAATCCTCGTATGATTTTATTGGAAATTTTTCGATTAATTTTACAATATGCCAACCAAATTGAGTCTCAAAAGGCTCAGAAACCGGATTCTCTTTTGTTAATGAAAAAGCTTTATTTTCAAATTCTTCTGAGCTCAATTGCCCTGAACCAAAACGATTTAAAACACCACCTTTTGAAGCTGAAGATTTATCTTCTGAAAATTGCTTAGCTAATTCTTCAAATTTTTCGCCTTGTAGTAGTTTTTTATAAATATCCTCGATAGTAGTTTTTGCGGTTGTAACTTCTTCATTATCTTTTTGTTTCAAAATCATAATGTGAGCAACTGCTACTTCGCCTCTGTTTGCTCTAACATCATTTATTTTTATCAAATGATATCCAAATCGAGTTCTCACTGGATTAGATACGGTTCCAACAGGAGTATTGTAAGCGCCATTTTCAAAAGCGTAAACCATTCTGAAACTTGTAAAATAACCTAGATTTCCTTTATTTTCTTTAGCCGATGGATCTTGAGAAACTTCAGCAGCTACGGTTCCAAAATCTTCACCCTTCATTAGTCGTTGTTTGATGACCATAGTTTTATTGTAGGCAGCTAAAGTATCAGCAGGCGAAGCATTTTCATCAACTAAAATCAAAATATGAGAAGCGTTAACCTCTTTTTGAAGTCTTTTATAACCTTCATCAACTAGTTCTTTAGTAACTTTTGAATCGGTTGTATAGTTTTTAGACAATTGCGTTCTGTAAGTTTTTAACTCAGCTAGATATTGTTGTCCTTCTTGAAGTCCTAATTTATTTGCTTTGTTAACTTTAAGTTTGTAACCAACGTAAAGATCCAAATATTGATTCAAATCTTTTTGAGATTCATCCTTTACTAAATCCAAATTTTTATTATAAACCCTTACAAATTCATCCGTATAATAAGGTTTATCATTGATGGTAAATAAAACTTCTTTGGATTTATTTTGTGCATTTGATATAAAAGCAAGACACATTGTTAACCCTAAAAACATTTGTTTTAACTTCATATTCTGTATTTTAATTAAATAAGTGGTTTTATTAATTTCTATTTTACGTGCACAAACTGCACATATATAACAATCAACAAAAGTAACAAATCGACTGTATTAAACAAGTATAGCACTTACTATTAACAAAATTTTATTAACAGAATAAAAAGGAAGATTTTTTCAAATCACAACTTCCATTAGTTATTTATTTAATAAATAGTATTTTTGCAGTCCATTATAACAATTATGAGCTTTTTAAAAGAAATACAACGTCGCAGAACATTCGGAATTATATCTCATCCTGATGCCGGAAAAACAACACTAACAGAGAAATTATTACTTTTTGGTGGTGCTATTCAGGAGGCTGGTGCAGTAAAAAACAACAAAATCAAAAAAGGAGCAACCAGTGACTTCATGGAAATTGAGCGTCAAAGGGGAATCTCGGTGGCAACTTCGGTTTTGGCATTCAACTATAAAGATAAAAAAATCAACATTCTTGATACACCTGGACACAAGGATTTTGCAGAAGACACTTTTAGAACTTTAACAGCTGTAGACAGTGTTATAGTTGTGGTTGACGTTGCAAAAGGTGTTGAGGAACAAACAGAAAAACTAGTAGCTGTTTGTAGAATGCGAAAAATTCCAATAATTGTATTTATCAATAAATTAGACCGTGAAGGTAAAGATGCTTTTGACTTAATGGATGAAGTAGAAAAAAAGCTTGGTCTTCAAGTAACGCCTTTAAGTTTTCCAATTGGAATGGGATATGATTTCCAAGGAATTTATAATATCTGGGAACAAAATATAAATCTTTTCAGTGGTGATAGCAGAAAAAACATTGAGGACACTATTGCAATTTCTGACATCAATAGTCCTGAATTAGAAAAATTAATCAAAGAAAAACCGGCTCAAAAACTTCGTGAAGAGTTAGAACTAATAGATGAAGTATATCCAAAATTTGATAGACAAGAGTATTTGGATGGAAACCTACAGCCTGTGTTTTTTGGTTCTGCATTAAATAATTTTGGAGTTAGAGAGTTATTAGATTGCTTTGTGGAAATTGCTCCTACTCCAAAACCAAAAGAATCAGACACAAGAATTGTAAACCCAGAAGAAGAAAAATTATCTGGATTCGTGTTTAAAATTCATGCTAATATGGATCCTAAGCACAGAGATCGTTTGGCTTTTATAAAAATTGTCTCAGGAACTTTTGAACGCAACAAACCTTATATGCACGTTCGTTTAAATAAGAATTTAAAATTCTCAAGTCCAAATGCTTTTTTTGCTGAGAAAAAAGAAATTGTAGATATTTCTTATCCAGGAGATATTGTTGGATTACACGATACTGGTAATTTTAAAATTGGTGACACTCTTACCGAAGGCGAAATGATGAGTTTCAAAGGAATTCCAAGTTTCTCACCAGAACATTTTAGATACATCAACAATGCTGATCCATTAAAAGCAAAACAATTAGAAAAAGGTGTTGACCAATTAATGGACGAAGGTGTTGCTCAGCTGTTTACACTTGAAATGAATAACAGAAAAGTTATTGGAACGGTTGGAGCACTTCAGTATGAGGTAATACAATATCGTTTAGAACATGAGTATGGTGCAAAATGTACTTATGAAAATTTTCCAGTACACAAAGCTTGTTGGGTAAAACCAGATGATGCTAAAAATGAGGAGTTTAAAGAATTTAAAAGAGTTAAACAAAAGTTTTTAGCACACGATAAGTATAAACAATTGGTGTTTTTAGCAGATTCAGATTTCACAATTCAGATGACTCAGAGCAAATATCCAAGCGTAAAATTATTTTTTACGTCAGAATTTGACTAGGATTTACATAAACTATGTCGATTTCGTAAAATTTATTCTACTTTTAATCGATAAATTACAATAATATAACATTATTAAAAAAAATGATTTTATATTTGCACCTTGAATTAATGTTTAGTTATGAATAAATTTTATAAATTTTGTTTGTTTTCATTTATTTTGCTTTCAGACTTTGTTGCTTTTGCACAACCTGATGATGAAGAAGATGGCGGTGGTGGTCTTGAAGGTGGAGATCCTGCTCCTGCTCCAATTAATGGTAAATTATTAATTTTAATGCTTTTTGGTTTAATTTTTGCGTTTTATAAATTAAAAAGCGTAACCAAAAAAGCTTAATATTCTAATATAATAAAAAAAACCACTCTTTAGGAGTGGTTTTTTTATGGCTAAAAGTTAATATGTATTTAGTTAAAATTATTTTTAGTTTTGCAACTTGACTTTTTATGCAGACAAAAAACCTCCTCAATTTCTTGAGGAGGTTTTAAACTATTTAGTTCTTATTTAAAAAACTATCTTTTTATAACACGTAGTGTTTTAGTATTGGACTCTTGAGATACAATTACATTGTAAACTCCAGAAGGATATTGGTTTCCTAATTCAAAGTTTTGAATATCAGAAGCGTTTATCATTTTATCTTCTACTAGTTTTCCTATCATGTCGTAAACTCTAACTTGAATGTTAGCTTCGCTAGTAGTTTTCACATCCAACTTGAAGTTTTCTGCAAATGGATTTGGATAAGCCAATGCTTCAAATACATTTACTACTTCTAATTGAACATCTGATGCAATAGCTCTTGCTTGCATTGGAGTCTTGATAGTACATGCTTTACTATATGGACCAAAACTTGGCTCATTTGGTAACTTAACCGCAACTTGTACAGAATAAATAGCTCCATTTGGAATTAAGCCAGGGAAGTTGTTTAATGTAAATCTGTTGAATTGGTTGTCGTAGAATGTATCATAATCAACTCCGTTGTAAACTCTAAATCTGTAGGTAGTTGCACCAGTTACTGCATCAGCAATAATTAATTCTGAGTTACTTGTAACTTGATAGTTATTACATTGAACCGATCTTACTTGAGTAGTAGGATAAACTGGTGTATTAATAGTACATGGTGTACCATAAGGTAAGAAGGTACCATCAGTATTTCTTAATGAAACTTCTACTCTATAAGTACTAGCATATAAGATACCTGACAATTGAGTCATATTAAACTTATTCCCTGCTTGTGTAGTTTCTTGAGAAGTTCCTGTTGGATTTCCTGCGATTACTCTGGTAACTCTGAATTTATAAGCAGTAACATTAGAAACTGCTCCTGCAGTAATCCATTGATTCATAGCCGTTAATGTACTTCCACATTGAGCACCAATTGTTGAAACTGGGTTCGGTGTGTTTAAGTAACATGGTGCTCCAAAAAATGGTTGCCATACATTGTTGTATCGTACTGCAATCTCAAACATATATCTTGAGTTGTAAGTCGTTCCTGGAACGTTAGCCAATGAAATATTATTGGTTGGTCTGTCAATGATAACTGGTGCTGCAATTGGAGCATTTGTATTCATATCCACTTTAGTGATTTTGAATCGGTATCCTTGAGCAAAATTAGTCCAGTTTGCCGTAACAGTTGAATACCAGCCAGCAAGAGTTGTACCGCATGTTCCTGCTGGTAATGAACCTACAATTGGGGTACAACCACCTGGAAGACCTACATTATCAATAATTCCATTACAATCATTATCAATTCCGTCGTAACATACATCAACAGCTCCTGGATAGATAGCAGCATTTGCATCATTACAATCTGTTCCTAAGGTTACATAACCAGGGAAAGGAACACAAGATTGAAAAGTTGGAGCTAAAGGATCACCATAACCATCACCATCATTATCAATATAATAGGTTAAATTTGGTAACAAAGTTATTACTGCAGAACCAGTATTACCAGTTCCTGTGTAAGCTAAGCTGTCAGTAATTGACACTAAAGTATAAGTTGATGAAGTTAATGGTGAAACAATAATGTTTGTTCCACTAATATAATTAGTTTCTGTAAAAACAGTAGTTCCATCAGTATATTGAATTGTAAATGGGCTAGTTCCTCCTGTTAACATAACCGAAATGGCTGCGCTATCACCTTCGCAAATAGAAGTTGTTCCAGAGATAACCGATGCTGTTGGACCAGTTAACTCGGCTGTAGTTCCATACAAAATAACATTATTTTGATTTGAATTCGTATCAAATCCACCAGTACCTCCTGCAGCTGTTGCTCCAAACCCATAAAGTCTAAAAGTTGTTGTTGAAGACACATTTGTTAAACTTGTGATAGGAATTGTTTTGATAGCTGTTGTACTTGCTGACATATTAGTAAGTGCACCAATATCATTTGTAAATCCATCTGCAGAAGATCTAAGAGCTACTGATTTCGGACCTGTTCCTGAAAAATCCCAAATAAAAGAGAAAGATGTCGGTGTAAAAATATATCCTGAGTTAGGAGTAACCACAAATTGAATATAATCGTTTCCTGTAATAGCTTCAGAAAGAGTATTTCCTCCTGCAGTATTTCCTGTATTAAACCAACCGGTACCTCCAAAACGATTTCCATTTGCGGTTACAGCAATAGTTCCTTGAGTAAGATTTGCAGAAGTTACATTTGGATTATTGTATGTACTTGGCTCAATTGTTTCATTTCCTGTGTTACCAAAAGTGCTCCATTGTAAGATTGCTGGTGGAGTAATGTTAGCAAAAAGACCTGTTGGCTGAGTTAAAGAGTAATTTCCTGAACTTGCTCCACCTAATGTTGATGTTGAAGTTACCGAAATTCCATTAGCTACAGCAGAAGATACGAAATTACCTGTTCCAATTAATGTAACAACATCACCAGAAATAATTCCTGTTAAAGTACCTGATATTGTTGCATTAGTATTTCCGTCAAAAGGTTTGTTCTGAGCAATTGCTCCAGTTAGTGTAAGAGACTTTGGAGTAATATCTGCTGACAATCCTATTGGAAGTGTTAGTGTATATTTTGCAATATCAGCTCCACTTAAAGTTTGTGTTGAAGTAACAGAAATACCATTAGCAACATCAACAGAAGCAAATGTAGCTGTATTAGAAACTGTAACATCATCTGTACCTACAACACCCACCAAAGTGTAACCAGAAATTGTTGTAGTATTTAATTTATTATAAATTTTATTATCAGCCACAGCATCTGTAATAGTAAGCTCTTTAGCTAAAATAGTATAATTCAAAGTTGCTATACCTGTTCCTCCTCCATTTGTAGCAGAAATAGAAACTGGATATACACCAGGTAATCCTGTTGGAGTTCCAGTAATTTCACCATTAAAAGTATTTACAGATAATCCTGCAGGTAAACCAGTAGCATTAAAACTTGATGGTGACTCTGAAGCGGTTATTGAGTATGTTGCAGCGGAAACACCATATGTAGCTGAAAAAGTTAAAACACTAGAGATTACTGGTGAGGGTTCACTAGTAATGTCAGCTACCAAAGAAGGCTGAGTAAGGTTATAGTTAGCAGAACCTGCTCCACTAATTGAGTATCCAGTTACTGAAACAGCAATTGCATTTGCAACAGCAGAACTTGCGAAAGTCCCAACCGGTGTTCCATCTAAAGAAACCACATCGCTATTGATTACACCAACTAAAGAACCTGTTCCTGATAAAGTCGCAGTTGTATTTCCATCAAAAACTTTATTATTAGCAGATAATCCATTAACCGTTAATTCTTTTGCAGTAACTGTACTTGAAACTGTTGCAACATTAACAGAAGTGGCATTAGAACTAGAAAGCACAATATCTCCTGAATAAGGTGAACTAATAACTGACGCCGTTGCACTTAAACGCACATAAACTGGTGTAGAAGAAATAGTTCCACCTGAACCAACAGTAACTGAAGAAGCAAAACTAGAACCTGATGATAATGAAACTTCATATCCAGCAGGAGGTGTTACTAAAATTCCAGCTTGCATGAAAGTTCCTGAAACAGAGAATGAAGTTTCTGAAGATGGTGTTCCGTAAACAGTAGACAATGCAGATAAAGTTCCTGAAGCAGCAATGGCTGGTGGTGGAGCTACGGTAGAATAGCCATTTAATCGTACATTATTTTGTGAAGTTCCTGTATCAAAACCTCCGGTACCTCCAGTAGCTGTTGCTCCATATCCATAAAGTCTAAAAGTAGTTGTAGATAAATCAGAAAGACCTGTAATATTTAATGTTTTGAAAACAGAAGTACTCGCAGTCATTGCGGTTAATGTAGCAATATCATTGGTATAATTATCTGCTGAAGATCTAAGTGTAACAGCTGACGGACCTGAACCAGAAAAATCCCAAATAAAAGATAAAGAGGTTGGTGTAAAAATATACCCTGCAGTTGGAGCAACAGTAAACTGAATATAATTTGAAGTAGATAGCGTTGCGCCAACACCCCAATTAGATCCACCAAAACGATTTCCATTTCCTGCAGGTGATACAGTACTTCCCGTAAAATTCAAACTAGAAGATAACATATTAGCATCATTAGTAGCACTTGGCTCTATTGTTTCAGTCCCTGCATTTCCAAAAGTATTCCATTGTAATAAAGGAACTGTTGGGACAGTAATATTCGCAGTCAAACCTGTTGGCTGAGTCAATGAATAGTTTCCAGAATTTGCACCTCCAATTGTAGAAGTTGATGTAACAGCTATTCCAGTTCCAATTACAGAACTAGCAAAAGTCCCTGATAGAATTAAAGTTACTGAATCTGGAGAAATAACACCATTTAAAGTACCTATAATAGTTGCAGTAGTATTTCCGTCAAAAGATTTGTTTTGAGCAGCTGCACCAGAAATAGTTACTTCTTTCGCTGTAATATCTGCTGCTAATCCAGTAGGTAAAGTCAAACTATACTTCCCTGCATCCAAACCACTTAATGTTTGAGTTGAAGTAACTGAAACGCCATTTGAAACATTTATAGTTGCAAAAGTTCCTGAATTTGAAACAGACACATCATCACTACCAAATATTCCAACTAAACTTGAACCAGAAATTGTAGCTACATTAGTTCTATCATAAATTTTATTATCAGCAATAGCTCCAGAAATTGTTAATTCTTTGGCTATAATTGTATAAACTAATGTTTGACTATCGCCTGCACCAGCACCATTAGTCGCTGAAATCAAAACATTATAGGCACCAGGAGCAGCAGTTGGAGTTCCTGAAATTTCACCATTTGTAGTATTTAAAGTCAATCCACCTGGCAAACCAGATCCACTATAACTAGTTGGTGATTCAGAAGCAGTAATTGTATAAATCGACGCAACAGTTCCATATACTGAACTAAAAGTTAGTCCACTAGTAATTGAAGGCGTTGGCGAAGAGGTAATTGAAATAGTTCCATCTGCAGCTAAAAAATTATAATTTGTAGCTGTTAACGATGACACATCAGGAGTAATAGTAACACCAGTAGTAGCTGCTGGAGTAGTATCAGTATAAGACGTTGTATAAGATGCAGAACCACCTATTACAGACGCATTTTCACTATTAACAAATCCTGAAGATGTATAAGAACCAGCAGCAATAACTGTTGCTACAGGTGTTCCAAAAGCAACATTTTGATTATTTGCTGTGATAGTGATTGTAGCTGGAGAAACAATGTTTCCAGTTGATGCTGTTGTAATATTTACTGGAGATGCTCCAGTGCTTGAAAGAACAATATTTTGAGAATTATAAGAACCCGAAACAGGAGCATCAGCTTTTAATCTAATTCTTAAAGTACCACTTGCATTTCCAGAAGATTGTGTGAATGAAGTTGAAGCACCATAGGTGGCTCCGTCATTAGAAACTTCAAAACCTGCTGGAGCTGTTGCAACTAAATTTGCAGACAAATCTGTTCCTGAAACAAGAAATGATTGTTCTGTAGAAGCTGTTCCGTATGTTGTTGTGAAAGCTGTTGCTGTTGCAGCGCCAGTTATTGAAGCTGATGAGGGTAAAATACTAGCCCAAGTTGAACCTACTCTTATTCCATCAATTGTTGCATTTGGTGTATTTCCTCCAGCTTGTCTGAAAGCAATACTTCCAACACCTGATGTAAGATCTGCTGCTGAAGTATCAGCTGCCGAAATTGTAGATGATCCTGGTTCAGAACCATTAAGCATAGGATTAATAAACATTGCAACTGCATCGTTATTTGTTCCAGAATTTATTGAGTATTTCAAAACTATTAAATACGTAGTATTCAATGAATAACTATTAGGTGTAAAAGTTGCACTTGCTATTGCAGCTGCTTTAGATAATCCAAAAGACAAATTATTTGACGCGTCTCTTCTAACAAAAAGCCTACCTAAAAAAGTTGTACCAACACTTGTTTGTCCAAAATGAGCAAAATAATCACCAGTCGTAGTTACTCCTGTTATATTTACTAAAAAAGAGGCATAAACAATCCCAGAAGTTTGATTAGTAAAAACTCTATTGACATCTGCAGTACCTGAAGTACTTATTGTCATTGCTCCTCCAACATTAGAACCTGAAAAACCTGAATAGGTCAATCCACTATTGGTATATTGTGGATAGTTTGTTGTTCCGCTATGAGCAGTCCAAACCCCAGCTGAAGATGTAGTTATGTCACCAGTAGTAGAGTAACTAAAATCTTCAGTTAATAACTGACCAAATCCTTTAGAAGGAAAAAGCAATAATAAAAATGCTAAGCTATAAAATAGCATTTTTATTGAATTAATAACTTGTAAATTTTTTTTCATAAAATTATGATTTTTTTTGATTTTGAATTACAAAGTTAAAAACTAAACCTCTCAAAACGTATGTTTTATGTTAGCTTTTTGTTAACATTTATAAACAATTACTTTCATCGGTTAAATCAGTTTTTAATCGGTTTAATAATAGAAAACACATAAAAAAAACTCCTCAATTTCTTGAGGAGTTTTGATATATTAAGCTTGTCCTGTTGGACCAAAGTTTAAAGGTATTGGCGGTTGTTCAGAATCTTTGATTTCGCCATGAGCCACTTCAAATCGGTGAATGTTTTCTCCCAGCGCTTTAAGAAACCTTTTTGCATGTTGAGGAGTTAAAATAATTCTCGATTTTACTTTTGATTTTGGAACACCAGGCATGATGGTCACAAAATCTAAAACAAACTCTGATGGAGAATGATTGATAATTGCTAGATTAGAATAAATTCCTTCAGCAACTTTTTCATCAAGCTCAATGTTTATTTGTCCCGGTTGTGGTTGATTATTATCACTCATGATTAATAAATATATTCTTCTTTATTAACCATTAACTCATTGTAATCCTCTTTAGATCCAACTATGATGTGATCGTAATCTCTCATACCTGTACCTGCAGGAATTCTGTGTCCAACAATTACATTTTCTTTCAATCCTTCTAAAGTATCAACTTTTCCAGCAACAGCTGCTTCGTTTAATACTTTTGTAGTTTCCTGGAACGATGCTGCAGAAATGAATGATTTAGTTTGAAGCGAAGCTCTTGTAATACCTTGTAATACAGGAGTTGCAGTAGCAGTAATAACATCACGAGCTACAACTAAATTTTTATCATTACGTTTCAATAATGAATTTTCATCTCTTAATTCACGTGGAGAAATAATTTGACCTGGTTTAAGATTATCTGAATCTCCAGCATCTTCTACCACTTTCATTCCATATAATTTATCATTTTCAACGATAAAATCACTTGTGTGAATTAATTGCTCTTCTAAGAATAAAGTATCTCCTGGATCTTCAACTCTTACTTTACGCATCATTTGACGAATAACAACCTCAAAGTGTTTATCATTGATTTTTACACCTTGAAGACGGTAAACTTCTTGAATTTCGTTAACCAAGTACTGTTGAACAGCAGATGGTCCTTGAATTCTTAAAATATCGTCTGGAGTGATTGCACCATCAGATAAAGGAACTCCAGCTTTTACGAAGTCATTTTCTTGAACAAGAATCTGACTAGATAATTTTACTAGATATTTCTTAACCTCACCAAATTTAGATTCGATGATGATTTCACGGTTACCTCTCTTAATTTTTCCAAAAGAAACAACTCCATCAATTTCAGAAACTACAGCAGGATTAGAAGGATTACGAGCTTCTAACAACTCTGTAATTCTTGGTAAACCTCCAGTAATATCACCAGCTTTAGAAGAACGACGAGGAATTTTCACAAGGATTTTACCTGCTTTAATTTTCTCTCCATCTTCTACCATAAGGTGAGCTCCAACTGGCAAGTTGTAAGAACGAATAAGCTCTCCATCTTTACCATAAACTAATAATGTTGGAATTAATTTTTTATTTCTTCCTTCAGAAATTACTTTTTCTTGGAAACCAGTTTGCTCATCGATTTCAACTTGGAATGATTGTCCTTGTTCTAAATCTTCGTAAGCAATTTTTCCAGTAAATTCAGAAACGATAACACCATTATATGGATCCCATTTACAAATAGCTGCTCCTTTTTCAACAACATCACCATCTTTTACGCTGATGATTGAACCATAAGGAATATAATGAGTACTTAATAGGATACCAGTTTTAACATCAATTAATTTTAATTCTGTTGAACGAGAAACTACGATATCTACTTTGTTTCCATCAGCATCTTCACCAACAACAGTTTTTAAATCTTCGATTTCAAGTTTTCCACCAAATCTAGCAATAACGCTAGATTCTTCAGAAACTCCACCAGCAACTCCACCAACGTGGAATGTACGAAGTGTTAACTGTGTTCCTGGCTCACCAATTGATTGTGCAGCGATAACACCAACAGCTTCACCTTTTTGAGTCATTTTTCCGGTTGCTAAGTTTCTTCCGTAACATTTAGCACAAATACCTTTTTTAGCTTCACAAACTAGAGGAGAACGCACTTCCACTTTTTCAATTGGAGATTCTTCAATAATTTTAACGATAGCTTCAGTAATTTGTTCACCTGCGTGGATAACAATATCAGAAGTTAAAGGATTGATTACATCTTGCAAAGCAACACGTCCTAAAATTCTTTCACCTAATGTTTCAACAATTTCTTCATTTTTCTTTAAAGCTGAAACTTCAATTCCTCTTAAAGTACCACAATCTACAGAGTTTACAATTACGTCTTGAGAAACGTCATGTAATCTTCGAGTTAAGTAACCAGCATCGGCAGTTTTAAGAGCCGTATCCGCAAGACCTTTACGCGCACCGTGAGTAGAAATAAAGTACTCAAGGATGGAAAGACCTTCTTTAAAGTTAGAAAGAATTGGATTTTCAATAATTTCACCACCACCAGCAGTTGATTTTTTAGGCTTAGCCATCAAACCACGCATACCAGTTAACTGACGAATTTGCTCTTTAGATCCACGCGCTCCAGAGTCAAGCATCATATATACAGAGTTGAAACCTTGTTGGTCTTCTCTAATATTTTTCATTGCTAATTCTGTTAATTGAGCATTTGCAGAAGTCCAAATATCAATAACCTGATTGTAACGTTCGTTATTTGTAATAAGTCCCATGTTATAGTTAGCAGAAATACCTTCTACTTGAACACGAGCATCAGCAATTAATTTAGTTTTTTGTTCAGGAATTCTAATATCACCTAATGAGAATGACAATCCACCTTTGAAAGCGAATTTATAACCCATATCTTTCATGTTATCAAGGAAAGCTGCCGTTGTAGGAACATCTGTTACTGCAAGGATTTTTCCAATAATATCACGTAAAGATTTTTTAGTTAATACTTCATTTATATATCCAGCTGCCGGAGGAACTACTTCATTGAAAAGTACTCTACCTGCAGTTGTTTGAATAACTTTGTAAACTAACTCTCCATTTTCATTAAAATCTTTAGCACGCACTTTTACACGAGCATTCAATTCTAATCTACCTTCATTCAAAGCAATATTTACTTCTTCTGCAGAGTAGAAAGTTAAATCTTGACCTAAAATTACGTGTCCTTCAGTAGTCAATCTTTCTTTGGTCATATAATAAAGACCAAGAACCATGTCTTGAGAAGGTACAGTAATTGGAGCCCCATTCGCTGGATTCAAGATATTGTGAGAAGCCAACATTAATAATTGTGCTTCCAAAATAGCTTCTGGTCCAAGTGGCAAGTGAACCGCCATCTGGTCACCATCAAAATCCGCGTTGAACGCCGTACATACTAATGGATGTAATTGAATCGCTTTTCCTTCAATTAATTTTGGTTGGAAAGCTTGAATACCAAGTCTGTGTAACGTAGGAGCACGATTCAGTAATACTGGATGTCCTTTAATTACATTTTCTAAGATATCCCAAACTACTGGCTCTTTTTTGTCAATTATTTTCTTAGCCGACTTAACTGTTTTAACAATTCCTCTTTCGATTAACTTACGAATAACGAATGGTTTGTATAGTTCAGCAGCCATATCTTTAGGAAGACCACATTCGAACAATTTCATTTCTGGTCCAACAACAATTACCGAACGAGCAGAATAATCCACACGTTTTCCAAGTAAGTTTTGACGGAAACGACCTTGTTTACCTTTTAATGAGTCAGATAAAGATTTTAATGGTCTATTTGATTCTGTTTTAACAGCAGAAGCTTTACGAGTGTTATCAAATAATGAATCTACAGATTCTTGCAACATACGTTTCTCGTTTCTTAAGATAACTTCAGGAGCTTTAATCTCCATTAATCTTTTCAAACGGTTGTTTCTGATGATAACTCTACGGTACAAATCATTCAAATCTGAAGTTGCGAAACGACCACCATCAAGTGGCACCAATGGACGCAATTCTGGCGGAATAACTGGGACAACTTTAAGAATCATCCACTCAGGACGGTTCTCTCTGTTTAAGTTAGAATCACGGAAAGATTCAACAACTTGTAATCTTTTTAATGCTTCTGTTTTTCTTTGTTTAGAAGTTTCATTATTTGCACTGTGTCTTAACTCGTAAGAAAGTGCATCTAAATCAGTTCTTGCTAATAAATCCATTATACATTCTGCTCCCATTTTGGCAACAAATTTATTAGGATCAAAATCGTCAAGATATTGGTTTTCCATTGGAAGCGTATCCAAAATATTTAGATATTCTTCTTCTGTTAAAAAGTCAAGACGTTGTAAAGCATCACCTTCTGCATTTTTTGCAATACCTGCTTGGATTACTACATATCTTTCGTAGTAGATAATCATATCTAATTTCTTAGAAGGAAGTCCAAGGATATAACCAATTTTATTTGGAAGTGAACGGAAATACCAAATGTGAGCGATTGGCACAACAAGGTTAATGTGTCCTACTCTATCACGACGTACTTTTTTCTCAGTTACTTCAACACCACAACGGTCGCATACGATTCCTTTATAGCGAATTCTTTTATATTTTCCACAAGCACACTCAAAATCTTTTACTGGACCGAAAATTCTTTCGCAGAATAGACCATCACGTTCTGGTTTGTGAGTTCTGTAATTAATGGTTTCTGGTTTCAAAACCTCACCACGAGACTCTGCCAAAATTGATTCTGGAGAAGCTAATCCAATAGTGATTTTATTGAATCTTTTAATTGTGGTTTGCTTGTTGTCTTTGTTATTGTTTCTGTTATTCATCATAGTTTTTACTATTGATTTACTACTATTAATTGAACTTAGATTTATGATTTTTGCTTTCCTAAAAAAACTAAACCATTAAGTTACTACCTCGAATTACTTCTCTAAACCTCAAATTTGGAGGTGCTAGTTATAAATAAAAAATCTATAAAAAATCGGAACGGTTTACGGGTATAAATCTTTAAAAACTTATTATAAATGGAAATATAGAGACGTGATAAATCACGTCTCTATTATAATTATTCTTCTAATCTAATGTCTAATCCAAGACCTTTCAATTCATGCATTAATACATTGAATGATTCTGGTAATCCTGGTTCTGGCATAGTTTCACCCTTAACGATTGCTTCGTAAGTTTTAGCTCTACCAATTACGTCATCCGATTTAACAGTTAAAATTTCTCTTAAAGTACTTGAAGCACCATAAGCCTCAAGAGCCCAAACCTCCATCTCTCCAAAACGTTGACCTCCAAATTGAGCTTTACCTCCAAGTGGTTGTTGCGTGATAAGTGAGTATGGTCCGATAGAACGAGCGTGCATTTTATCGTCAACCATGTGTCCAAGTTTCAACATATAGATAACTCCAACTGTTGCTGCTTGGTGGAAACGTTCTCCTGTTCCTCCGTCATATAAATAAGTATGACCAAATCTTGGGATTCCTGCTTCGTCTGTTAATTCATTGATTTGATCTAAAGTTGCACCATCAAAGATTGGAGTTGCATATTTACGACCTAATTTTTGACCTGCCCATCCAAGAACAGTTTCATAAATTTGACCAATGTTCATACGAGAAGGTACACCAAGTGGATTCAATACAATATCAACTGGAGTTCCATCTTCAAGGAAAGGCATATCTTCATGACGAACAATACGTGCAACAATACCTTTGTTACCGTGACGTCCAGCCATTTTATCACCAACTTTTAATTTACGTTTTTTAGCTATATAAACTTTCGCTAATTTCAAGATTCCAGCTGGTAATTCATCCCCAACAGTAATAGTGAATTTTTCTCTACGTAAAGCTCCTTGTAAATCGTTCAACTTAATTTTGTAGTTGTGGATCAAATCATTAACCAAACGGTTAGTCTCATCATCAGCAACCCATTGTCCTTTTGTTAAGTGAGCGAAATCCTCAACAGATTGAAGCATTTTTTTAGAATACTTTTTACCTTTTGGTAAAACTTCTTCTCCTAAATCGTTCATAACACCTTGCGATGTTTTTCCGTCAACAATAACAAAAAGTTTCTCGATTAATCTGTCTTTTAAATCAACGAATTTAGTTTCGAATTCCATTTCTAAAGCAGTCAAATCGTCTTTGTCTTTTGTACGTTTACGTTTGTCTTTTACTGCTCTAGCGAATAATTTTTTATCTAAAACTACACCGTGTAATGAAGGAGAAGCTTTTAATGAAGCATCTTTTACATCACCAGCTTTATCCCCAAAGATAGCTCTTAAAAGTTTTTCTTCTGGAGTAGGATCTGATTCACCTTTTGGTGTAATTTTTCCGATTAGGATGTCGCCAGGTTTAACTTCAGCTCCAATTCTAATCATTCCGTTTTCATCTAAATCCTTAGTAGCTTCTTCAGAAACGTTAGGAATATCATTAGTCAACTCTTCGTTACCTAATTTAGTATCTCTAACTTCTAATGAATAATCATCTACGTGGATAGAAGTGAAAATATCATCACGAACAACTTTTTCAGAGATTACAATTGCATCCTCGAAGTTGTAACCTTTCCATGGCATAAATGCTACTTTAAGGTTTCTACCGATAGCTAATTCTCCGTTTTGAGTTGCATATCCTTCACAAAGTACTTGACCTAATTGAACTCTATCACCTTTTCTTACGATTGGTTTCAAGTTAATAGAGGTACTTTGATTCGTTTTTCTAAATTTTATTAATTGGTATGTTTTTTCATCTGGGTCAAAACTTACCATTCTTTCTTCTTCAGTTCTGTCGTATTTGATAGTAATCATATTAGCATCAACATATTCAACAGTTCCGTTTCCTTCAGCATTAATCAATACTCTTGAATCGGAAGCAACTTGTCTTTCAAGACCTGTTCCAACAATTGGAGCTTCTGGACGTAATAATGGGACGGCTTGACGCATCATGTTCGATCCCATCAACGCACGGTTCGCATCATCATGTTCCAAGAAAGGAATTAAAGAAGCAGAAATAGATGCAATCTGATTTGGTGCAACGTCAGTGTAATGAATTTCTGTTGGTTTTACAACAGGGAAATCACCTTCCTCACGAGCAATAACAGTATCAGCAGTGATAGCTCCTTTAGCATCCATTTCGATGTTTGCTTGAGCAATCATTTTACCTTCTTCTTCTTCTGCGCTTAAATATGTAGGTGTAGATTCTAAATCAACAACTCCATTAGTAACCTTACGGTAAGGAGTTTCGATGAATCCCATTCCATTAACTTTCGCATAAACTCCTAGAGATGAAATCAATCCAATGTTTGGTCCCTCAGGAGTTTCAATTGGACAAAGTCTTCCGTAGTGTGTATAGTGAACGTCACGAACCTCGAAACCAGCTCTTTCTCTAGAAAGTCCACCTGGTCCAAGTGCAGATAACCTTCTTTTGTGTGTAATCTCAGCTAATGGATTGGTTTGATCCATAAATTGAGATAACTGGTTAGTTCCAAAGAAAGAGTTGATTACCGATGATAATGTTTTAGCATTGATCAAATCGATAGGTGTAAACACCTCGTTATCTCTAACGTTCATTCTCTCACGAATAGTTCTAGCCATACGAGCTAAACCAACACCAAATTGTTGAGAAAGTTGTTCACCAACTGTTCTAACACGACGGTTTGATAAGTGATCAATATCATCAATATCTGCTTTCGCATTGATTAATTCGATCAAATATTTGATGATAGTAATGATATCTTCTTTAGTTAAAACTTGTTTTTCCATTGGAATATCAAGGTTTAACTTTTTGTTCATTCTATAACGACCTACTTCACCTAAGTTATAACGTTGGTCAGAGAAGAACAATTTATCAATAATACCACGAGCTGTTTCCTCATCAGGCGGTTCAGCGTTACGTAATTGTCTATATATGTGTTCAACAGCCTCTTTTTCAGAGTTAGTTGGATCTTTTTGTAATGTGTTGTGGATGATTGCATAATCAACTTGATTATTTTCTTCCTTGTGTAATAAAATTAATTTTACATCAGCTTCAAGAATTTCTTCTACATTATCTTTATCTAAGATAGTGTCACGATCTAAAATAATTTCGTTACGCTCAATAGAAACAACCTCTCCAGTATCCTCGTCAACGAAATCTTCGTGCCAAGTATTCAATACTCTCGCGGCTAATTTTCTACCTACATATTTTTTAAGACCTGTTTTTGAAACTTTTATTTCTTCTGCAAGATCAAATATCTCAAGAATATCTTTATCTCTTTCAAATCCGATTGCACGTAAAAGAGTTGTAACAGGTAATTTTTTCTTTCTATCAATGTACGCATACATTACGTTATTGATATCTGTAGCAAATTCAATCCAAGAACCTTTAAAAGGAATTACTCTAGCAGAATACAATTTAGTACCATTTGCATGGAACGATTGACCAAAGAAAACTCCAGGAGAACGGTGTAATTGCGAAACAACAACACGCTCAGCACCATTTATTACAAATGTTCCGCTTGGCGTCATGTAAGGAATCGTACCTAAATAAACGTCTTGAACTATAGTTTCAAAATCCTCATGTTCAGGATCAGTACAATATAATTTAAGGCGTGCTTTAAGAGGTACACTGTACGTTAAACCTCTTTCGATACACTCTTGAATAGTGTAACGTGGTGGATCAACAAAGTAATCTAGGAATTCTAATACAAATTGGTTTCTTGTATCAGTTATTGGAAAATTTTCCATGAAGGTATTGTATAAACCTTCGTTGCCTCTTTCGTCAGATTTGGTTTCCAATTGGAAAAAATCTTGAAACGATTTAACCTGAACATCTAGAAAATCTGGATATTGAGGAATGTTTTTAGTAGAGGCAAAATTCAATCTTTCAGTCTGATTTGTTATCATCAATGGACAAAATTTTGATTAAAAAAAAGTAATTGTTTTGTGTAATGTATACTTTCTTTTATTATCAATACATCTTAAAAATAAACCAGTATCTGTAAATTTTCTTCTTCGTATTGACTAAAAGCTTTTTCGTATTTAAACTCTTTTAAGATAACTTTTAGAGTATAATTTTATTATACGAAAAATGGTTTAGGCCATTGAGTGTTTAAACTCAAGACCTAAACCTTGTTCTAAAACTATGTTAGAGTTATTTTAACTCAACAACAGCTCCAGCTTCTTCTAAAGATTTTTTCAAACCTTCAGCTTCAGCTTTAGTAACTCCTTCTTTAATATTAGCTGGAGCACCATCTACCATATCTTTAGCTTCTTTCAATCCTAAACCAGTTAATTCTTTAACCGCTTTAACAACTGCTAACTTAGAAGCACCTGCGTCTTTTAATACTACAGTGAATTCTGTTTGCTCTTCAGCAGCACCAGCATCTCCACCACCAGCAGCAACTACTACAGCTGCAGCAGCTGGTTCGATACCATACTCATCTTTTAAAATTGTAGCTAAATCGTTAACTTCTTTTACAGTTAAGTTAACTAATTGTTCTGCGAATTGTTTCAAATCTGCCATTTTTTCTATCGTTTAAAATGTTTTTAATTCTATTTTTGTTTACTTGTGCGCTAATTATTCAGCTGCTTCGCCTTTTTGTTCTGCATTATTTAATAAAGCAGAAATGATGCGTTTAGCTGGAGATTGAAGTAATCCAATGATTTCTCCAATAACTTCTTCTTTAGATTTAAGTGAAGCTAAACTATCTAAAAGATTTTCTCCAATATATATTTCATTATTGATGAAAGCTCCTTTAAATTGTGGCTTATCTGATTTTTTTCTAAAGTCTTTAATTATTTTTGCTGGTGCGTTAGCAACATCAGAAATAAAGATTGATGAATTTCCTTTAAGAACTGAAGGTAAATCTCCATATTCCTTATCAGAAGCTTCCATAGCTTTCTCTAATAGAGTGTTTTTAACAACTTCTAATTTGATTCCAGCTTTAAAACAAGCTCTTCTTAAATTTGAAGTAGTGTCTGCATCTAATCCTGAAGTATCAGCAATATATACTATGTTTGCTTCAGCCAACTTTGCAGTTAAATCTTCTATCGCGATTGATTTTTCTTCTCTAGTCATAATAAAATTTGTTAACTACCAATTATACGGCTTTAGGATCTAAAGCTATAGCAGGACTCATTGTACTTGACAAGTGAATAGACTTGATGTAAGTACCTTTAGCTGCAGTTGGTTTTAATTTAAGTAATGTTTGAATAATTTCATGAGCGTTATCTACAATTTTATCAGCTTCGAAAGAAATTCTTCCAATACCTGCATGTACGATACCTGTTTTATCAACTTTAAAATCGATTTTACCAGCTTTTACTTCTGCAACAGCTTTACCAATTTCCATAGTTACAGTTCCTGTTTTAGGGTTCGGCATTAAACCTCTTGGACCTAAAACACGCCCTAATGGACCTAATTTACCCATAATAGCTGGCATAGTGATGATAACATCAACATCTGTCCAACCATCTTTAATTTTTTGAAGGTAATCGTCTAAACCTACATAGTCAGCACCAGCTGCTTTAGCTTCTGCTTCTTTATCTGGAGTTACTAAAGCTAATACTTTAGTATCCTTACCAGTTCCATGAGGAAGAGTTACAACACCTCTTACCATTTGATTTGCTTTTCTAGGATCAACTCCAAGCTTAACAGCAATATCTACAGACTCATCAAATTTTGCTGAAGCAACAACTTTCAATAAAGATGAAGCATCTTTAAGAGAATAAAGTTTGTTTTTTTCAATTTTTGAAGCAGCCTCTTTTTGTTTTTTTGTCAATTTTGCCATTTCTTACCTTATTTTAGAGGAGAATCTCCAGTTACAGTTATACCCATAGATCTAGCTGTTCCAGCAATCATGCTCATCGCTTTTTCAATTGTGAAAGCATTTAAATCAACCATCTTGTCTTCAGCAATAGCCTTAATTTGATCCCAAGTTACATTTGCAACTTTTTTTCTATTAGGCTGGCCTGAACCAGATTTCAATTTAGCAGCATCCAATAATTGAATAGCAGCAGGTGGAGTTTTTACAACAAAATCAAACGATTTGTCTTTATACACAGTAATTTGTACTGGTAAAACTTTGCCAGGTTGATCTTGAGTTCTAGCATTAAATTGCTTACAGAACTCCATAATGTTAACCCCAGCAGCTCCCAAAGCAGGTCCAACCGGTGGCGACGGGTTCGCAGCACCTCCCTTAACTTGTAGTTTAACTACTTTACTAATTTCTTTAGCCATTTCTTAAAAATTTTACATCTCTCAATTGGAAGCGATTGATGCGGTTTAATATATATGTAACAAAAATTATACTTTTTCAACTTGCATAAAACTCAATTCAAGAGGTGTTCTTCTTCCGAAAATTTTCACCATAACTTCAAGTTTACGCTTTTCTTCATTAATTTTCTCAATAGTTCCGTTAAAACCATTGAAAGGTCCATCAATAACCTTAATTGTTTCATTAATTTTGAATGGAATAGATTGTGTATCAACATTAACAGCCAATTCATCAACCTTACCTAACATTCTGTTTACTTCTGACAATCTCAATGGAACTGGATCACCTCCTTTTACCTCTCCCAAAAATCCAATTACTCCTGTAATAGACTTAATAATGTGAGGTATTTCACCTGTAAGATTTGCTTCAATCATTACATAGCCAGGAAAATAAACTTTATCTTTAGAAATCTTTTTTCCATCACGAACTTGAACAACTTTTTCAGTAGGAACAAGAACTTGTGAAATATAATCACTCATTCCAAGTCTGCTAATCTCAGTTTCAATATAGGCTTTCACCTTATTTTCCTGACCACTTACAGCTCTTACTACGTACCATTTTTTCACACTATTATCAGCCATGGTAAAAATATTAACCTTTTATCAATTTGAAAAAACCTTCAATAGCTCTTGAACAAAGTTCATCAACTCCCCATGTAGCCAAAGCAAATAGAATTGAAAAAAGAGCAACAATAATAGTTAATCTTTGCACTTCAGCCCATTCTGGCCAAGTTACATTTGACTTCAACTCTTCAAATGCTTCTGAAAAATAATTTAATACTTTTGACATAATAATGTATTTATTTTTTTGCACGGGCGGAGGGATTCGAACCCCCATCAACGGTTTTGGAGACCGCTATTCTACCCTTGAACTACACCCGTTTCATTAAAAACCAGTGTCGTCAAAAAAACGACACTGGCTCTTTATTTATTTTGAAATTATTCTACGATTTCAGTTACTTGACCAGCACCAACTGTTCTACCACCTTCACGGATAGCGAAACGTAAACCTACGTTCATTGCAATTGGGCTTAATAAAGCTACATCAATAGTTAAGTTATCACCTGGCATTACCATCTCTACACCTGCTGGTAAAGAAATAACTCCAGTTACGTCAGTTGTACGAACGTAGAACTGAGGACGGTAGTTATTGTGGAATGGTGTGTGACGACCACCTTCTTCTTTTTTCAAGATATAAACCTCAGCTTTAAATTTAGCGTGTGGTTTTACAGATCCTGGCTTAACAATAACCATCCCTCTTTTGATATCTTCTTTAGCAACACCTCTTAACAAGATACCTGCGTTATCTCCAGCCTCACCTCTATCAAGGATTTGACGGAACATTTCGATACCTGTAATAGTTGAAGTTAATTTTTCAGCACCCATACCAATGATTTCAACTGGATCTCCTGTATTACAAACTCCTGTTTCGATACGACCTGTAGCAACAGTTCCACGACCAGTAATTGTAAATACATCCTCAACGGGCATCAAGAATGGTTTTTCTGTATCACGGATTGGCTCTTCAATCCAGTTATCAACTGCTTCCATTAATTCAATAATTTTTGGAACCCAGTTTGGATCATTATTCAATCCTCCTAAAGCTGAACCTTGAACTACAGGACCATTATCTCCATCATATTCGTAGAAAGATAATAAATCTCTGATTTCCATTTCAACTAATTCTAATAATTCCGCGTCATCAACCATATCCACTTTATTCATGAATACAACGATTCTTGGAATACCTACTTGACGTCCTAAAAGGATGTGCTCACGTGTTTGTGGCATTGGTCCGTCTGTAGCAGCAACTACTAAGATAGCACCATCCATTTGAGCAGCTCCTGTAACCATGTTCTTTACGTAATCAGCGTGACCTGGACAGTCAACGTGTGCGTAGTGACGGTTAGCAGTTTCATATTCTACGTGAGACGTATTAATAGTAATACCTCTTTCTTTTTCTTCAGGTGCATTATCAATTTGATCAAATGATTTTGCTTGACAGTAACCAGCATCAGATAATACTTTCGTGATTGCTGCTGTTAAAGTTGTTTTACCGTGATCCACGTGTCCGATCGTACCAATATTTAAGTGTGGTTTCGAACGGTTAAAGGTTTCTTTTGCCATTTTACTTAATTTTTAATCTTAGTTATATATTTATTAGTGTTCAAATTTTCAATTTTGAGCCAACTACGGGAATTGAACCCGTGACCTCTTCCTTACCAAGGAAGCACTCTACCCCTGAGCTAAGTCGGCAGAGTTTTTTTTATTCATTCAAGCAAAAACTCTTGAATTTGTGGGGAGAGCAGGATTCGAACCTGCGAAGACGTAGTCAGCAGATTTACAGTCTGCCCTCGTTGGCCGCTTGAGTATCTCCCCAAACCATTATTATTCAATACCTTAAAAGAGCCGGCGGAGGGACTCGAACCCACGACCTGCTGATTACAAATCAGCTGCTCTAGCCAACTGAGCTACGCTGGCAATATCAATAAAAAAAGTCCGCTATTTCTAACGGACTGCAAATGTAGGCATTTTATTTTTTAATCAAAATATTTTTTATAAAAATTTTAATTAAATATGAGTTCTAATTTTTTCTTTTCTTTTTACCAATAATCGTTCTAAAGATTCAGCTGATAATTCAACGGCTTCTTCAAAAGTTTTGCATTGTTTTTTTACTAAAAAATCATCTCCTGGAACGTGAATTTTTACTTCGACAATTTTATTTTCTTTATCACTTGTATTTTCAACTTTCAAAAAAACATCTGAAGAAACAATTTTATCATAATACTTTTCCAATTTATCCATTCTTAGTTGAATAAAATCTATTAGCTTTCTATCAACTGTAAAATTTACTGCATTTACATTTACCTTCATAATTTTTAAAATTAATGGTTACACTTTTAATTTATTTTTGATTCCTTGGATGGGAATTCCCATACACTTTTTTCAACTCTGCCAAACTATTGTGCGTATATACTTGAGTAGAAGCCAAACTTGAATGACCTAATAACTCTTTTACAGAATTTAAATCTGCTCCATTGTTTAACATGTGAGTTGCAAATGTATGACGTAATATATGCGGACTCCTTTTTACCTTCTCGGAAACATTACTAAAGTAATAATTTATTAATCGATATACAAACGAATCATTTAATTTAACTCCTTTTAACATTAAAAAAAAATGTTCTTTATCTTTAATCACCTCAATTTTAGTTCTTTCTAATAAATAACTTCTGATTTGTTTAGATATAATTGGCAAAATTGGAAGAATTCTTTCTTTGTTTCTTTTTCCTAATACTTTTAGCGTATTGCTCGATAAATCAATATTTTGCATTTTTAAATCGATTAGTTCTACTCTTCTTATGCCTGTTGTATAAAAAAGATCAATTATCAATTTATCTCTAATTCCGTCAAACCCTTCTGGATAATTAAGCTGATCTAAAACTTGGTCTAATTCTTTTTCGGAGAATGGAATTTGAATTTTTTTTGGTGTTTTTAATGATTTATGTTTTAAAAGTGGGCTATTTTCTATTTGTTTTGTTTTTAATAAAAACTTGTAGAATGATTTTAAGGAAGAAATTTTTCTGTTTACCGAACTATTAGAAATATCATTATCGACCATTGACACTATCCAGCTTCTAATCATACTATAATTTACATCTTCCAGTTTTTCGGTATCAAAATTTTCTATTAAAAATTCTTTAAAAAAAACCAAATCATTTACATAAGCATTGACAGTATGTAAAGAATAATTCTTTTCTAGTTGAAGATAGTCTTGAAATGCTTTTAAATTATTCATTAATGATTAGGGATTTGAAAAATAAAAAACCGCTAGTAACAAAGTTATGAAACTTTATTGACTAGCGGTTGTATTTTTATTCTAAAAATTAATTAACTTTCTAATGAGTCTCTTAAGTTTTGAATATACGCTGCTTTTTGAACTTGTGCTCTTTTAACAACAGAAGGTTTTATGAAAGCTTGACGTGCACGTAACTGACGAACAGTACCTGTTTTATCAAATTTTCTTTTATAGCGCTTTAATGCTCTATCGATATTTTCTCCGTCTTTAATTGGTATAATTAACATAATCTAGACACCTCCTCTCATTTAGTGGTGCAAAAGTAGTATTATTTTTGATATCTGAAATAGAATTGTGTATTTTTTTAGCCCAGATAGAAACGGTTATCCTTTTTTGATAAAATTGTAGTTTTTCTTATAAAAAAAGAGCGACCAACGGAAGCTCCTTTATTTATATATAGAAAAACACAATTTTATGAAAAAGATAATAGTGGTATAACTGGATTAGCTTCTAAACTTAACAATGACTATTTCTTTTCTGCTGGTTTATAATTTTGGTTATCAATAATCATTTTGGACAAAATTTCTTTCAAAATTTCAGATGTTCCTCCACCTATTGGTCCAAGGCGACTGTCTCTTAACAATCTTGCCATAGGATATTCTTCCATATAGCCATAACCGCCTAACATTTGAAGACAACTATAAATAGTTTCGTCGGCTACTTTGGTTGATTTAAGTTTTGCCATTGTAGCTTCTTTTACTACATATTCACCTTGATTTAATCTTGCTACTGCAGCATAATTGAAAATTTTGCAATGTTCAACATCTGTAGCATGCTCTACCATAGTGTGACGTAATGCTTGAAATTTATTGATTTTTGTCCCGAACGCTTCACGCTCTGACATGTATTTTATAGTGTAATCAATTGCGTATTCTGCTCTTGCGTGTGCATTGATTGCCATAATTAATCGTTCTAGCGCAAAGTGCTCCATAATATATGGAAAACCTTTGCCTTCTAATCCCATTAAATTTTCGGTTGGAATTTCAACATTGTCGAATGCTATTTCGGCAGTATCGGAAGCTCTCCATCCTAATTTATCGAGCTTAGATGCGGAAATTCCGTTTAAATTAGTGTCAACCAAAAATATACTTATTCCTTTATTTCCTAATTCTGGGCTTGTTTTAGCAGCAACTACATAATAATCTGCATAAACACCATTAGTAATGAAGGTTTTTGAACCATTAATTACATACTTATCGCCTTTTCTTATAGCCGTTGTTCTCATTCCGGCAACATCGCTACCGCCAAAAGGTTCTGTGATACATAATGCACCAATTTTATCACCTGAAATACTTGGAGCTAAATAGTCTTGTTTGATTCGCTCGTCTCCTTCTGCGTTTAAGTGCGTCATAGCTAAATAAGCATGTGCCCACATAGCAGCTGCAAAACCTGAAGATTTTATTTTTTGAAGTTCTTCTAGAAAAATTACGGTATAGAATAAATCTAAGTTTAAACCTCCGTATGCTTCTGGATAATTGATTCCGAAGAAACCCATTTCACCGAATTTTCTCCAGATAAAACGTTCTATAGTTCCTGTTTTCTCCCATTTTTCAATATGAGGTACTACTTCTTTTTGCAAAAAATCTTGCAAACTCTTCCTAAATAGTTCGTGTTCTTCCGTGAAATATGTTGAATTCATATTGATAAGCAATTTTAAAAAAATATTCATTTATTTTAGAATTCCAAATATAAGGCAATTATTTTTATTTTATCAACAGGAAAAGCTTTAATATTTGTTAAATCCTCAATTTTTAAATCGCCATTCATACTTCTGTAAGTTACAATATTTTTAGAAATTGGGTATTTGAAGTATGGAAACTGACCTAATTCCTTGATTGAAGCATTATTAATATTGATTTTCTTGGGTTTTGGATTGACAACTTTGAAACTTTGATTGAGTTTTTCAATAACTTCTGGAGACAATCCCCAAACATCATTCATTTGTTCCATAGAAACAAACTGGCCAAACACTTCTTTTTGTTTTAAAATTCTGTCTGAAATGGCTTCCCCAATTCCATAAACTTTCATTAAATCTTCTTTAGTTGCTGTGTTGATATCGATAACGACTATATTTTTTTCTTTCTTTTCGTATTTATCTTTAGAATAGTCTACCCAACCATTACTTCCGTTTTGATTTGAACTCTTTTTGTTAACCCAATCTGGAAATTTGAAATAAGGAGAAATTGCATTTAGAAGTGAATCGGAAATTCCAGTAACTTTTTGAAATTCTTCAGGTGAATTTGCAAATCTACCTTGTTTCCTGAAAGCCAATAAACGATCTATTTGCTCGACAGACATACCTAATTTGTGACCTTTAAAATCTGTTATGAAGTTTGGATTAAAAGGGTAAATCTTATAAGTGGTTTGTGGTTTTTCAGACTTTAAAGAATCGATATTACATTGTAAAGAAAGCCAATTTTGTTTTTCTGGAGTACTTTTATCATCATTTGAAAAATCTAAAAAGTAACTTCCTAATTGCAACCCTATGATTATAATGAATAGCAATAGAATTCCTTTTCGTTGGTCTTTCGAAAAATGGAATAATGATTTTATGTAATTGTTGTTTTCCAAAATTTATAAATCAAAAACTGATGTTCTTTTTGCTCTTACTAAATCTTTCAGTTTTAGCCAAAATGCTAACGTTAAATAAACTCCGAAACCTAAACCAATAGTAACGAAAGATATATAAATAAAAAATAATCGGACGCTTGTTGCTCTCATTCCGAGTCTATCTGCCAATCGAGAAGATACGTGAAATCCGTGTTTTTCAAAAAAATAGCGTATGTTGGTTATCATCTTAATTCTTTAATAATTCTAAACCTATGGAACATTGCAAACACTTTTTATGATTACAATATTCATTTTTCAATTGCAAAAGAGATTGCGTTTGAAAAGCATTTGTAGATTTAATTCCAAAAGTAGTAAACTTTTCAATAATTGTATTTTTCTCTGGTGGAATATTTGACAATAAATTAATCAAAAATTCAGAATTATCTTTTCCTTGACTGTTTGCAAATGCAAATTGAATTGGGATAATTGTATTTGTAATCAATAAATCAATAAAAGATTTAGATAATGCTTTTTCCTTTTTGGAACTTGGTTTATCAAAATTATAATGTGTTTTCCAATAATCGCTTACAGAAATATTGAAAATTTTATAAATCTCTTGAATTGTTTTCGCTTCAATTATCTTAGAAAATAAATTTCTTTGTTGATGATAAAGCATCGCTAATTGAGCCAAACGAATGGTTGGAAAATTATCTGGTCTGTGTTTGAAAAACTGAACTGGTGCAATCGCTGGTTTTTCTAATTTATATTTTAATGCAATATAATCAAACCAAGATTTTAGTTCTTTTGAATAATTATCTTCTGCATTTATTGAAATCATATCGGCTTGACCGAAAAGTAAGGCTTCCAAATATTTTACTTCTAAAGCTTCTTTTCTAATGATAGGAAACGTGATTGACTTTGCTACTTTAAAAAACATTTCACCATTGGTATTCAAACCAAAATTCTTAGCCAACATACAAAACAAAACTGCTTCCCAATCGTTTTCAGTTTCTTGAAACAATTGTTGAATTGGATTAGATTTTCTTTCTAATCTTTCAAAAAACAATCGTTCTTGCCAGTTGGAGAAAACAAAACTTGGAACTTTCTCAATTTGATTTTCGCAATAAATCCATGATTTTTGAGCTGTGAGTTCATGATATTTATTCAATTCTTCTTTGGAGACATATTTTTTTAGTTCCAAAACAGGGATTTCTGAATTGTCTTTTCTAAATATTGGCGTGTCGTTTTCCCAAACAACGTGAAGAATTACATTATTATAATTATCATCTTTTTCGTGATGATGCACATACCAATCGGAGGATTTTAAATGAATTTCAATATTTCCAGCCCATTTTTGATTATCAATTACTACTTGAGCATTGAAAAAATCAGGTCCTGCTTGTTGAATGTATTGTCCGAAGTTTATTATGGTGATAACTTCTCCGTTTGTGGTTTTTAAATTGGTAAAGTCCAATTTCTTGTACAACCAAATGTAGTGTAGAAAATCTTCTTTCATAAATAGTATCTGTATGGCTTTGAAGGCACTAAAGTACTTTTTTGATTTGAATTACACAAATTTCGGAAAATTAAATTTGTAAACATATATTTGTAAAACAAACAACACATCATGAAACGACTTATTTTATTTGCTATTTTATTATTTTTCTCATTTTCATTTGGTCAAACGAATTATAAAATAACTTACACTAGAACTTCTAATGGAACTTTGGTTGAAAATCAAGATCCAATAATAGCTTACTCTAACGAAATTTTTACTAGAGTAATTTCAAAATCAATTGATGAAAATAAAAATATTTATCCTTCTGAATTTTTCAATTTGGATAGAAAATCGAATACAATAATCCAAATTGCTTATTTAAACTCAGATAATTCTATTGTAACAAAAGACAGCATTTCACTTATAAAACAATCGTTTGAATTAATTGATGAAACTAAAAAGATACTTGGTTACAATTGCAAAAAAGCCAAAACCATAATTAACTCAAACACTATTGAGCTTTGGTATACCAATGATTTAAAAGTAAAAGGAGCGCCAACTCAACTTGGACAAAATTTAGGACTAGTTTTAGAATTGGTGCGTAATGGAAATTTTGTTATTTCTGCATCTAAAATAGAACAACTAAAAAAGTTTCCTATAATTCCAAAAAATGAAATTTCAGAAAAAACAGTTGATTTATTAACTTATAGGGATTTAGTTTGGAAAAGTAGGTTTACGACGATTCCTATTTTTAAAGAGGAAATCATTAATTTTTCGGATGCTTCTAAATCAAATGATAGTATTTTGAGATTTGCTAACGGGACTATTATTTTAAGAAAAGTAAAGATTCCTTCTATTGAGAAAGGAAGTCAGGTTTTTGTTGATGTTACAGAGCAATCTAATGGCGATGCTTATGACAGAACCGGTTCTGTGTTTATGATTCCGATGGATAAAAAAGTTTCTTTTTTGGATGGTTTGAAAAATGGTGCTAAGACATTACCAGTCTATGAAAATGGAAATGGAAAAAAATATCAAGGCGTTGTTTCTACAGATGATTATTCATCATTGATTGAATTGATGCGCTTTTTTACACCATTTGGAATTAAACAATATAATTCGCTACAATTAAAAGATAAAATTTGGGAAGAAAAAGTAAGTTACCGTCAGGATATTTCTGAATTGACTGCGGCTTTAAATAATAAAGAAGTTTATATTGGAACTTTCATCGGAAATTATGATAAAGGCGGTCATAAAGTAAGTGTGAATTTGACGATTCATCCAGAGGAAAATGGTGTTAGTAAAGCTTCTAATGTAGTATCGATTTTCAATACTACCAATGTTATGGAAATGGCTGGGCAAGAATATGGAACCATGTTTAATTCTGATAAAGGTCTCGTTGTAAACTTTAAATTAGATAAAGATTTAAAAAATGTAAGACTGAGATACATCACAACAGGTCATGGTGGATGGGAAAATGGTGATGAATTTGTGCCAAAGAAAAATACTATACTATTGAATGAAAAGGAAGTTTTTCATTTTACTCCTTGGCGAGAAGATTGTGGTTCTTTCCGTTTATACAATCCAGCTTCTGGAAATTTTCCTAACGGATTATCTTCTTCTGATTATAGCCGTTCAAATTGGTGTCCGGGAATGGTTACTAATCCAGTTTATATTGATTTGGGTGATTTGAAAGCCGGGAATCATACTTTGCAAGTTAAAATTCCACAAGGTGCTAATGAAGGAAGTAGTTTTAGCGCTTGGAATGTTAGTGGTGTTTTAATTGGAGAATAAAAAAACCTACAACTTTCATTGTAGGTTTGATTAATTACTATTTTATGGAGCCAATGATATCATATTTTGTAATGATATGATGTTTTCCATTTCCTAAATCTACTAGAACAGCTTGATTCTCTTTTGTAAAAAGTTTGGAAACTTCTTCAATTGGAGTACCTAGTTTAACAATTGGATAAGGTTTACCCATAACTTCTTTGATAGGCTTATCGGCAACATTTTTATCTGAAACGTAGCTTTGAAACAAATCTGATTCGTCTACTGAACCAACGAATCCATTGATGTCTATTACTGGAATTTGAGAGATTTTAAATTTTCTCATTCTTTCAATAGCATGCGAAACTAACTCTTCTGTACGAACAATAACAAGAGATTTATCAATGTGGTCTTTAATTACATCTTCTGCTTTTGTAATTTCTTCATCTAAGAAACCACGTTCACGCATCCAATCGTCATTGAACATTTTACCTACATATCTACTTCCTGAATCGTGAAACAAAACAACTACAACATCTTCTGGTTTGAAATGTTCTTTTAATTGATGTAATCCTTTTACACAAGAACCTGCTGAGTTTCCAACAAAAATTCCTTCTTCAAGAGCTATTTTTCTTGTATATACTGCTGCATCTTTATCGGTAACCTTTGTAAATCCATCAATAAGCGAGAAATCTACATTTTTTGGAAGAATATCTTCTCCGATACCTTCTGTTATGTAGGAATAGATTTCATTTTCGTCAAATATTCCAGTTTCATGGTATTTTTTGAAAACAGAACCATATGTATCAATTCCCCAGATTTTGATGTTTGGATTTTTTTCTTTTAAATATTTTCCAATTCCTGAAATCGTTCCTCCTGTTCCAACACCAACTACGAAATGGGTAATTTTACCGTCGGTTTGTTCCCAAATTTCTGGACCAGTTTGTTCGTAATGTGCTGTTGCATTCGATGGATTATCGTATTGGTTTACGTACCAAGAATTTGGAATTTCTGTTCCTAATCTTTTAGAAACAGAATAATAAGAACGTTCGTCTGTTGGCTCAACATCTGTTGGACAAACGATTACTTTTGCTCCAACTGCTCTAAGGATATCCATTTTTTCTTTGGATTGCTTGTCTGTAATTACAAAAATACATTTGTATCCTTTTACAATGGCTGCAAGAGCTAATCCCATTCCTGTGTTTCCAGAAGTTCCTTCGATTATTGTTCCACCTGGTTTTAATCTTCCGTCGGCTTCGGCATCTTCAATCATTTTTAGAGCCATTCTATCTTTTGTAGAATTTCCTGGATTGAAAGTTTCAACTTTAGCAAGTACTAAAGCGTCAATACCTTCAACTACTTTGTTTAGTTTTACTAAAGGTGTATTACCTATAGTTCCTAATATATTTTCTGAATAATTCATATTTTTAATTTGATGTAGCAAAGATATTGATAATAAAATCGTTTTACAACACCTTGATTTTAGAGAAAATGGAATACTGCTTAACCCTGATGGGAGAAGTTACCGTGTAACTCGGACAGCAGGAAAATGGTTTTGTAAAACTCGCAAGCGATTCGTTTCTGAATAAAATTATTGAAAGAAATTCCAAACTAAACCAAATCGAATCATGAAGTCGTGAAAAGGTGTGTTGGGAGCGGAATAGTATGTATTACCAGTAAAACTTGAATTAAAATGTTCAGCTTTAAGAAAAATTCTGGTTTGTCTTATTCTGGCATTTACAAAGAAATCTAACATTGGAAAATTTCCTATTTGCTTTTCATTTTGCACGAAAAACTCACCTAAGATTGGGTTATAATCGTTGGCATAATATTTTGTAAAATAGTTTATGGTTATACCTGTTTGCAGAAACATTGCTTTTTTGAAAACATTATCTGAAAAATAAATGGTACTTCTTAAAGTTAATTCTGGTACATTTAGAATCGTGTCTTTTTGAGTTACTTTTTGATATAGAAAAGTATTATCAAGAGCCCATTTTTTGTATTTAAATTCTTTCGCTGCTTTTAATGAAAGGTAATTAATAGTTCCAGAATATTGATGAGGCGTAACTAGTTGCTGATTTGTAACTTGTTGAATATCTTGAAAGTACAAATAATCAGTAAGTGTTGTCAATTGTGCAGTAGCATTAATCCATTGAGTGTTAGCATTTACAACTATATTATTAATTTTTTCGTTTTTAAAATTATTTAACCAATTGTAATTGATATAAGTACTTTGATTGAGTGTGTAATTATGATTTGGAAGTTTACTTACATTTTGATATTGAAAGGAAACTTTATTTTTATCATTTATTTGGTAATCTAAATTAGCATCAAAATTTCTAAAAGCTTGAGTTGAAATTGAATTGGACAGCATTGCCTTTCCATTCCATTTATTTTTTCGGTATTCGTATTGACCTCCAATAGAGTTAAAAGTTGCTTTTAATTGGTTAGGAAAAGTTACACTTCCAACAGTTTGCACTAAACTATAAAAATACTTGTAATTAAAATTTTCTATAAAGAACTGAAACTTACCAAGCGTTTTGTTCTCGTAAATAGCTCCAACCTTATTATATAATCTATCATATCTTGTATGATCGTTTACTTTTGTATAGGCTGCTGAAGGAACATCACCAAAACGTTTGAAAACACCCGTACCTGTTCCAATTTCAGAGTTTAAACTTACTTGATTGTATTCAAAAAATTTATGTTCATAATTAAGTTGATGTGTTATAAATAAATTGTTGTTGGCATCTTTAGAGTTGATTCTAAAACTATGGTCTAAAAAAAGTCGTTTACCTTTTAAGAAAGACTTTGCGTCAGAGAGAAAAACTTGCAAACGAGGTCTATTTTTAAAGGCATCATCTTCGCTTTCAAAATCTAAAGGAATTGTCAAACCTCCATTTTCGCCATTGAGCAAATCTTGACCTGTGAAATGGAAATTAGCATGATATTTATTATTCTTGGTAAAATAACTTGATGTAAATCTAAAATTTCCTGCGCTTGTAAGTTGATTAATATATTTTCCTAAGGATCTTAATCCTTTGAAAGCAATTGAAAAATTAAAACGTTCAGATGTATTTAAGGTTATTAAAGCATCAACATTTTGTCCTTGCTCCATTACAGTTTTAAAATATAGCTCGGTTAATGGCGTTGCAACCGAATAATACTTAATATCATCTACTTCTAAATAATTAAAATGTTTCGCTTTAAAACCGAATTCAGGATAAGCATTAAATTTATTTAATCCAAAATTTAAAGTATTATATGTTTGACCTTCATTAGGAAATGGCATCAAACCGAATATGTCTCTTCTTAAATAATTATAATCATACTCCTTTTTTATTGCAAGAGTGGTGTCAACAAAAGTAGTATCCCTTTCAATAGAGATAATTTTATACGAAGTAATAGGTGCTTTTCTAGCTTGCTCTTTTGCTTTCTGCTCAGCGGTTTTTACCAAACTCTTACGTTTATCTTCTTTTCCTTTCTCTTGAGATAAAAGTAAGCATGGAATAAACAACAATAAAAAATATAATCTTCTCATAATAAATACAAAGCAACAAAAATAGACAATTGTTTATAAACTATACTAATTGAAAATCATAATATAAAGCAAAAAAAAGACCGTCAATAAATGACGGTCTTTAATACTATATAAGTGTAATAACTTAAGATAATTCTTAGTTAGGCGCACCTGGAACCCAGAAAGGAGTTTTACTGTTAATAGTAAATACTTCAGTTGAAGACATTGCAGGAACGTTAGCACTATTTGCAACATACTCAGAAACTGGATAGATTAATCTATATGGCTTACGAGTTTGAACTGCATTAGTAGAAAGTGGAGTTAATGGATAACCTGTTCTAGTATAATCGATATACGATTGAATAGAGTTGTTAACACCCATTAAAGCAACCCATTTTTGATACATAATTGCATGCAATTTTTGAGCATCAGTACCAGTCCAACCAAAGTTTGGTTTAGTATTAATTGTAGCAATGTAAGAACCTGCAGCAACGAATTTCATATCCATACTATCTTGAATACCTGCATTAAACCAAGTAGAACCACCTGAGAATAAAGAAGGATATCTTAAAGCAGCTTCAGCTTGTAAGAAACAAGACTCTGAATAAGTCATTACAAAACCATCTGTTGTAGCATAGTCACCAATAGTAGCACCTGCATGAGTTGTTCCATAAGCATTATAGTTACCTAAACCGAATCTACATGGTAAACCTGGGAAAGTAGCAGTTGCAGGACCAACATCAACAAGTGAACTACCTTGATTTACAGCTCTTCTAGGGTTAGATGGAGCAGCAGTAAACAATCTAGCAGAACGTGGATCTGTAACGTTTGGATAAAACACACCTGAACCTGCAATTATTTCTTGAGAACCTGCAGCAGGATAGTTAGTTGTAGCATAAGATTGTAATGCTTTGTAAGCATGTCCAGACATTGTTTTGAAAGTTCTGTTTTGTGCTAAGTTACCAGCAGCATCATACTCATAAAAATTGAATTCAGGATTCATATTATCATTAGAAGCATCAGAGAAACCAGGATTAATACTAACATTGTCTGATAAAAATGGACCAGCAGCAATATCTGCTAATTTAGTATCTCTAAATGTAGCTTTGGCACCAGTAACTTCAGACATACGTAAACACATTCTTAATTGTATAGTATTAGCAAACTCAGCCCATTTCGCCATATCCCCACCTAACATTGTATCGTAAGGAGCAATATCTTCGTTAACAGATGGATCAGCATTAGCAATCAAATCTCTTGCGTCCTCTAATTCAGCAATTAAAGATTGGTAAATTGCATAGTCATCATCGTAAGCTGGTGTAGTATTAGCACCACCTGCCCAAGCTTGAGAATATGGAGCATCACCATACAAATCAACAATTTCTTGCATATAGTGTGCTTTACAAATTTTTGCAGCGGCAACATACATATCATACTTCCCATTAGGATTTGGATACTTAATGATAGCGTCAAAATTCTTTAAATTTCTGAACAGTCCATCCCATATACCAGTGTAGAAACCGTTATCAATTTGTAATTGTAACTCTCTATCATAACCATTTCCAAAAGAAAATACATTTCTTGTCCATGAGTTCATAAAAACATTACCTAACTGATTCATAGTAGTTGCCTGAACTCTATAAGTAGATACTTGAGCTCCTGGTAACAACTTACTTGGTTTAGCTTCAGTAAAAGCTAAATCGTTAGGACTAGGACTATTTATATCTAAATAGTCATCGCACGAGAAAAAGGCTAAAGCCAATATCGGCATTAAAATTTTAATTCTTTTCATAATCTTTTTTTAAAAAGTTAAATTAACAGTAAAACCTAAAGTTCTAGTAGATGGATACTGTCCTATGTTCATATACCCTTGAGCATTTCCTGTAGTATTAGATGCTTCAGGATCACCATAACTGTTGTTTTCAAGACCATTTTTAGCTTTGATAAGTGTACCATCTGCTAAGAAAATAAATGGATTTCTTGCATTAACACCAACTCTAAATGATTCTAAACCTGTTTTTTCAATCAATTTTTTAGGCAAAGCATAACTTAATGACAACTCTCTAATTTTAAGAGCAGCAGCATCAATAACACTTGTTTCACCAACTTGTCTATGTACAGAAGTAAAATAATTTAAAACTCCTGCATAACTAGCGTCGTTATTTGCTGGAACAGTATTAGCAGCACCAGTAGCTGTTACACTTCCAGGAATAACATAACCTTGTTCTCTGTCATAACCTGCAGTATCTAAATCACCTCCTGTAAAATACAATAAGTTTTTAGCTTCAGACCAAGTAGAAGCACCTGTTCTAAAATCAGCAACCATTGTTAATTTCAATCCTTTGTATTCAAATGAATTTGTTAATCCAATGATGTAATCTGGCACACCTTTACCTAATTTAGTAAATGTAGAATTTCTAGTTGGGTTACCATTTGCATCTACTATTACATTTCCATTTGCATCTCTCACATAAGTTGTACCTTTAATTAAAGGAAACTCTTCACCTACTTCTGCAAAAATACCGAATTGTGCAAAAGGCTGTTGTAAGTTAACACTTAAAGCACCATCAGCTAATTTAATAATTTTAGTTTTGTAAGAAGATAAATTAGTTCTTAAATCCCATCTGAAATTAGCTGTTTTAACAGGTACCAAACCTAAGTCAATTTCAAAACCTTTATTTTCTAACTCACCAACATTATCTAAAACATTTATTAGACCAGATGCTGCAGAAGCAGTTTTTCTTGTAATCAAATCTTTAGTGTTAGCTACATAGTAAGAACCTTCTAATGTAATTCTATCATTAAAAAATCCAAATTGTGCACCAACTTCAAAAGTATTAACAAATTCTGGTTTAATATTTGGAGAAGTAGCAGTATCATCAAAACCTAATGCTGACAAATTACCAAATGGAAATCCTAATGGAATTTTAGTTAATTCATTTGTATCATAAGCTGCAACAGCTGATGTATTACCTACAGAAGTGTAAGAAGCATTTAATTTAGCATAATTTAATACTTTATTACCTCTTAAACTTTCGAAAGCTTTTGTCGGAATAAACGAAACCCCTACAGATGGATAAAAGTATGAATCTTTTACAGCTGAGAATTGTTCAAGTCTACCAGTAGCATTCAAAAATAAGTAATCTTTGTAAGCTAAGTCAGCATTTACAAAACCAGCAACACGTCTAGTTCTAATAACACGGTTATTATATCCTGCATTTCTTAACGCTGTAGGATTGTAAGTGTTTAGAACATTAGATATGTGATAAAAACCATCAACATCTAAATTCTCACCACCTTGTGAAGTTTCTCTAAACAATCTATCTTGAATATTGTTACCAATATTAAATTTAAGATTCAAATCTTTAGTTAAATCATAATTAAAGTTAACTAATAAATCTCCATAGATGTTTCTAGTAGTAGATTGGTTTGCAAAATAGTACGATGTAATCGCACCAGCTCCACCTCCACCTAATAAATCAGAATAAGTGTAATTAGAAGATCCTGAATAACTATATGCACCAAAATCATATGGAGTATTTATTTCATCCAAAAATGCATTTCTATGAGTTTGAAAATCACTATTTCTCATTTGAACATTACCAGTATAATTTATACTAATATTTTTGTTAAACTCATAACCTAAGTTAAGCACACCATTAAAGGTATCAGCTCTGTTATCAATTCTTTCATTTTTAATAGTCCAATAAGGAGATGTAGCGTAAACCGTCCAGTGATGTTGGTTTAAACCACCTAAATCACCAAATTTACCAACAGGAACAGTAGATGCAGTTTGAATTAAATCATCAAATAAATTATCATTTGTTTCAGAAGTTCTTTGAGTGATATAGTTAACATTACCATCAATGTTAAATTTACCTACTTTTTTACCTGCTTTGAACAAGAATGAATTTCTTACCAATTTATCTCTATCTACAACGAAATCTGTTGTTTGTCTGTTGATTGCCAAGAAAGCATAAGATTCTGGACCTCCAACATTAAAATTGAAACCTGTTTGATAAATAGTACCTGTTTTAAAGAATTGTTTGATATTATCTTTAATTGGTTTCCATTCTGTCATCAAGAAATTTCCATCTGCTTGTGGTAAACCTGTTGGAACCATTGGTCCAACTGCTGTATTACTATACGCAGGACCCCAAGAACCATTTTCAAAAGGAACGTTAGTAGGAATAACTCCAGGACCAGACAAACCTAAATCCGTAGCCCATCCTTGTCCATACTCTTGTTGAACTTGTGGAACGAAACTTACATTTTCAAAATCAACTGAAGAGTTGAATCCAAAAGTAAACTTATCTTTACTAGTTCCTTTTTTAGTTGTAACAATAATCACACCATTAACCCCTTGAGCTCCATATAATGCAGCACCTTGAGCACCTTTGATAACGTTTACATTTTCAATTACATCTGGAGGCAATTGACCTAAAACCGTAGAAGAAGAAACCGCTCCATCAATAACAACCATGGCTTGGTTATCACCAGTGATAGATCTGTTACCTCTAAGAAGGATTCTAGTATCAGCATTTACACCATTACCAGTAGTGTTAATTTGTAAACCAGAAACTTTACCTGTCAACGACTGAATCGCATTAGGGTTAGCCGCTTGAGTTAACTCTTTAGCACCAATTTGTTTTGAAGCAGCAACAACAGCATCTTTAGGTCTTTTAATACCCATAGCACCAATTACAACCTCTTTCATGATGATTGCAGTTTCACTTAAAGCTACTTTGTAGTTGTTTGCTGCACCTACTGTTAATGTTTTGGTATCATAACCAATTGAAGAAACTTCCAAAACATCACCTGCTTTTGCTTTGATAGAAAATTTTCCATCCATATCAGTTGATACTCCTTTAGTTGTTCCTTTAATAACAACATTAGCACCAGGTAAAGGTAACTTACCATCGGTAATTGTACCTGTTACAGTTTTCTCTTGTGCAAACGAAAACTGCATTGATAACGCTACTAATAGCGTAAAAATCCATTTGAACTTCGATCTCATATTAAATTTATTTGAGTTAGTTATTCCGCAAACTTCTTAATAATTTCTTAAATAAACAAATAATACTTCGGAATATTACAATTTATTTTTGTTAAATTTTTTAAGCGGTTTACTAACATTGTGGTTGCAACACATTACTATGATGCAGAATTATGCAAAAGGTTGCGTTAAAATTTGTATTTTTATCAAAATTAATTTTATGTTAAGTTTAAGATATTCTGAATCACCTTATGAGTGCGGAACTGATGAAGCTGGAAGAGGTTGTTTAGCAGGTCCTGTAACAGCCGCTGCTATTATTCTTCCTGAAGACTTTAAATTAGATTTATTAAACGACTCAAAGCAATTGTCTGAAAAGGTTAGAGAAAAATTAAAACCAATTATAGAAGAAAAAGCAATATCTTATGCTGTCACTCATTTGGAGCCTATAATCATTGACGAAATAAACATCTTAAACGCATCTATAAAAGCAATGCAAGAATGTGTTGTTAAGTTAAATCCTATACCTAATTATATAATAGTGGATGGAAATAGATTTAAACCTATCAACAATATCCCATACAGCACTATAGTAAAAGGTGATTCTAAATATATGAGTATTGCAGCGGCATCGGTTTTGGCAAAAACTTACAGAGATGAATATATGGATAAAATACACGAAGAATTTCCAATGTATAATTGGAAACAAAATAAAGGTTATCCAACTAAAGAACACAGAGAAGCTATTAGAAAATATGGAACAACTAAATATCACCGAATGAGCTTTAGATTGTTACCAGAACAACTTTCTTTTGATTTTTGATTTAGGATTATGGATTTAGGATTTTGAATTAGCAGTATTCTGATTCAAATAATTTTGAGAAATGTTTTTGAATTTTTTCTTTTACTTCTTCTTCATTAACACTTTCTACACCAAGTTCAACTTGTAATGATGTAACAGCTTTTCCTTTTATACCACATGGAATGATATTGTCGAAATATCCTAAGTTGGCATTTACATTTAGTGCAAAACCATGCATGGTTACCCAACGACTTGCTCGAACACCCATAGCGCAAATTTTTCTAGCAAATGGAGTTCCAACATCTAGCCATACACCTGTTTCACCTTCACTTCTTGTTCCAGTTATATTGTATTCGGCTAAAGTTAAAATAATTACTTCTTCGAGAAATCGTAAATACTTATGAATATCTGTAAAGAAATTTTCCAAATCTAAAATTGGATATCCTACTATTTGGCCTGGACCATGATAGGTAATATCTCCTCCTCTATTTATTTTGTAAAAAGTAGCTCCTTTATCTTGAAGTTGTTTTTCTGATAAAAGTAAATTAGATATATCTCCACTTTTACCTAATGTATATACATGAGGATGTTCTACAAACAAAAAATAGTTTGGCGTTTCAACCAAAGTGTTTTCTTTTCTATTTTGAATTTTTATATCAACAATTCCTTTAAAAAGTTCTTCTTGATAATCCCAAGTTTCTTTGTAATCTTTTTTACCTAAATCTTGAATCTTTATTTTTTTATTCATATGTGCAAAATAAGATTTTATAGCGGTCACATATGGTATCGCCTTTTTTTAATGTATTTGTTTGCAACAAATTTTTTGTTTGTGGCGATTTCATTATTATTCAAAAATCACTTCAAAATTAAGCTTGTCTGGATTTTCCATATAATCTTTCAAAGGATATTCTATGGTAATTGTTTTTCTATCTTCACTATAAAGTGCATTTTCAATAGAAATCTTTTTTACAGCTTTTGGAAATTGATAAACTACTTTGAAATTAGATTGGTCGTAAAACATATCTAAAGATTCTTTCATTTTATTAGCAACATCATCCTCTGAACCTTCTTCTGCTTCTTCAGTAACTTCTTTTTTCTTTTCAATTTTAGCTACAGTCTTTTTGAATGTTTTTCCATCATAAAAGAAACTTGTAGAAGAATTGTCTTCTAAGGCATCTGGAGCCATTCCCATTCCACCAGATTTTTGACCTGTAGGAGAAATTGATTTCATTGATTCAACTGGCGACATTACATCTTGAAGTTCTGAAATTGAATTGAAATCTGTAAACATGCTATAATTCATTATTCCTTTTTCCTCATCAATAATGGTTCTCACACTAAAGCGTTCCATTTTTTTAATTTTGGCTTGCTCTTCTGGAGATAATTTAGAAATACTATCTTGTTTACTTGCAAACATTTCTTTGAAAGTAAAAGTACTATCAACTACTTTTTTATTTTTTCTGTTTACCGTTTCTTTTTTGTCTTTTTTAGTATCTTCTTTATCATCTCCTTTAAATGCGCTACCCATCATAGACATCATTTTAGTACCATCAATATCATAGGCAAATTTACCCGAACCATTATCATTAATAATCATTTTTTCTGTTATGGTACAACTCGTCATAGCTAACGTAAGAAGTAGTGCAAAAAGTAATTTTATTGATTTCATCTTTAATTTAATTTATTTTACAAATATACAAAAAGTTTACAATTTAGCCCTGACAGAAATGGCATCCTTTTTTTCTCGTTTTTTTTTAACGAGAAAAAAAGATAGAATGGATGGCAGGAAAATAGATAACAAATAAAGCCCAAGCCATTCGCTACTTTTACAAAATAAATTTGAAAATTGTTGTTTTGAAACTTTCTAACTAATACCTATCTTTGCACGCTTAAATACAATTATATGCAACTTTCAGAACAAGAAATCATTAGACGAGAAAAACTTGATGCTTTACGCACTCTTGGAATTAACCCTTATCCTGCGGATTTATATCCAGTAAACACTACTTCTAAACAGGTGAAGGAAAATTTTGAAGAAGGTAAGAAGGTTAATGTTGCTGGACGATTGATGAGTGTTCGAGATCAAGGAAAAGCTTGTTTTGCCGAATTACAAGATAGCGATGGCAGAATTCAATTGTATTTTAATAGAGATGTAATTTGTGAAGGCGAAGACAAAACGCTTTACAATCAGGTTTTTAAAAAATTGACCGATTTAGGTGATTTCATTGGTGTTGAAGGAGAATTATTCATGACTAAAGTTGGTGCTCAATGTATAAGAGTTGATAATTTTACATTCTTGAGTAAAACTTTACGTCCGTTGCCTTTGCCAAAAGTTGATGAAGATGGAAAAGTACACGATGCCTTTAATGATGCTGAATTGCGTTACAGAATGCGTTATGTTGACTTGGTTGTAAACCCAAATGTGAAAGAAGTTTTTGTAAAAAGAACGAAACTTTTTACAGCGATGCGAAATTTCTTTAACACTGCTGGATACATGGAAGTTGAAACACCAATTTTACAAGCAATTCCTGGTGGTGCTGCGGCAAGACCTTTTATTTCTCATCATAATGCTTTGGATATTCCATTATATTTGAGAATTGCAAACGAATTATATCTTAAAAGATTGATCGTTGGTGGTTTTGATGGTGTTTATGAATTTTCTAAAAACTTCAGAAATGAAGGTATGGATAGAACGCACAATCCTGAATTTACTGCAATGGAAATCTATGTAGCTTACAAAGACTACAACTGGATGATGGAGTTTACAGAAAATTTATTAGAATATTGTGCAAATGAGGTAAATGGAACAACTGATGCAACTTTTGGCGAGCATAAAGTAAGTTTCAAAGCACCTTATGCTAGGGTTACTATGACCGAAGCCATTAAAAACTTTACAGGTTTTGATATTTCTGGTAAAACGGAAGCAGAACTTTTTGAAGCTGCAAAATCAATGGGAATTGAGGTTGATGCAACAATGGGTAAAGGAAAATTAATTGATGAGATTTTTGGAGCAAAATGTGAAGGAAATTTCATTCAACCAACTTTTATTACTGATTATCCAAAAGAAATGTCACCATTGTGTAAATCACACAGAGATAATCCTGAATTAACAGAACGCTTCGAGTTGATGGTTTGTGGAAAAGAAATCGCAAATGCGTATTCAGAATTGAATGATCCTATTGACCAACGTGAACGTTTTGAAGTACAAATGGCATTGTCTGAAAAAGGTGATGATGAAGCTAACGGAATTATAGATGAGGACTTTTTAAGAGCATTAGAATATGGTATGCCACCAACTTCTGGATTGGGAATTGGAATGGATCGATTAATTATGTTTTTAACAAATAATCTTTCAATTCAAGAAGTGCTTTTCTTTCCTCAAATGCGACCAGAGAAAAAGCAATTGGAATTGACTGAAGACGAAAAGTTCATTATTGAGCTATTAAAAGTTGAAAATAATCAGCCATTAAGTCAATTAAAAGAGAAATCTGCATTAAGTGGAAAAAAATGGGATGCTGCCATGAAGGGATTATCAAAACATGGTTTAACAAAAGTTATTGTGGATGGTGAAAACAAAACAGTTGAACTGAAATCATAATTTTTTTTATCATTTGTATTGATTTTTAAAAAAAATTATTAAATTCGCTTTTCAACAAATTAATTTAAAGAAGATTATGAAAAGAATTATCGCAATATTCACATTGTTTTTAGCATTTAGTTTTAATGCAAATGCTCAGGAAGCCAAAGCTTTATCAGCAAGTAACACTACAATCGAAAAAGGTTCAAAAGAAATTATTATTGAACAAATTACTCAAATCTCTAAAACAATTAAGATTGAAGATAGCCTTAGAAATGATTTAACTTCACTTCTTTTCATGAGAAATGAAGACATAAATAACTCTAAAAATGAAGAGGAGAAAAAAGCTGTTTTTGAAAGATACACTTTAAAGTTATTAGGTGCTTTCAACGAAGAGCAAATTGAAGCTCTAAAGAAAAACAAAGAATTATACAACAGATTAACTCAGTTTTCTAGCAAATAATATTAGAATATAATAAAAAATAGGCGATTCAATTGAATCGCCTATTTTTTTATAAACTATAGTTGAGATTTACACTCCAACGATGATTGGCAACAACATTGCCTCCAGTAAGGTTTTGGTTTATAGGAAGCATAATATTTGCTCCAAATGAAAATTTCTTTTTACCCATTTCAAATCCAAATTTACCCATAAAAATATCGCCAGAAGTATTTCTAACTTTTTGATTATGTTGATAATTAGTTTCAAAAACTTCACCAGCTATTCCCAATTGTGGAACAACTGAAACCTTTGAAGTTTCATATACCCAAAACAATGTTGACGCATAATTAAACTGATTTCCAAAACGATAGTTTTTTTGATTCTCCGTTTTTATCACATAATTCAACATTGAATTCAATCCGAATTTTTTTCTTTTTATAACATACTCTGTAGCTAAAAGATAATCCCATGCCCCAGTTCCAACTTGATAACTTGGATTAACACTTCCGTTATTAGTCTCGTCAAATTTTCCAACTGGAATTTTCAATCCACCACCAATTTGAAGTTTATGAATAAAAACTGTGCTATCTTTATGTGTTTGATATAAATCATACATTCCTAAAAGAGTAAGATCTCCCAAGCCAGAAATTTTCTCACTTCCTAAAGCAGTTTCTCTATTGTGAAAATGATAAGGAATTAAAGCAGAAATTTGTACTTTTTTTACAATTGGAATTCTTGCCCAAACTTGCATTGTATTGAAATTCTCATCATACCATGGCGAGTTACTATACAAACCATTAGTACTTTTATAACTTTGATTAAAATATCTAATTCCAACAAAATTGGAATTTAACATAGAAGAAAAACCCATACTACCTCCACTAGCAGAGCAACCACAAGCGTCGCAATCGTCATCAACTTTAATAAAACTGCTAAACTTCGAATAGTTATAATTTATTGGTATAGTATCTTTAGTAATTGCAAAACTAAATTGTATAGATAAAACTAAAAGTAAAATATGTTTTTTCATAATGTTAGTATTCTGCAAATTTAGGATTCGTTAAAAACTCATTATCAGTTAATGTCTTTAAGAAAGCAATAAGTTTAGTTTTCTCACTTGAAGATAAAGAAATTCCTAAAACACCTGAATTATTTAAACTAGCATCTAAAGTTGTTGAATTAACAACACCTGAAGAATAATGGTCTAAAACAGCTTCTAGTGTAAAAAATCTTCCGTCGTGCATAAAAGGAGCTGTTTTTTCAATATTTCTTAAACTTGGAACTTTAAATTTATTCATATCCTGTGGAAGTTCTGTAACTCTATATCTACCAACATCATTAATAGACGGATTTACTGTTAAGCCATTATTTCTATAAGAATTGTCAGTAAAAATATCTGTTGCATGACAAGACGCACATTTTTGATTAAAAATGGTATATCCATCCAACTCATCGGCTGTAAAATTTCCTCCTTGTTCATTTCTTCTGTATTTATCAAATCTAGAATTGGAAGAAACTAACAGAATTTGAAATTGAGCTAATGCCTTCAACATATTTTCAGAATTAATTTCGCCATTAGAAAAAGCTTGCTTATATAATTTTTTATAAGCTGCATCATTTTTCATCATATTGATTGCATTCTCAAAATTTCCATGCATTTCAATTTCGCTTGTAAAAGGAATTATTGGTTGCAAATCTAAATGTGTCGTCGCTCCATCCCACATAAAAGTAGTTTGAAATACCATATTTTGAATTGGAGGTGCATTTCTTGTTCCAATAGCATCTCCAACTCCGTGACTAAAAGTATGGCCATGATGCGTAAAAGCATCTTCTTGAATATGACAAAAACCACAAGAAACAATCCCATCTGAGGATAATCGACCGTCATAAAATAGTTTTTTACCCAATTCAAATCCTTTTTCTGTTAAAGGGTTATTAGCAAAATTATAATTAGCGGCAGGAAAATTACTTGGTATTTGAAAATCTATAGGTATATTTTGATATTCATCAGAATCGTCAGAAGAGCAACTCCAAAGAATAGGAAAAATGAGCAACAATAAAATTTTTGTTTTCATTTTAATAAGGTTTAAAAAAGCTGTTAACTGTTTAAAGCTAACAGCTTTTATAATTATTTAGTCGTTGTGAACATGATGAACTTCAAACATATTAGCCAAATTAGCTGTAGCTAAAGCTAATTTTGAACCTCCCATAATTGTAGCTCCTTCAGATAAATTTATTTTATTAGTTCCATCTAATAAATGTTTTAAATCTGCCATGATATGTACTTGAGGAGTTATATTTGTTCTCACCAATGCATTATCAGGAAAGTTCATTGAAATTGTAGCATAGTTGTAATCTGTTCCTGTTTGACCTGTGTGAAGTTTAAAATTAGTATCAGTTGTTACTGTTGAAGATGTGAAAGTTCCTTCAAAGGCAACAAATTTATAACCAGCACTCCAAGACCACATCATACCTGCATTTTGAGCAGTAGTTAGGAAATTACCTTGACCGGTCGCTCCTAAATCAAATTGAGCCTTATCTACACCTATTCCGTAAGAAATACTTTTATAATTTCCTGCAGGAATATTAGGAATTGTTAATAAAGTAGAGGCTGGAGTTAATTCATCAATGATAAAATAACTTTCCGTTTTTGGCACCGTATAGGTTGTACCATCAGCCTTTGTTAAAACGATGTTACTTACTATATATTTAACTTTATTTGCTTTAATAACTTCGCCATTTGAGTTCGTATAAGCTGTATTTGCAGCAAAATCTGCTGAACCATACACATTATCAAACTCTATTTTTAAACTACCTTCACCAGTTTCTGAATCATTGTTATCATCATCGTTTGAACATGAAGTGAATGCTAAAGCCATAGCCATAACAGCTACAATATTTTTTAATTGAAATTTCATTTTTGTCTTTTTTTATTAATTAAAATTTATAGAATAAGTAGTCTTGAAAAGAGTTCTCTTCAAAACAATTTTGGATATAAGAATACAGTCAATTCAATTGTATATGAATTAACTTTTCAATAAAATTTAAGAAATAAAAGTTGGCGGATGAAAAACGGAGTAACTTACCGTGTGAAAGTATAAGTTGGCATAGTTGTCTCCAATAGAAGTTTTATTATGAAAGTAAATTTGTCTAAAATTAATTTCGGTTACTTCGTTGCAGAATAAAAGTTCAATTTCTTGTTTAGAATTGTCTTTTTTATCTGAATTAATTGGTTTTTCATCTTCAGATGCTTTAGCCAATTCTTTCATCAAATGACATTTACCATTACATTTTAGTTGTGGCTTAGCTTTGTTTTCACAAAGAACTTTTGAGATATAATCATAATTAATAACATAATCTATAACCGGAAGAATTGGTTTTAGAAATATAGCAAGAATTACTATGATTATAATTTTTTTCACTTTGCAAATATACAACCATGATTATAAATTTATATAGGCTAACAATATTTTTTTACTAAATATTTGTTAACGAATAAACCTTTTGAAAGAGAGTGAGTCTTATCACTATAACAATTAAAAAACACATCATGAAAAAAGTATTTTTATTAGCATTACTAGTTGTAGGATTTACAACATTTGCCCAAGGAAAAAGAGGAGAAAGAAAAGAAAAATTATCAACTGAAGAACGAGTTGAATTACATGTCAAAAAATTAACTACTGACTTATCATTAAACGAGAAACAAGCACAAGAAGTAAAGGCTTTAATGACTAAACAAGCTGAAAAAAGAGAAGCAAAAAGAGCCGAAATGAAAGCTTTAAAAGAAGAACGTGCTCAACAAGCAAGACCTTCAAAAGAAGAAATAGCCACAAGAAAAGCTGAAATGAAAAAAGAACAAGAGGCGCTAAAAGCAGAAATGAAAAAAATCCTTACTGCTGAACAGTATACAAAATGGGACCAAAAACGTGAAGATCGCAAAGAAAAAGTGATTGAAAAAATGAAAGACAAAAAGAAAAGAGGTCAAAAAACTGAAGATAAATAAAATAAATTTTGTGTTTTCATTTAAATGAATTATTTTTGAATATAATTGACGTCAAATAATTTAAAAAACATGAAAAAAATATTTTTTATTTTCGCTTTAGTTTGTGCTTTTACTATAAGCGCTAATGCTCAAGAAAAAAGACTAACTTCGCAAGAAGCTGCAAAGAAAGATGCTGTTGAGCTTGCTGAATTAGTAGGTTTAAAAGACAATCAAATTGAAGATTTTTATAGATTGTTTGAAAGAAAATACATAATTCTTGAAGATAGAAGTTTATCTGCAGAAGGAAAAGCAGAACTTGAAAAAGTGATGGATGCTAAAATTAGAGCAACATTAAGTGAAAAACAAATGTCTATTCTTGAATCTAACAAAGCAATGTTTGAAAGATTAAAAAGATAATTTTAATATTACATATAAAAAAAGCTTCACAATTTGTGAAGCTTTTTTTATTACAACTCTTTTGATACTTTATCAATTGCATCAATAGTATAATCTAAATCTTGATAAGTTAAAGCGTCTGTTATAAACCAAGTTTCATAAGCAGATGGCGCTATATAAACACCTTGATTTAACAGACCGTGAAAGAATTTCTTAAAAGTTTCATTATCTCCATTTTTAGCTGTTTTGAAATCAACTACGGCACCTTTATCAAAATGAACTGAAATCATCGAACCAACTCTATTTACAGTAAATTCTACATTATTATTTGAGAGTACTTTTCTGATTCCGTTTTCTAAATAAGCTGTTTTTTCGTCTAATCTTTTGAAAATTTCAGTATCTTGATTTAAAGCTTCCAACATTGCTAAACCGGCTGCCATTGCTAAAGGATTTCCTGATAAAGTTCCAGCTTGATAAACTGGACCAATTGGCGCTAAATAATTCATTATTTCATTTTTTGCAGCAAAGGCTCCAACAGGTAATCCTCCACCAATAACTTTTCCAAAACAAACTATGTCAGCTTGAATATTGTAAAGTTCTTGAGCACCACCTTTAGCTAATCGAAATCCAGTCATTACTTCATCAAATATCAGCAATGTGTTATTATCAGAACATACTTGTCTTAAATCTTCTAGAAATCCTTTAACTGGAGGAATGCAACCCATATTACCAGCCACTGGTTCTATGATAATAGCCGCAATTTCATTTTTATTTGCTTCAAATAATGCTTTTACGTTTTCAATATCGTTATAATTAGCTAATAAAGTGTCTTTTGCTGTACCTTGAGTTACGCCTGGTGAGTTTGGTGTACCAAAAGTACTAAGACCACTTCCAGCTTGAATCAAAAAAGAATCGGAATGACCATGGTAGCATCCTGCAAACTTTATTATTTTATCTCTTCCTGTAAATCCGCGAGCCAATCTAATAGCACTCATACAAGCTTCTGTTCCAGAATTTACAAAACGAATTTTATCAATATTTGGAACCATTGAAACTGTTAATTCAGCTATTTTCGTTTCTAGTTCTGTAGGCATTCCAAAAGAAGTTCCTAACTTAGCTCTTTCTGTTATTGCATCAATAACTGGCTGAAAAGCATGACCTAAAATCATTGGACCCCAAGAATTAATATAATCAATCAATTGGTTTGCGTCTTCATCATATAAATAAGCACCTTTGGCACTTTTTACAAAAATAGGTGTTCCACCAACACCTTTAAAAGCTCTTACAGGCGAATTTACACCTCCAGGAATCACTTTTTCTGCATCAGCAAATAACTGACTGCTTCTTTTATATAGCATTATTTTTATTTTATTTGTAGTAAACTATTTTACAATCAACTTTTGACCAATAGAAATTCCAGTATCAGAAATATTATTTTTCTTTTTCAAATCATCGATAGAAATATTATATCGTTTTGATATTGAATACAATGTATCACCTTTGATTACTTGATGTAAATCAATATTTGTTGAAACAATGTCTTTGGACTTATCAATTGATGTGACATTATTTGGAACATAATTTATTCCCAACACCTCAGCATCATATTTTTGCAATTGATATCTTTCAATTAATCCTATCAATTTTGTTGGATAATTTGGATCGGTTGCGTAACCAGCATTTTTCAAACCTTTACTCCAGCCAACATAATCGTTTTTATCAAGTTTAAATAGATTAGAATAACGCTCTCTTGTAACTAAAAACAAGGAATGATCTCGATAAGATTCGTCTGGATTATTGTATTTTCTGAAACATTCTTGTGCTTCGTCATCGTCATATTTTACACTTGGTCCAGTCCATTCTTTGTGACATTTAATTCCGAAATGATTATTTGCCTGAGCACTCAATGGTCCTGTACCAGCTCCTGATTCTAAAATTCCTTGACCTAATGTAATACTTGCAGGAATTCCGTATTCTTTCATGTCTTTTATGGCAATTTCTTTATATTTTTCAATATATTCTAAAACCAATGCTGTGGTAACTTTAACTCGAGTTGTAGCTTCCAAAATTTGAGTTGATTCATCATTTTTAGCGGTTGAATTCGTGCCGTTTTCAGAATTTGTATTAACAGGATTACTAGGTTTTTCAACAGGTTTTCTAACTGTTCTAACTACAGGTTTAGATGGAGATGAACTTTTAGATGTTCTCACAACTGGCTTATTAGAACCGCAAGCGATGAAAAAACCAATACAACATAATAAAATTATTTTCTTAATCATTGAAATTAATAGTTTGTAAGTTTTTATTACTCAATTTTAAATTCATTCCTTGAACACCTTGAATTCCACCTGTATGAATTAGTAGAATTTGAGAATCTTCAGAGAAATAATTTTTATTTATTAAATCTATAACGCCAAAAACCATTTTTCCTGTATAAATAGGATCTAATGGGATGGAATATTTTTTGTAAAAATCATTAATAAATTCAATCAAATCATCTGAAACCTTTCCATATCCACTAAAATGATAATCAGAAATTATGTCCCAATTTTCCTTTTTTGCAAATTTACGAATATCTTTTTTTATAAAATCACCTTTCAATGATGGAAATCCTAAAACTTTTTGACGTGAAGTCGAACTATTGATAATCCCAGATATTGTTCCTCCAGTTCCTATGGCACAACAAATGTAATCAAACCTTTCATCTTCATTTGACAAGATTTCCTCACAACCTTTTACAGCAAAATCGTTAGTTCCTCCTTCTGGAACTAAGTAAAAATCATCAAAATCATTTTTAAGATTACATAAAAAATCTTCTGTGCTTTTCAATCTATATTGTTCTCTTGAAACAAAAACAAATTCCATACCGTTATCTTGACAAAATTTTAAAGTAGGATTTTGAGAAATTTTAGAACTCAATTCATCTCCGCGTATAACTCCAATTGTTTTAAATCCATTCTCTTTTCCTGCAAATGCAACTGCCGCAATATGATTTGAATAGGCACCTCCAAAAGTGAGTAAAGTTCTATGATTTTGTTTTTTTGCTTCTAACAAATTATACTTTAGTTTTCTGAATTTATTTCCAGAAACAAAAGGATGAATCAAATCTTCACGTCTTATGTAGAGTTTGACTGTTGTATTTGGTAATATTATTTCTTGTGTAGGAACTCGCAAGATTATTTTTTTACAAAGTTACAAATGTTATCTTCTTTGAAACAAAAAAAGGTATCCAAAATAGGATACCTCTTTGTACTTTTTTTATGAATTGCAACTACTTAATTCTTTCAACAATAATTTTCTGTCCTAAACTTTGTCCATTTGTAGATTCTATTTTAACAATATAAACTCCCTCACTCAGTGAACCTGTAGAAAACTCATAAGTAGTTTTTGTTCCTAAATCTACTTTATCAAATATTTTTTTACCTGTTATATCAAACAATACTACTGTTTTTAAATCTAAATCGTTAGGATTAGAAATTGTAAGCAATTGATTAGTATTATTTTGAACGATTGCCAAGTCTTCAATGTTATTTTCAGTTACAGCTAATAATTGATCTGTAAAAGTGATTTCAAAACGATTATTATGTTCACCAGGAGCAAGTACAACTTCATAGAAATTATTTTTAATGTCATGATAAAGTCCCGTTAAACTATCAAATAAAAACACATTTTGAACATCAAAATTGACAAACTCATTTACTTTTAATGCATATGTTGAAACACCAGTATTAATGTTTTTAAAACCAATAGGAAATCTTTTATTGATATCAAAACTTGTTACAGAGTGAACATAAGGCTCATTATTTAAATATAAATACATATCGGTGCTTATGTTCTCGGTAGCTTCAGGAAATTTCGAATCGGCCAAATCAACTCCATCAATTGCATTTGGCAAAAATCCGATTGCAATTTGTCTAACTGCTTGACTATTTAATGATGTATTTACAACAAAATGAGGTGTTGGTGCTTTACTAATCTGACTATAATCAACTCCTGCAAGATTCGGAATTGCATCATAAAAACCATAATTTACTGTGGAATTTTCGTCTGAGCTTCTTTCGAATTGTGAATTATTTGCAACACCTTCTTTTACATATACTCTATAAACATTTCTCATTTGCAATGTTCCATTAGCAACACCTCTAACCATAAATCCTTGCCCAATAGGCGAAAATCTTCTTTGATAAACATTATTTGGATTACTAAAAACAGAACCTTGATTTCCAGCTAGATCATAAGTATAAAAAGTTGCTGGAGAATATATACTCGTAGTACCATTATATGTTCCATAACCACCTCTATATTGAGCAATATTGTGAGAATTCACAGTTTTATCTTGTTCCCAAAACAATGCAGTTCCATCACAATTTGGATTTCCAGGTATATCATCTCCTGTTCCAGAAATTAAATCTGGTCCAGGACCTCCAACTAGAAACAAATTCAAATCTATCGCAGAGGGATAAGGATTTCCTGTTAAAGTTGAAGCTGCATTTGCAACATTAATTGTAATGTTCCCATCATTAGGTTTTCCTCTGAAATCGTATCTTTGAGCACTTCCAATATTATTTGCAACAGCTTCACTAGGATTCGTAGTATCAGTTCCACTCACACCTTTCATTGTGAATCCTTGACCAGCAGAAATATTTGATAACGCTGCAGACTGAACCCATTGAAAATATCCATTCGAAGATAAAAATCGCCAAATCCAATAAGATGCAATTGTTAAAGTTCCTGTATTAGAAACTCCATTATAACTAGTACTAGTAATTGTTACAGGAGTACTTGAAGTACTAGTTGTAGGAACATTTAACATAGTAATCCCAAAATCTTCATTTCCAGATGCTGCAGATGCATTTCCAACTGGCGAACACCAATAGTTGTATGCAAAATTATTAACGGTTCCTTCTTGAAAAACAGATAATTTTCCAGCACCTGTATTTGTTGAGCTTCCTGTTGTTCCTTGAAGAAATTGTCCTTCGTTTCTAACATAGAAATTACTATTCAATCCATTAAGTTCAAGATTTCCTCTAGAATATACTAATGAACCTCTATTAAAAACGTAGCTATTATTACTAACATAGATTTGAGCAACTAAATTGCTTGTAAACAAACTTGTTACCAAAAAACTTAATACTATAAACTTCTTCATAATCAAACATTTAATTTATAAAATTAGAAAAAAAAATTAAAGAAGATAAAAAAAAATAGAAAAAAAACACAACAAATCATTTAGTCGAATAAATTTGTTTTTAATCGATTATTTTTGTTGAATTCGGATTTTACTATCATACAATTCTTAAAAATATTTATTTATAAAATCATTTTTATTATCACAATTTTTAGAACAAATTATAATCTGTTTATCTTTTCTTTGATAATTTTAAAAACAAAGCAGTTTATAATAGATTTAAAAAGGTTAAAAATCGGAAATTTCTGTAGTTTTTTTTTATTTAAATATTTAACATTTTTTATGCATTAAAACTTGTTTTTTACATGTTTTTGTTTATTTTTGATAAATACAATCAACTTGATATGCTGAAAAAATTACCTTTAATTTTTAACAATAATTTGGTTCCAATAAAAGTACAGTATTTAGTATGTATTGTATTATTTTTCATTTCGTTTCAAATTCAATCACAAACTACTATAATATCACCAACAGGCGATGGTGGTTTCGAAACTGGAACTACATTTGCTTTAAATGGATGGACTACAAACAATCCTGCACAAACTGGAAGAAATCAATGGGTTTGTAATACAGGCGCAACAACAGGTTTCTCAGGCGCTAGATCAGCATATGTTACTAATAATGCAACAGGAACTCCTCCACACACCTATGCGACTGGTACTGCAAGAGCATCACACTTTTACAGAAATGTGACTGTTCTCGGTGGTGAAACTAACATAATATTATCTTTTAGTTGGATTGGACAAGGTGAATCAACTTTTGACAGACTAAGAATATGGCTGGTTCCAACAACTTATAATCCTGTATACGGAACTGAAATAACAACCACTGGAACAGCTCCAACAGGTAGAATTCAAGTAGGGCTTGCGAATTATAGTCTTCAAGGAACATGGGCAAACGTAAGCTTTAACCTTCCAACTTCCTACGCAGGCACAACTTTTAGATTGGTTTTTGAGTGGGCGAATGATGGAAGTTTCGGTACCAATCCTCCTGCAGCTGTAGACAATATTTCCTTAACATCAGCTGCTATAGTTGCTCCTTCAAACAATGACTGTTCTAATGCTACATTGGTTTCGACTAATCCAACTGCGACGTGTGCAACTAGCACATCTGGAACAACAATTGGAGCAACACAATCACAAGTTGGATGCACTGGTAATGCAGATGATGATGTTTGGTATAGTTTTATTGCCACAGGAAGCACTCATGCAATTACTGTAACTCCTACGACATTAACAAACGCTGTTTTTGAAGTCTTTAGTGGTTCATGCGCTGGATTAACTAGTTTAAATTGTGTCAATTTAACAACAGGATCGAATACTGAAACTATAACTTTATCAGCATTAACACCAACCAATAGTTATTATATCAGAGTATATAGTAATGCAAACGGAAGCAATCAAGGAACTTTCACAATATGTGTTACTTCACCTCCACCTCCACCATCAAATAACTTATGTACTAATGCTACTGTTTTACCTTGCGCAACAACAATAGCAGGAACAACAATAAATACTAGTAATATTGTAAATAACTCAGGATGTAGTATGGCAGACTATGGAGTTTGGTACACATTTGTTGGAGATGGAAATAACTCAACCATTTCTGTTACAACTACAAGTTATGATATTGAAATGTCAATTTCTAGCGGATCTTGTGGTTCGCTAACAAGTATTACTTGTCAAGATTCAGCATTATCAAGCGGAATAGAAACCTATTCGTTTTCAACAATCTCAGGGATTAATTATTATATTTACATAGCCCATTATTCGTCTGGAAATACTTCAACAGGAACTTTTACAATATCTAGATCTTGTGCATTAGCTCCAAATCCATGTGTTGCCATTCCTAATATCTCTAGTTGTGGAACAACCATAAATGCAACTATTCCAGTTGGTACTGGAATTTATAGTCCTTCTTCATGTGGATGGACAACGCCAGGAAATGAGCAAATTTTTACCTTTACACCAACTCAAACTGGAAGTTATACTATTAGTCAGCTTGGTTCATTTGGCTATATTGATTATCAATTTAAATTAGCATCTTTAGGATGTAATGGTACTGGATGGACTTGTATAGACGATATGTCTGGAGCCATTACTAGTCCTGGATTTACATTAACTTCTGGTGTTCAATATTACATCCTTTTAGATCCTGAAAGCGCTATAGGAGGAAGTGTTAGTTTTATACTTAATTGTCCTTTAACACCTCCAGTAAATGATGACTGTATAAGTGCAACACCATTAATTGTAAACGCTGTATGCTCTTATGCAACTTATACAAATGCAGGGGCTACAGCAAGTTCAGGTGCTCCTGCTCCAGCATGTTCAAGTTATTTAGGTAGTGATGTATGGTTTACAGCTGTTGTTCCTTCTAATGGTATACTTATTATTGACACTCAAACCGGAGTTATTACTGATGGTGGAATGGCAGTGTATTCGGGTTCATGCGGAAGTCTTACCGTTTTAGGATGTGATGATGATTCAAGTTTAAATGGTGCAATGCCAAGTCTAACTTTATCAGGATTAACTCCATTTCAAACTGTTTATATTAGAGTTTGGGAATATGGGAATGATAACAATGGTACATTTGGCATTTGTGTTACCAGTCCAATACCACCGAGTAACGATGAATGTGCAACAGCTGAATTACTCACAATCAACCCAACCATAACCTGTACTATAAGTACAACTGGAACAACTTTAGGCGCTACTCAATCACAAGCAGGCTGCACAGGAAATGCAGATGATGATGTTTGGTATCAATTTATCGCAACTGATGTCAATCATACAATAACTATTACTCCAACAACATTAACAAATGCAGTTTTTCAAATTTTTAGTGGCACTTGTGGTAGTTTAATTAGTTCAGCATGTATTAATAACACAACCGGTTCTAACGTAGAAACAACAACATTAACTGGACTTACAATTGGGGCAACCTACACAATAAGAGTTCATAGTAATGCAAACGGAAGCGGCCAAGGAACCTTTAGTATCTGTATTACAACTCCGTGTTCTCCTGGAGGAGGAATTGGTTTATCGAGTATGGGATGCCCAACAAATGTTGCTGGTGGACTTGGATTAAATGGTTTAGATCCCTTACCTATTTTAGATTGCTCAACTTCAACTTGTACTAATTTAGAGGCTAATTTCATTCAACTTGGACAAACAACAAACTATACTGTGCAATCAATTCCATATTCGCCTCCATATCAATTTGGTTGTTTACAAAACTCTGTAAGCATAAATGTTGATGATGTTTGGTCTCCAACAATCAGCTTACCTTTTAACTTTTGTTATTATGGCAATACATACAATCAATGTTTAATTGGTTCAAACGGCGTAATCACTTTTGATCAAACAAGTAATTCTCCTGGAGGTTATTCTACATGGTCTTTCTCAAATGACTTACCTAGCACCTCATTGTTTTTAAACAGTATTTTTGGTGCTTATCATGATATTGACCCTAGTGAAGGTGGTGAAGTTGGTTGGGAATTGGTTACTTTAAGTTCGGGATGTCGTGCTTTAGTCGCTTCTTGGAATGAAATTCCAATGTTTTCAGCATCTTGTAACTCCTTACTTTACACTGGAATGATTGTTTTATATGAAAATACAAATATTATTGAGGTTTATATGAAAGAAAAAAGAGTTTGCGCCTCATGGAATTCTGGTAATGCTTTGGTTGGTATACAAAATGCGACAGGAAGTCAAGCCGTTGTGGCACCAAACAGAAACTCAACAAGTGTAGATTGGACAACAACTAATGAAGCATGGAGATTTGTTCCTTCAGGAACCTCTTTAACAACAATAACTTGGTACGAAGGAAACGGAACAGCCGGACCAATAATAGGAAGTACTGCAACAATTAACGTATGCCCAACTGCTACAACGACTTATACAGCTAAAGTAACCTATAATTTTTGTAATGGAACAACCTTAGATTTAATAGATACTACCACATTAACAATTAGTGGCAGAAAAACATGGAATGGTTCTATCGATACCGATTGGAACAAAGCGAATAATTGGACACCAATTGGAATTCCTAACGGAAGTGATTGCGTTGTAATACCTATTACACCGAACAATCCAATAGTATCAGGAACAAATTATAATGGGCTTGCAGGAACATTGTCAGTATTGAATGGAGCTACTTTAACTATAAATTCAACAAATAACATTACTGTAACTGATTGGGTTAATGTTCAAGCTACTGGCTCATTTATAATAAACAATACTGCTAGTTTAGTTCAAATAAACAATACATCAAATACTGGAAATATCACCTATAGAAGAACCGCTAATAACATAAGAAGTTTAGACTATGTTTATTGGTCTTCACCAGTTTCAAACTATAATGTAAATAATATAATTTCGCCATTAATTCCTGGTCCAATTTGGAAATGGAATCCAACAATTGCAAATACTAATGGTGGACAAGGAAATTGGGAGGTTGCAACTGGTAACACGATGCTAACAGCAAAAGGATATATTGTGAGAGGCCCAAGTTCCTTTAGTCCAACAATACCAGCTCCATTAAATGGAACGTTTGTAGGCACGCCTAATAACGGAATTATTAACTATACCATTTCTAGAGGTACCGACCAAAATACAGCTTATCATCAAGGGATAAATGGAACTGAAATCAACAATTTCAGTGACAATTGGAATCTTCTAGGGAATCCATATCCATCAGCAATTAGAGGAAGTCAATTTCTTTTCAATAACAACACAAAAATTGAAGGAAATATTAAACTTTGGACTCATGGAACTCTTCCTTCAATTATTGCTAGTCCGTTTTACAATAGTTATCTTTATAATTATAGTCCAGGAGATTACTTGACCTATAATTTTACAGGAACTAGTTGTTGTCCAGCTGCAGCTTCCGACTTATTTATAGGAGCTGGACAAGGATTTTTTGTTCAAATGATAGATGGACCAGCAGGCTCAGACATCGTTACATTCAACAATGGTTTAAGAAGCGCTTCCTACGACAACAGCTTATTCTACAGAATGAGCACTCCTTTAACACAAACTAATTCAACTTTTGATGTAAATAATTTGGTTAGAAATAGAATTTGGTTAGATTTAATAAGCAGCAACAATCAATCAGACAGAACTTTATTCGGATATATTGAAGGAGCTACAATGGGAAGAGATAGTTTCTTTGATAGTCAGACTTTAAAAACAGGTTCTATGTCAATTTATTCATTGATAAATTCTGATAAATTTTTGATTCAAGGACGCCAACTTCCATTTGATGTTTATGATGAAGTACCTATTGGAGTTCACCTACAAAATTCTGGAAGTTATGATATTGGAATTGGCGGTTTGGATGGGATCTTTACTACTCAAAACATTTATTTAAAAGATAAAGAATTAGATATAATACACGATTTAAAAGTGTCACCATATCGTTTTAGTGCTCAAAGCGGAACAATAAATAATCGTTTCAAAATAGTATATTTGAATAGCGCATTAAGTAACAATGACTTATCATTAAATAATAATATAGTTATAATAACCAATGAGAACATTGTAATCCGTTCATCAAATGAAAAGCTTCATTCAATAACAGTTTTTGATGTTTTAGGAAGAAATTTAGGAGTTTACAAAGACATCAATTCAACTGAATTTACTATCAAAAATCTATTAAAAAACAATACAGCTTTATTTTTACAAATCAAACTTGAAAATGGAGCAATAAAAAACGAAAAAATTATTTTTTAACATACTTCAAAAAACTCCAAAAAGACCTTTGCTTTAAATAGTTAAGGTCTTTTTCATTTTTATAAGCTTCTCTTTCAAAAGAGATATTAAAATAAGCTTCTTTTCTATCTTTGTATTGAATCAATCGAAATAAATATTCCGTAAAATACCATAAGTAAAATGGCAAAATAAGTAGTTCTAACTGTTGTCTAATATGAATTTTTTCATGATTAATAAATACTTTATTCAACTTATCATCCTTATCTGCAAGAAATACAAATGGATAAAATGTCAAACCTCGAAAACCTCTTGGCGTTAAATATTTAAAAACAATTAGAATCATGTGATGCAAAGTTGCTAAATTTGTAGCTATGAATGAAGATTTAAATCCGAAAAATTTAAAAGAAGGAGAAGATTACTATTTAACTCCTGAAGGCTATCGCTGTTTTACAGAAAAATACCATTTAAAACGAGGTTACTGTTGCAAAAGTGGGTGTCGACATTGTCCTTACGGATTTGATAAAAAAACAGGAACAATAAAAAAGTGATCAGTATTCAGTCGCACTATTCAGTTAAAAAAATATACAACAATATACATACATCAAAAAATGACCTTTCAAGAACAAATACTACAAGGAATTCCATCGGTTTTGCCAAATTCAAAACCATACGAAGCCGAAATAAATCACGCACCAAAACGAAAAGAAATTCTTTCTGACGAGGAAAAAAAGTTAGCTTTAAAAAATGCTTTACGCTATTTTGACGCAAAACATCATGCTGAATTACTTCCAGAATTCAAATCCGAATTAGAAACCTACGGAAGAATTTACATGTACCGTTTTCGTCCAGATTATAAAATCTATGCAAGACCAATTTCAGAATATCCTGGAAAATGCGAACAAGCAAAAGCCATAATGTTAATGATTCAAAATAATTTGGATTACGCCGTTGCACAACATCCACATGAACTTATTACCTATGGTGGAAACGGAGCTGTTTTTCAAAATTGGGCGCAATATTTATTGACCATGAAATATTTGGCAGAAATGACTGAAGAGCAAACTTTGGCAATGTATTCTGGTCATCCAATGGGTTTATTCCCTTCGCATAAAGAAGCTCCAAGAGTTGTGGTCACTAACGGAATGGTTATCCCTAATTATTCCAAACCCGATGATTGGGAAAAAATGAATGCATTAGGCGTTTCGCAATACGGACAAATGACTGCAGGAAGTTATATGTATATTGGTCCACAAGGAATTGTTCACGGAACTACAATCACCGTTTTAAACGGATTTAGAAAAATAAAAAAATCTCCAAAAGGTGGATTATTCGTTACTTCTGGATTAGGCGGAATGTCTGGCGCTCAACCAAAAGCAGGAAATATTGCAGGTTGCGTAACCGTTTGTGCCGAAGTAAATCCGAAAATAACTCACATTCGTCATTCGCAAGGTTGGATTAATGAAGTGATTGAAAATATTGATGAATTAGTTCCAAGAGTTAAAAACGCTCTAGTAAATAACGAAATTGTTTCCATTGCATATCTAGGAAATGTTGTAGATGTTTGGGAACGCTTCGACCAAGAAAATCTACATATCGATTTAGGTTCTGACCAAACTTCACTACACAATCCTTGGGCTGGAGGTTATTATCCAATTGGATATACTTTTGAAGAGTCCAATGATTTAATGGCAAATAACCCAGATAAATTCAAGGAAGAAGTTCAAAAAACATTGCGTCGTCATGCTACAGCAATTAATAAACATACCGAAAAAGGAACCTATTTTTTCGATTATGGAAATGCGTTTTTACTTGAAGCTTCTCGAGCTGGAGCCGATGTTTTTGCAGAAAACCATGTCGATTTCAAATACAATAGCTACGTTCAAGACATAATGGGACCAATGTGTTTCGACTACGGATTCGGACCATTCCGATGGGTTTGTGCTTCAGGAAATCCAGAAGATTTAGCAAAAACAGACAAAATCGCTTGTGATGTTCTGGAAGAAATGATAAAAAATTCTCCAGAAGAAATCCAACAGCAAATGGCTGATAATATCCAATGGATAAAAGGCGCTCAAGAAAATAAATTAGTAGTTGGCTCACAAGCAAGAATTCTGTATGCTGATGCAGAAGGAAGAATTAAAATTGCTGAAGCTTTCAATCAAGCCATTGCTCGTGGCGAAATTGGATACGTAATTTTAGGACGCGATCATCACGACGTTTCCGGAACCGATTCACCATACAGAGAAACATCAAACATCTATGATGGCTCACGATTTACTGCCGATATGGCTATCCAAAACGTTATTGGAGACAGTTTCCGTGGTGCCACTTGGGTTTCTATTCACAATGGTGGCGGTGTTGGTTGGGGCGAAGTAATTAATGGTGGTTTTGGTATGGTTCTTGATGGAACTAAAGAAGCATCAAAACGTTTAGAATCAATGCTTTTCTGGGATGTAAACAACGGAATTTCAAGAAGAAGTTGGGCAAGAAACGAAGGCGCGATTTTTGCAATAAAAAGAGCCATGGAGACGCAACCTTTATTGAAAGTTACCATCCCTAATATAGTGGACGAAAATTTATTATAGTTTCAGGTTTAAAGTTTCAAGTTAAGCTTTTTTACCTGAAACCTAAACTTGAAACACAAAAATAAAATACTATGAAAACAACAAAATTTTTACCGTTACTCCTACTCTTCGTTCTTGCTTCGTGCAGTTCGGTTAGAGTAAATTCTGATTACGACAAAAAAGCCAATTTCGAAGGCTACAAAACCTATGCATATTCCAAAAACGCAATAGACAAAGTAGAAATTTCCGATTTGGATAAAAAACGCATTTTACGTTCCATTGATGAAGCATTAGCGGCGAAAGGTTTTACTAAAAGCGAAACACCCGATTTACTAATCAGTATTTTTACCAAAGAAACGGAACGTATTGACATTTACAACAACAACGGATTTGGTTGGGGTTGGAATCCTTGGTGGGGAATGGGAATGGGTTACACTAATGTTTCAAGAACTCCAGAAGGTACTTTATTCATTGACCTAATCGATGCAAAAACTAAAGAATTAGTTTGGCAAGGCGAAGGAAAAGGTTATCTAACTAAAGACACCGAAAAGAAAGACGCAAGAATTAAAGAATTCGTTGATAAAATTTTGGAGCAATATCCTCCAAGCGCAAAAAAATAAAACAAGAAAACCTCCTAATTGGAGGTTTTTTATGATTATTAGGAGCCAATGGTTTATACTTTTTTGGTTTCTGTTTTCCTGCTTTCCGTTCTACTTCGTGCCTCTCCAATCAGCGCTAAATTGGTTTTGTATTGAATAGAGGCAGAATTTCTAAGGAACTAATAATTCAAAAGTTCCTCCATCTTAGCTTTCACTTTATCCACATTCGGAATCATGGTAAACTCCAACGTGCTATTCAACGGAATCGCTGGCATATTTTCCGAACCGATTACCATTACTGGCGCATCTAGATATTTAAAACAGTTCTCCTGAATCAATCCAGCCAAACTTCTTGCGAAAGAATTGTTAGTTGGTTCTTCGGTTACTACAAGGCATTTTTTAGCTTTTTTAACCGATTTAAAGATAGTTTCTTCATCAAGCGGATAAAGAGTTCGTAAATCGATAATCTCAACTTGATTTTTCATGTTTGTGGAAGCGTTCAATGCCCAATGAACTCCCATTCCGTAAGTGATAACGGTTATTGTTTCATCGGTTTCTTGTTCCCAAATTTCTTGAACAATATTCGCTTTCCCGAAAGGTAAAATGTAATCATCGCTTGGTTCATTTACTCTTGCGGCATCGGTTCCTTTTACTTTGCTCCAGTACAAACCTTTATGTTCCAAAATCACAACAGGATTTGGGTCGTAATACGCAGCTTTCAAAAGTCCTTTTAAGTCGGCACCATTGCTTGGATAGGCAATTTTTATTCCGCGAATATTAGTTAAAACACTTTCTACAGAAGATGAATGATAAGGTCCACCACTACCATAAGCTCCAATTGGAACTCTCAAAATCATACTCACTGGCCATTTTCCGTTGGATAAATAACACGAGCGACTCACTTCGGTAAACAATTGGTTCAATCCTGGCCAAATGTAATCAGCAAACTGTACCTCAACAATCGGTTTCAAACCAACTGCCGACATTCCAACCGTTGAACCCACAATAAAAGCTTCTTGAATTGGTGTATTAAAAACGCGTTCGTCTCCAAATTTTTGAGCCAATGTTGCAGCTTCTCTAAAAACGCCACCCAATCGTCCGCCAACATCTTGTCCGTACAACAAACATTCTTGGTGCTTTTTCATTAATTCTTCCACAGCAAAAAGAGCGCAATCCACCATTACGACTTTATCTTCTCGCTCCGGATTTCGTTCTCCAACTTCTTCTATGATTGTCGTTGGAGCAAAATCGTGTGTAAATAAATCTTCTGGTGCTGGATCTTCTGCAAGTTGTGCTTTATCAAAATCAGCTTGAACTTTTGCGACAGCCGTATTTTCTATAGTTTGAATTTCTTCTTTGATAAATCCTGCTTCCAATAATTGTTGTATCAAAACTGGATAAGGATCACGTGATTGCGCCTCTTCCAAATCGTCACGATACCATTCCATTCTAACTCCTGAAGTATGATGATTTAACAACGGAACTTTGGCATGAACCAAAAACGGACGACGTTCTTCGCGAATGGTTTTCACTACTTTTTGAACCGCTAAATAACTTTCTGTAAAATTCGCTCCATCAATAGAAATGGCTTCAATTCCGTGAAAACCTTTGGCATATTCGAACGCATTTTGCGCACGAGTTTCAGCCGCATTTGCAGAAATATCCCAACCGTTATCTTGTACCAAATACAAAATAGGAAGTTGTTTCAAAGCTGCCATTTGTAATGCTTCGGCAATTTCTCCTTCGGTAACTGATGCGTCACCAAGCGAACATACAACTAATGGCTTCTCTTGATTAGTATCTTGAATTCCAATATTTTCTTTGTACCAAAATCCCATTGCTGCACCAGTAGCTGGAATAGCTTGCATTCCTGTTGCTGATGATTGATGTGGAATTTTCGGTTTATCAGCATCTTTCAAACTCGGATGACAATAATACGTTCGTCCGCCCGAAAACGGATCGTCTTTTTTTGCCATCAATTGCAACATCAAATCATAAGGTTGCATTCCTATTCCGAGCATCATAGCGTCATCACGATAATACGGAAACGCATAATCTTGTGGTAACAATTGCATCGCCATCGCAATTTGAATCGCTTCATGTCCGCGTGATGTGGCGTGCACGTATTTGGAAACTATTTTGAAATTATCTTCATACAAGGTTGCCATGGCTTTGGCAGTTGCCATTGTTGAAAATGCTTTTTTAAGAATCGATTTATCTAAATTCATTTATTTAATGCTTATCTGAAAAGTAAAAAACTTTGCGTTCGTTGCGCCTTCTTTTCGAACCTTGCGGTTAAATATTATTTTGCTTCTACAATCCAACCAAATTCATCTTTGATATCTTGAACTTTAATAGCATTCAAAGTATCATTTACCATTACCGAAACTGGATTTTCTGCTGGAAATTTAATAGACAAATCGTTATTACCAATTTCTTCTACCATTGCAATTCCAACTGCTGTTCCTGTTCCGAATGCTTCTTCTAGAGTTCCATTTTGAGATGCTTCGATAATTTCAGACATTTTGATTGGTCTTTCTGTTACTTCAAAACCTTTACTTCTTAATAAATCGATTACGCTCATTCGGGTAATTCCCGATAAAATAGAACCTGTTAGACTCGGCGTAATCAATTTCCCATCAATTTTGAAGAAGATATTCATTGTTCCCACTTCTTGAATGTATTCAAAATCTTGGGCATCTAACCATAAAACTTGGTCAAAACCTTTTGCTTTGGCGTATTCCGTGGGACGAATGGCTGCTGCATAATTTCCTGCGGCTTTGGCTTCTCCTGTTCCACCATTTACGGCACGAACGTATTTTTTCTCGGCGTACAATTTAATTTTTCTACTGAAAAATGGTCCCGCTGGCGATGCCATTACGATGAATTTGAAACTTGTTGCTGCACGCATTCCGATAAAAGCCTCATCAGCATACATAAACGGACGCAAATACAAAGCACTTCCTGTGGATGTTGGAATCCAATTTTTCTCTAAAGCGGTGAATTGTTTTAATGCTTCTACAAATAAATCTTCTGGAAATGAAGGCATTCCCATTCGGTCAGCACTAAAATTCATTCGTTTTGCGTTTTCATCAGGACGAAATAATAATGGTGTTCCGTCTTTCCCTAAAGTTGCTTTCATTCCTTCAAAAATGGCTTGTCCGTAATGTAAAGCCATCGCTGCTGGATGCGTTGGAATTAAAGCTAATGGTTCAATTCTTGGATTGCTCCATTCTCCATTTTCATAATCACAAATAAACATATGATCAGTAAAATTGGTTCCCATGGTAATGTTTTCAAGATTTACTTCTGAAACTCTTGATTGTGAAACTTTAGTTATTTTTATTGCTTGTGTCATTACTGTTTCCATAATGTTATATTGTTGTGTTTGTGTCAAATTGTTCTAAATAATCGCCTACTTTTCTTAAGAATGAACCTCCTAAAAATCCGTCCACTACTCTATGGTCGAACGATAAAGAAAGATACATCATACTTCTGATGGCGATTTCGTCACCTTTTTCAGTTGTGATAACTTCGGGACGTTTTTTGATAATTCCTAAAGCTAAAATCGCAACTTCAGGTTGGTTTATGATTGGTGTTCCCATCAAACTTCCAAAAGTTCCTACGTTGGAAATGGTGAAAGTACTTCCTTGAATTTGTTCAGGTTTTAACTTGTTATTTCTTGAAGCTTCTGCCAAATTATTTACATCTTTTGCTAAAGCGACTAAATCTTTTTCATTGGCATTTTTCACTACAGGAACTATTAAATTTCCTGATGGTAATGCGGTTGCCATTCCGATATTAATATCATTGTGAACGATAATATTTTTCTCATCTACCGAAACATTAATCATTGGAAAATCGGCTACAGCTTTTGCTACAGCTTGAACGAATACTGGTGTAAACGTCAATTTTTCATTGTGCTTTTCCTGAAATTTATCTTTGTTTTCGTTTCTCCAACTCACCAAATTTGTCACATCGACTTCAATATAAGAAGTTACGTGAGGCGAAGTTTGCTTAGAATATACCATATGATCGGCAATCATTTTGCGCATTCTGTCCATTTCTACAATTCGGTCTTTTCCTTCTACGAAATTGATTTTTGGTTTAGGATAAGATGAAGTTGCAGGTTGTCGATTGTCAGATATCGGTTTTGACTGAATAGGATATTTACGGTTCTTTAGATAATTAAAAACATCGCTTTTTTGCAAACGTCCATCGGTTCCTGAACCAGGAATGGTTTGTAATTCCTCAATTGAAAGATTCTCTTTTTGTACAATTGAGATGATTAATGGTGATATGAAAGCATTTGGATTGGTTGTCAGTTTTCGGTTGTCAGTCGGCAATTGTTGATTTTGTGAAGTTAATATAACTTCATTTTTCTCAACAGCAACATCTTGCTTCTTGTTTCTTGCTTCTGTTTTTCCATCAGCATCAATCAACGCCAAAACAGTTCCCACTTCAACCACATCATCTTTCTGAAAACGAATTTCCGTGATTACTCCAGAAACTGGCGCAGGCACATCACTATCGACTTTATCGGTAGCCACTTCTAGAATGGTTTCTTCGGCTTCCACAAAATCACCTACGTTTTTCAACCAACTGATTATGGTAGCTTCGGAAATACTTTCACCCATTTTGGGCATTTTGAATTCTGTTATTGCCATTTTTATATTTTGTTGTACAGACAACGCAATGTGTTGTCTCTACGATTTTTTAAATTCTTCTAATGTTTTATAAAATGCTTCTTGTGTTGGTCGATTTGCTGGAATTTCTCGTAACGGTTCAACTGCTTTTAAGGTTTCGTAACACTCTTTTGGCAACTGTTGATATAAAGCTGTTCCTTTGGTTTTCCAATCAATCATTTCATCGGAAACGTCTTTTATTATTGCAGCTGGATTTCCAACTACCATTTTACGATTTGGAATTTGCATTCCGGCTTTTACGAAACTTAATGCGCCAATGATACATTCATCTCCAACATTCACGTCATCCATAATTACAGCGTTCATTCCGACCAAACAATTTTTTCCGATATTTGCTCCGTGAATAATCGCTCCGTGACCTATGTGCGCTCCAGCTTTCAATACCATTGACTTTCCTGGAAACATATGAATCGTACAGTTTTCTTGAACGTTACAGCCATCTTCAATAATGATTTCGCCCCAATCACCACGAATAGCTGCGCCTGGTCCAACGTAAACATTTTTTCCAATAATCACGTTACCCGTTACCGCAGCTTGCGGATGGATAAAACTACTTTCGTGTATTACTGGGATGAACCCTTTGAATTCGTATACCATATTTTTAGATTATAGATGAAAGACCGCTTCGCTGCAAGATGAAAGACATCCTTCTAAGAAATTTTTCTTGTCTCTTGCTCCTTGCCTCTATCTTCTTACTTAAACTTATTCAACGTTTCTTTTGTAAAATCAGACAACACTAATCTTCCGCTAATAGCGGCTCTTTCGGCTAATAAATTGTCCCAATCTTCTGTTCCTCTCCAAAATACCTTTTTCATTTCGAGCATTGCTTCTGGATTGTAGGTGCACAAATGTTCGGCGAATTTTTGAACGGCTTCGTCCATTTCTTCAATGGATTCATACACATTAGCAAACAATCCTTTTTCTTTTGCCCAATTAGCATCATAAAATGTATTAGCGTCAATTGCAATTTGTGACATGGCTGAAACTCCCATTTTTCTTTCGATGGCTGGCGAAACTACGAATGGTCCGATTCCCACATTTAATTCGGATAATTTTATGGCAGCGAATTTTGTTGCCATACAATAATCGGTTGATGCTGCTATGCCTACTCCGCCACCAACGGTTTTTCCTTGAATTCTTCCGATGATGAATTTCGGGCATTTTCTCATGGCGTTGATTACGTTGGCAAATCCTGAGAAAAATACTTTTCCGGTATCGGCATCGTTGATGGAAATTAGTTCTTGAAAACTTGCTCCGGCACAAAAAGTTCTATCGCCACCACTTTTTAAGATGATTACTTTTACCTCATTATTATTTCCAACTTCTGTAATTGTGTTGGCTAATTGTGCTAGAATATTGCCCGGTAAGGAGTTTTGCTCTGGATGAAAAAACTCGATAGTGGCGATGTTGTTTTGTATGTTTTGTTTTACGTATGCTTCCATATTTTTATTTAACCGCAAAGTCGCGAGGTTTTCGCAAGGTTTGCTGTGTTTGTTTCTCGCAAAGACGCTAAGGTGCAAAGCTTTTGTTATTTTAAATATTTTTTTTCTTCGTTACTACTTATTCCTAGCCCTGATAGTAGCGGCATCCTTTTTCTTTTTTCTTTAAAAAGAAAAAGATACAGCGGATAGCAGGATTAGCTCCAAATTATTATTTTACAAAATATTAAATTGTTCAAAATGATGGTTCAAATGCTTTCTTTCTAACAGATAAGAAGCGTATTTATTCATTTCTCCAAAAACCATATTCTTTAAAACCGCTTCTGGATTTTCTTTGAAAAAGGTTTTATATTGTTCTCTAGCTTCAAAAAATTTGGCTTTGGCTGTCTCAAAATCAGAATGAATTAAGTCTTCCAATTGGTCTTTTTTCATCGTTGGAAACTTGGTTCCCATTGGAAATTTATCGTAATTATATAACGAATTATGGACTTTATCCAAAATCTTTTCTGGTGTTGCGATTTCGAAATCCTGAATTTCACCCGACATGATTCGGTAGCCTTGTTCCAAATGTTCTAACAAATGTTGCGGCGTTAGAATTCCCCAACTTGGTTTTGTATTTTCCGTAAGTTTATTCAAACATTCGGCTATTTTTTCATCCGTCATTTCAACAAAAACTTCTTGTTTTTTCTGCACCATTGTTAGAATTGTGGCAACTGCAACCAATTCGTTTTCTGTATCAAAAACCTCAACAAACCATTTTACTATTCCGCTTGGATGTTCTGCTGAAGCTACATCTCTATCGACTTTTTGCTTGCACGTTAAACGCACATAAACGGTATCGTTATGGTAAATTGGACGCAAGAAACGACATTCTTCCAATCCGTAATTAGCGGCAACCGGACCTTTATTTGGGTACACGAACAAACCTGCAGCAGCGGCTAAAATGAAGTAACCGTGAGCAGTTCTTTTCTTAAAAATACTTCCGTCAAGCGAAGTAATATCGGTATGTGCGTAAAAATGATCCCAAGTGATATTAGCAAAATTAATAATATCGGTATCGGTAACTGTTCTGTTGTGAGTTCGCAATGACATTCCGGGTTGGATGTCTTCCCAATGGTATTGAAACGGATGTTGCGTGATTTCTTTGTAAGCAGAATTAGCTTGATAAATTCCTGTGATTTCGGTTAAAGTTGTTGGCGAACCTTGAATGGCGCAACGTTGCATGTAGTGTTTTATTCCTCGAACACCACCCATTTCTTCTCCACCACCAGCACGTCCTGGACCACCATGCACCAACAATGGCAATGGCGAACCGTGACCTGTACTTTGTTTGGCATTTTCACGATTTAGTACTAAAATTCTACCGTGATGTGATGCTGCGTTTACTACGTATTCTTTAGCAATTTCGTCTGAATTTGTAACTATTGACGACACCAATGAACCTTTACCCATTTGAGCTAATTCAATAGCTTCATCAAGATTTTTATAAGGCATAATCGTTGAAACCGGACCAAAAGCTTCCGTTTCGTGAATGGCTAAATTGGTGAATGGATTGTCTTCGCGAAGTAAAATTGGACTTACAAAAGCCCCTTTTTCATCGGCTCCGATTATGTTGGTTTTTTCTAAGTCGCCGTAAACTATTTTGGCAGATTTTGATAATTCTTGAACTCTTCCTTTTAGAACTTCGACTTGGTCTTTACTTACCAAGGCACCCATTCGGACTTCTTTTAATCTTGGGTCACCGATGGCAACTTTGTCTAATGATTTTGAGAGAGCAGTTTGAACGTCATCCATGAGTTTTTCAGGAACAATCATTCTACGAATTGCGGTACATTTTTGTCCGGCTTTTACCGTAATTTCACTACGCGCCTGATTGATGAATAAATCAAATTCTGGTGTTCCTGGAACCGCGTCTTCTCCTAAAATGGATGCATTCAAACTATCGGCTTCCATGGTAAATGGAACTGATTCTTGAATTAACCTTGGATGTGATTTCAACAATCGTCCTGTGGCTGCCGAACCTGTAAACGTAATCACATCCTGACTTTCAACGGTATCAAAAATGTTTCTAGCTGTTCCCGAAATTAATTGTAATGCACCTTCTGGCAATATATTGGATGCGATAATTTCACGAACAACAGCTTCGGTTAAATAGGCTGTAACAGGAGCTGGCAAAACAACAGCTGGCATTCCCGCCATCCAATTACAAGCACATTTTTCTAACATTCCCCAAATTGGGAAATTGAAAGCGTTGATGTGAATCGCTACTCCTTTTTTAGGAACCAAAATATGATGCGCCATAAATCGTCCACCTTTTGACAAATCGATTGAATCTCCTTCTACATGATAGGATTGGTTTGGGAATAATTTTCGTAAGGACGCATTAGCATATAAGTTTCCGAAACCACCTTCTATGTCTATCCACGAATCTACGCGAGTGGCACCTGTTCTATAACTGATTTCGTAAAAAGCTTCTTTGCGTTTGGTTAAATACATCGCCAAACTTTTAATCATATTGCCACGCTCTTGGAAGGTCATTTTGCGAAGTTTATCGCCGCCTTTTGTTCTTCCATAATGCAAAATGGCAGGAATATCCAATCCTTCCACAGAAGTTTCTGCGATGAATTCACCTGTTACAGCATCGTAAGAAGGTTTTCCTTCTCCGGTTGCTGACGTCCATTTTCCTTGTACGTAATGTTGTGTTTTGTTCATACTTTTTCTTTTAACCGCGAAGAGCGCAATGATATACGCAAAGCTCGCTAAGTTTTTATATTATCCAGCCAAAACTTTTTTGAAGCGAATGGCTTGGTCTTTATTTGTAATCCATGTTCCTGCTTTCCGCACCACACGGTGGATTGCTCCAATCAGGGCTAGTTTGTAATTGTCTTTTGTATCTTTTACACTTTCAATTAAACTCTTTCTATGATTGCGGCATAGCCTTGACCAACACCGATACACATTGTGATTAATGCATATCGTTTTCCTGTTAGTTGTAATTCTAATGCTGCTGAATAGGCGATTCTTGCTCCGGTTACTCCTAGTGGATGACCAATTGCGATGGCTCCACCATTCGGATTTATTCTTGAATCGTTGTCTTTTAGTCCTAATTCGCGGATGCACGCTATACTTTGTGCTGCAAATGCTTCGTTTAATTCTATAATGTCGATTTGATCTAAGGTTAAACCTGCTTTTTCTAATGCTTTTTTGGTAGCTTCTACTGGGCCAATTCCCATGATTCTTGGCTCTACTCCAACCACCGATGAACTTACAATTCTAGCCAATGGTTTTAGGTTATATTTTTTAACAGCTTCTTCTGATGCAATTATTGTTGCACAAGCGCCGTCATTTAATCCTGATGCATTTCCTGCAGTTACGCTTCCGTCTTTTTTGAATGCTGGACGTAATTTGGCTAAACCTTCCATTGATGTGGTTGGTTTGATGAATTCGTCTTTGGAAAATTGAATCGCATCGCCTTTTCGTTGTGGAATTTCAACCGTAACTATTTCTTTGGCTAATCTTCCTGAAGTTTGCGCTGCAGTTGCTTTCAGTTGACTATGTAAAGCAAACGCATCTTGATCTTCACGAGTAATATTATATTTTTCTACAAGATTTTCGGCAGTTTCACCCATCGCATCTGCGCCGTACATCGCGTGTAGTTTTGGATTTATGAATCTCCATCCGAAACTGGTGTCGTACATTTTAGAATCGGTTCCATAAGCTGATGATGGTTTGGAAACTACTAGTGGTCCGCGTGTCATGTTTTCGATTCCGCCTGCTATAAAGATGTGTCCGTCGCCTGCTTTTATGGCTCTATTGGCGTGGATTATAGCTGATAATCCTGAACTGCAAAGACGGTTTACCGTTTCGCCTGGAACTGAATAAGGCAATCCTGCTAATAAAAGTGACATTCTAGCCACATTACGATTGTCTTCACCAGCTTGATTGGCACAACCCATGATTACGTCGTCGTAAGCATCGATTTGAATGTTTGGATTTTTTTCTACTACGGATTTGATGACCAAAGCTCCTAAATCATCTGGGCGAACCGATGATAATGTTCCTTGGTAACTTCCTATTGGAGTTCTTACTCCGTCTATGATGTATGCTTCCATTTTTTTATTAATGGATAATTGATAATTAATAATGGATAATTATAAACCCAAAAACTTCAATTGTCAATTATCAATTGTTAATTGTTAATTATTCTTCCCAATCTTTTTGGGTGCGATAGACTACACCTTTAAAAAGCGCCACTAATTCATCACCTCGTTTTACTTCTATTATATTGAATCCTAACTTGTTATTTACTTTTTCTATTACTGATTCGGCGGTTAAATAATCGCCTTCGCTCACGGCTTCGATGTGATTTATTGAGGTTTCGATGGAAACCGAAAATTTACCGTGCGTGTTGGCTGCGAATCCGAAAGCGGTGTCGGCTAACGAATAGGTGATTCCACCGTGGGCTTTGTACATACTGTTGAGCATTTCTTTGCGAATCGTCATAGCTACTTTGCATCGACCGATTTCACATTCGAGAATTTCGATGCCGAGCCATTGACTGTAGGCATCTTGAGACAACATTTTGTATGGTATTTTGGTTCCTTCCATTTGTTTATTTTAACCGCAAAGATCGCAAGATATTACGCAAGGTTCTCTAAGTTTATTTAGTAAAAAGATTTGTTTTCTCTATTCATTCTTCTTAAAATTGGACTGCAACGGTATCTATCTTCGTGGTATTCGTTGTATAATTCGTCTAATTTTTCTACGCACCAATTGATTCCGAGTTCGTCTGCCCAAGCTAGTAATCCTTTTGGGTAATTTACTCCTTTGGTCATAGCGTTGTCGATGTCTTTGGCTGATGCGATGTTTAAAAATAATGTGTCGGCTGCTTCGTTGATTAGCATTACGATTACTCTTTCGAAAATGGTTTTTGCTAAAACAGTATCTTCTGTTGGTGCTGGTAATTCTTGATTGTAATTGTAAAAACCTCGTCCTGATTTTCTTCCTAAAAATCCGGCTTCCAACAATCTTTTTTGTGTGAATGATGGTTTGAATTTTGGATCGAAATAGAACGCTGTGAATACTGTTTCTGTTACTATATAATTTACATCGTGACCTATCATATCCATAAGTTCAAAAGGTCCCATTTTGAAATTTCCGATGATTTTTAAAGCCCAATCGATTGTTGCAAAATCGGCTACACCTTCATCGTAAATTCGCAAACTTTCACTGTAAAATGGTCTTGCTACACGGTTTACAATGAAGCCTGGTGTGTCTTTTGCAACGGCAACTACTTTTTTCCAATCGGAGATAATTTGCACAGATTTTTGGAGTACTTCTTCGCTGGTTTGAACCGCTGGTATTACCTCAACCAATTGCATTAATGGTGCTGGATTAAAAAAGTGAATTCCAATGACGCGTTCTGGTTTTTGGCAAGAAGCAGCAATGGAAGCTATTGATAAAGAAGACGTATTGGATGCTAAAATGGTTTCGGGCGAGACGTAATTTTCTAATTCTGAAAATAATTTTCGCTTGATTTCCATATTTTCAATTATAGCTTCGATGACTAAATCAGAATGCGATAATTCTCCTAATGTGTGTGCGTAGGAAATGTTGTTTTCGATTCGGGATTTTTCGTGCTCGTCTATTTTTGCTTTTTCGACTAATTTAGATAGCGTATTTTCGAGATTAGATTTGCTTTTGGCAAGCGCATCGAGATTGGTGTCGTAAATTTTTACTTCACAACCTGCTGTTGCGGCAACTTGCGCGATGCCACTTCCCATTGTTCCTGAACCTATTATTGCGATTTTCATGCTACCTATATATTGTTCCTACGGAACTTTAATTTCCTTTGAATTCTGGTTTTCTTTTTTCTACGAAAGCGGTTACGCCTTCTTTGTAATCGTTGGACGAACTGGCTTCGATTTGTAAATCTGATTCTAAAGCTAGTTGTTGTTCTAGATTATTTGTCACCGATTGATTTAATAATCTTTTGGTTAAACCAATAGCTTTTGTTGGCATTTGAGCTAAAGTGGTTGCTAAAGTCATTACTTCTTCTTCAAAAAATGAACTTGGATAAATTTTATAAATCATACCCATATTTAATGCTTCTTCAGCAGATACTTTGTCGCCTAACATCATTAAAGCTGTTGCTTTTTGGAAACCAATTAATCTTGGCAAGAAGAAAGTTCCTGCGCTGTCTGGAATTAAACCGATTTTGCTGAAAGCTTGAATAAAACTTGCGTGATCGGTTGCTACGACAATATCGCAAGCTAAAGCAATGTTTGCACCTGCTCCAGCAGCAACTCCGTTTACAGCTCCTATAATTGGCTTTTCTATGTTTCGGATTTTTTGGATGATTGGATTATAGTGTTCTTCCAATATTTTTCTGAAACCTGGATTTAATTCTGGATCGGTTACTTCTTTTAGGTCTTGTCCGGCGCAAAATGCTTTTCCGTTTCCGGTGATTACTATTGCGCGTACATTTGTATCGTTTTCACAATTATCTAAAGTTTCTTGTAACAAAAACGCCATTTCTCGATTGAAACTATTGAAAACTTCGGGTCTGTTGAGTGAAATCCACGCGACATTGTTTTCAATTTTTAGTTCTATTGAATTGCTCATACCTTATTTTATTTTTTAAACCATTAAGAAATTAAGCTTCATTAAGGGTTTGATTTCAAAAGATTCCCATTTTCATGGGAATTTATTTTAAACATTTAAAGTAGTCGAATGGTTCTAGGCAATCTTCGCATTGGAAAAATGCTTTGCATGCTGTGGAACCAAATTGACTTACTAATTTTGTGTTCAATGAACCGCATTGCGGACATTTTACTAATTTTTTATTACCTAGAAGCGCTTCTTTATCAGCTGATTCTGATAATGGTGAAGCAATTCCGTATTTTTCTAATGCTGCTCTGCCCTTTGGAGTAATCCAATCGGTTGTCCATGCTGGCGAAAGGATTAGTTCTACTTTGGCTTCGTAGCCTTTTTGTTTGAATGCCAATTTTATATCATCTCCAATTACATCCATCGCTGGGCAACCGCTGTAGGTTGGTGTGATTTGAACTTCTACAATTCCATCTATTATTTTGGCAGAACGCACTACTCCCATTTCCATAATCGATAAAACTGGAATTTCCGGATCAGATACTGTTTCGAGAATTTCGAATAGTTTTTGGTCGATATGTTCTGTTGTTTCTGTCATTTTTGTTTTTATGAGATTCTGAAACAAGTTCAGAATGACAAATCATTTTCTACCAATTCATATTCGGATAAGCTAATTGCATGTATTGCATTTGTGCTAAAAGATATCCCATATGTTCGCTGTGAATTCCTTGTTTTCCTCCTTTTTGAAAGTATTCTATTGTTGGAATTTGCAATGTTGCTTCTTCTAAAATTTCGTTTATTTTTTTAAAATAATTTGTTTTTAAAAGTGTTACATCTACTCCTATTCCTTCAGTTACCATTGCTTTATCTGCATCGGTTTGATGAAATAATTCGTCAGTGAAAATCCACAAATCGTTGATTGCGGATTGGATTCTGTTATGACTTTCTTCGGTTCCGTCGCCTAATCTTCTAATCCAATCGGAAGAAAATCTTGTGTGATAGGAAACTTCTTTAATGCTTTTTTTGGCTATCGCAGATAATGTCACATCATTACTGTTTTGTAATTCTTCTAACACTAATAAATGATAGACATCGAATAGAAATTGTCTTGCAATGGAATTGGCAAAATCTTGATTGGGTTGTTCAACCAACAGAACGTTTTTATAGTCTCTTTCTTTTCTCAAGAAAGCGATTGTATCTTCTGTGGCATCACCTCCAATTAATTGGGCTGCGTATTGATAATAGCTTCGTACTTGACCGAATAAATCTAGTGAAATATTGGTCATTGCAATATCGGTTTCTAGACTTGGACCGTGACCGCAAAGTTCACCGAGACGTTGTCCTAGAATTAGAGAATTATCTGCAATTCCGTATATGTATTGAATTAAATTGTTGTTCATTTTTTGTTTTTTAAACCCTTAAGAAATTAAGAAAAATTAAGTTTAAACTTTATAAGACAGTTAAGGTCTTTTAATTAAAACTTATTTCAAATTCTACATGTGTTTTAATTCATCTGGCAATTCGTAAAAAGTTGGATGACGGTAGGCTTTGTCTTTTGCAGGATCGAAAAGTTCAGCGCTGTCGTCTGGATTTGAAGCTGTGATTTGTGCTGATGGAACAACCCAAATACTTACACCTTCCATACGTCGTGTGTAAACATCGCGTGCGTTTTCTAATGCCATTGTTGCATCGCTTGCGTGTAAACTTCCGCAATGGCGGTGTTCTAATCCGTTTTTACTTCTTATAAATACTTCCCAAAGTGGCCAGTTTTTCATAGTGTTGAAAGTTGTCGGTTGTCGGTTGTCGGTTTTCAGTTAAAACTGATAACAGATAACTGACAACTGAATTATATTGCTTGTTTTACTTCTTTGTTTGCTTGTTTTTCAGCGTAAGCCATTGCAGCGTCGCGAACCCATTTTCCTTTTTCCCAAGCGTTTACTCTTGAAGAGATACGTTCTTTGTTACATGGTCCGTGGCCTTTTACTACTTGCCAAAATTCATCCCAATTCATTTCACCAAAATCATAAGATTGTTTTTCTTCGTTCCATTTTAAATCTGGATCTGGAATGGTTAAGCCAATCATTTTCGCTTGAGGAACAGTTTGGTCTACAAATTGTTGACGCAAATCGTCGTTGCTTTTGCGTTTTAGTTTCCATTTCATCGATTGTTCAGTGTGAACTGATTCGGCGTCTAATGGTCCTAACATCATTAATGATGGCCACCACCAACGGTTTAATGCATCTTGTGCCATTTCTTTTTGCTCTGGAGTTCCTTCTGCCAATGTCATCATAATTTGAAAACCTTGACGTTGGTGAAAACTTTCTTCTTTACATACACGAACCATTGCTCTTGCGTAAGGTCCAAAAGATGTGGAACATAAAGGCACTTGATTTATGATAGCAGCACCATCAACTAGCCAACCAATGGCACCCATATCGGCCCAAGTTAGTGTTGGATAATTGAAAATACTAGAATATTTTGCTTTTCCAGAATGCAATTGTTCGTATAATTCTTCGCGTGATACACCTAAAGTTTCACAAGCAGAATACAGGTATAATCCATGCCCGGCTTCGTCTTGTATTTTAGCCAAAAGCGCTACTTTTCGTTTTAACGATGGTGCACGTGTTATCCAATTTCCTTCGGGTAGCATTCCTACAATTTCGGAATGTGCGTGTTGTGAAATTTGACGAATGTGTGTTTGACGGTATTTTTCGGGCATCCAATCTTTGGGCTCGATTTTTTCGTCTCTTGCAATTCGTGCATCGAAAATTGCTTCTAAATTTTTTACTTCTTTTTCTGACATACTTTTTTGAATTAGTGTTCAGTGTTCAGTCGCCGTAATATTTTACTTTGCAGTAACTTTGAACGATTATTATTTTTTTTCTTTTGAACCATTAAGTTATTAAGGTTCATTAAGTTATTTTTATTTCTCGCAAAGTCGCGGAGTCGCAAAGACCTCTTTATACCGCAAATTCGCAAATTATATTTTTTCTTTTTAAACCATTAAGTTATTAAGGTTCATTAAGATTTTTTTATTTCTCGCAAAGTCGCGGAGTCGCAAAGACCTTTTTTACCACAAATTCGCAAATTATATTTTTTCTTTTAAACCATTAAGTTATTAAGGTTCATTAAGATAGTGTTGTTTTATATTTTATTTTTATTCAATTCGTTTACTTTCTAGCCCTGATTGGAGCAAGTATCCTTTTTTGTTATAAAAGCACCTCGACTGCGCTCGGCGTGACAAAAAAGATACTGCGGAAAGCAGGAAAATGGATTGCAAAAACTCACTAGCCATTCGCTTCTGACTTCGATATTTCGACAAGCTCAATATAAACCTAGCTCAGCCTGACATTACACGCCAAAATCAACTACAACTTTGTCGGTTGTTGGAACGGCTTGACAGCTCAAAACCAATCCTTTTGCGACTTCGTGTGCGTCTAAAGCGTAGTTGACTTTCATTTCGACTTCGCCTTCTAAAACTTTGCATTTGCACGTGCTGCATACACCGCCTTTGCAAGCAAATGGTAAATCGGCTCCGGCTGCTAATGCGCCATCGAGAATGTTATCGTAGGCTTCGTCCATTACGAAATGGAATTCTTTTCCACCGTCGATGATGGTGATATCGGTTCCGTTTACTTTATTTTCTACTATTCTTTGAATACGCTTTTTGTCTTCTTCGGAAATTCCGGAAGTGAACAACTCATAATGTATTTTATCTTGATTCAATCCTGCAGCTGTTAATTCGTCGCGCAATAGAAAAATCATATCTTCTGGTCCGCAAATGAAACAATCGTCAGTTGCTGGAATGTCGATTATTTTTTCGGTTAAAACCTGAATTTTTTCTTTGGTAAATCTTCCATTAAATAATTCGGATGCTCGATGTTCTTTGGTTAGGAAATGAAAAATTTCGAAACGATTGAAATACACGTTTTTAAGTTGTTCAATTTCTTCTTTAAAGATAATGGATTTTACGGAACGATTTAAATAAAATAATTTAAATGTGCTGTTTGGCTCTGATTTTAAATGTGTTTTTATAATTGACAGAATTGGCGTGATGCCGCTTCCTGCTGCGAATGCTATATAATTTTTGGCTTTTTGGGTATCAATTTCTACATTGAACTTTCCGCTTGGTGGCATTATTTCTAGGATATCACCACTTTTTAGCGTTTCGTTTACGTAAGTTGAAAACAATCCGCCATTGATTTTTTTAACGGCTACTTTCCATTTATTTTCGATTGGAGAGGAACATAACGAATAAGAACGACGAACATCTTCACCGTCAATTACAGCTTTTAGCGTGAGATGTTGTCCTGGTTTGTATTGAAATTCTTGCTTTAATTCTTGTGGAATCTCAAAAGAAAGCACGGAACAATCTTTGGTTTCCTTGTAAATATCGGCAATTTTTATGCTGTGAAATTTTGACATAACCCCTGAGTAATTTTTAACTAACACTTGTTAGTTTGTTATGCAAATTTAGTGAAAATTTTAATATGTTACGAAAACGTTATAATTTTTTGTTTTAAGTACTTTTTCTATTTCTCGCAAAGTCGCAGAGACGCAAAGTTTTCTTGTCGTTTTATACAATTCCGTTTAGCAGGACTTGAATCATATTTGCTTTTAAAACTTCGGGTTTTATTGTTTTTTTCTTTCCGTACCAAAGGTAAAGTGTTCTTAATGTTGACAGTGTTGAGAAGATGATTACTTCGATGTTTAAGTTTTTTATTTCGCCGTTGGCTATTCCGGTTTTGATTATTTGTCGAAAACTTTCTTCATAGTCGTTTCGCATTTTGATGAAATAAATTAAATCATCATCGGTTAAGTGCATCCAATCGTTGTTTAGGCAGGCTAACGCATCTGAATTTCTGAGTGTAATATCGATGTGAAGTTGGATAACTCGTTCGATTTTTTGGATAGTTGAATCGCTTGAAGCAAGGATTTCATCGATTACAGAAGTAAATTCTTCTGCAATTTCGATGATGATTAAAACTAAAATTTCTTGCTTGGATTTAATGTGATTATATAAACTTGCTGCTTTGATATCCATAGCTTGAGCTATATCACGCATGGTCACAGCGCTGTATCCTTTTTCTTTGAAAAGTTTTGCGGCTACATTTATGATTTCGGCTTTTCGGTCGGTAATCTTCATTGGTGTCAAATATATAGAATATTTTTAGTTGGGTAACTTTTGTTACAAATTTATAGGATGTATACCATTAATTTTGCTGTAGAAATCTGAAATAGAAAACAAATTAAAAATATAAAACATGGGATTATTAAGTATGTTAGGTTTTGGCGGAAAATCGGAAAGTGTAAAAGAATATATGGACAAAGGAGCCGTTATTATTGATGTAAGAACAGTTAGTGAGTTTAGAGAAGGTCATATTAAGAACTCTAAAAACATTCCGTTAGACAACATTTTTTCTAAGGTTAATGAAATTAAAAGATTAGAAAAACCTGTAATTGTATGTTGCAGAAGTGGTATGCGAAGTGCACAAGCTGCATCGATTTTGAAAAACAGCGGTATTGATGTTATGAATGGTGGTGGATGGCAAAGCTTGGAAAATAAATTATAGTTTATTGATTAAATAGTAATTGGTTTTTGTAAAAGTGAACTTGAAATTCAGAGTTGCTTTTACCCTTTTATTTTATATTGAAACTCTTGATTATTATTAACCACCTCACCATCATATTTTAAAGTCCAACCCATAGAACTTGTTAGAATTAAAATCTTAGATAATTCGCTAATTAATCTATTTTTAGCATTTGATTTTAAAGTAGATTTATCTATTTTCTTTTTTAAATTCTCTCTAGCCAATTTATTGATTTTATTATAATCATCTCCTGTAAATTCATTGAAAGTTGAAGATTCAGTATCATAATATTTTATATCAGGACTAATTTTTATTTCTTCTTCAGGAATGTTTGTGATGGTTACTGTTTTATTTTTTGCATCAATATCATATTTTACTTTGCTTAAATCAAAACCTACAGTTACATCAGCATTGATGACGACTAAAGCTTTTTTATCAAAACTCAAACCCGGAATATAAGTTTCTTTTCTGTCTTTATAAGTTAGAACTTCGGCAAAATGGCCTTCAGTTACAACTAGTTTTCCAACATTTTTAATTTGTTGTTGTATTAAATTAGTATCATATTCTATCGAAGACGTTTCGCTTTTGGTAGTAAAAAATTTATATCCAAAAGACAAAACTAATCCTATTAGAATTAAAACTGCCCATTTTCGAAATTCTGATAAGGCTCCAAAAAAGCCCACTTTAGGAGGAGTTTGTTGCGACATTTTAAAATTGTATTTGCGGATATCTTGAGACTAAAGTACGAATTTTTTCATTCACTTTTTTTAAAAATATTTGATGATTTTCAGAATTAGGATTGAATGGTCGGTGTTTCAATGCTCGTTGTATTTCGCAAACTTGATTCATCGTTGCAAATTCATTTTCTGAAATATAACTTTCAAAGAATTTTATCCAAATATAATCGATAGCCGACTGACTTGGATGTAGCATATCATCGGCATAAAATCGATAATCACGAAGTTCGTCCATCATAATTTCATAGGAAGGAAAATAGTTGCACTTCGACAGGCTTAATGTGACAACTTTTTGCAGAGCAGTAATTAAATGCGCTTTACTTCTTTGGTTTTCTACAAATCCATCTTTTATATGTCGCACTGGCGAAATGGTGAAAATAAAATTACACTTTGGATTTATTTTCTGAATTAATTTGATTGAATCCTCAATTGATTTTTCAATAATTTCAACAGATAAAACTTCCTTATCAAATTGATTTTGTGGTACTTTATGACAATTAGCTACCTCTTTATTAGAAACTTTATTTCTATAAATCCATGAGGTTCCGTAAGTAATAATAAAATGAGATGCTTCTATAATTTGAGTTCTAAAAAAATGTAAAATTTTATTTAATTTCTCCAACATCAATTCTGAAGAAGTATCACTTAAAAGGGAATGAACTTCATAACAATGCCATAAATCGTTATGAAAAAAAATGTCTTTTTCTGTAAACTCAATTTTATTTACAGCTCTATTTATAAGATTTTCAATAGATATTGGATTAAAAATAATTCCAAAAGGATTTACACAATTTTGAAACTTAAAATACTCAAATTTTTCTCCCATATTTTCAGCAAAACACGAACCAATAGAAATAATTTTAGAATTATAATCTATAGGAAAATTTGACTTTTGAATAGGTATTTTAGTGGTGAAGTTCATGAGATTTATATCACTTTCAAAATTATTATCAAATATATAAAAAAAACAATCCTGATAAGTTAAAAACAAATCAGGATTACAATTTACATTTTTCTGTTTATCTATTTCACAAACTCAACCACTTTCTCCAAAGCATCCTTTATTCCCAAAACATGTTTTCCTTTTCCAGATGCGAAGAATGGCTGTCCTCCACCATTTCCGTCAATGTATTTACCTAATTCTCTGATTACATTTCCAGCATTTAATGATTTTTCTGTAACCAATTCTTTTGAAATGTAGCAGTGAATATTAGGAGCGTCATCTTCAACCGAAGCTAAAAACACGAATGAGTTTGGTTTAGATGTTCCAATAGCTTGAGCTAAATCTTTAGTTGAACTCATTGACAAATCAACTTGTTTAGCTAAAAAGTTAATTCCGTTTATTTCTTGAAAATCTGAAACTAACGTATTTTTTAATCCGTCTATTTTTTCTTTTAATAATTGCTCAATTTGTTTTTTCAACTTTGCATTATCGTCTTGCAATGAAGCAACCGATTTTAAAATATCTTGTGGATTTTTCAAAGTTTCCTTAATTTCTGCCAAAGTTGTTTCTTGATTTTTGTAGAAATCTTTCACAGCATCTCCAGTGATTGCTTCAATACGACGAATTCCTGCGGCAACTGCACCTTCTGAAATGATTTTGAACTGCCAAATATCTGCAGTATTTTTTACGTGAATTCCACCACAAAGCTCTTTGCTTTCGCCAAATTCAATCATTCTTACTGAATCACCATATTTTTCTCCAAATAAAGCCATTGCGCCTTTCTCCAAAGCTTCTTTAATTGGAATATTTCTGTGCTCTACCAATTGCAATTGTGCTTCGATTTGCTCATTTACACTTGCCTCAACTTGACGTAATTCGTCATCAGAAACTTTAGAAAAATGCGAAAAGTCAAAACGCAAGTAATTTGGATTTACTAACGAACCTTTTTGTTCCACATGTGTTCCTAAAATGTTTCTCAATGCTAAATGCATCAAATGCGTAGCCGAGTGATTTTTAGAAGTTGACGTTCTTAAATCGGTGTTTACTTTTGCTACAAATCCTGCTTCAATATTTTCTGGAAGTTGTTTTGCAAAATGTAATATTAAATTATTTTCTTTCTTAGTATCAATAATATCAATGGTTTCGTTAGCAGAAACTAAGGTTCCTTTATCTCCCACTTGTCCTCCACCTTCAGGATAAAATGTTGTGTTGTCTAAAACAATTTGATATAAAATTCCATCTTTTTTTGAATCTACTTTACGAATTCTAGTGATTTTTACTTCGTTTTCGGTTTGGTCATAACCTACGAAAGTTTCTACGTTTCCTGGAATTAAAACTGACCAATCTTCTGTAGAAACCTCTGAAGCTGCACGAGAACGCGCTTTTTGTTTTTGTAATTCCGATTCGAAATCTGATTCGTTGTATGAAAATCCTTTTTCTTTTAAAATTAACGCAGTCAAATCCTTTGGAAATCCGAACGTATCGTACAATTCAAAAACTTTTGCTCCTGAAACTTCTTTCCCTGATGTTTCAGCAACAACTTTATCTAACAATTGTAAACCTTGGTCTAAAGTTCTTAAAAACGAAGCTTCTTCTTCACGGATTACATTAGTAACCAATTGCTGTTGCGATTTGATTTCTGGGAAAAATTCGCCCATTTGATTAGCTAAAACTTCAACTAATTTATTGATAAAAGGTTCATTAGTATTCAAAAATGTAAATCCGTAACGAATCGCACGACGCAAAATTCTACGAATTACATAACCTGCACCAGTGTTGGATGGTAATTGTCCGTCAGCAATTGCAAAGGCAACCGCACGAACGTGATCAACAATTACACGAATAGCTATGTTAGTTTTATTTTGTTCTTCTGAAACGTTTTTAACTTCGTTTGAAGTATATTTTAATCCTGTAATTTGTTCTACTTTTTCGATTAGCGGAGTGAAAACATCCGTATCATAATTGGAAGTTACATTTTGCATCGCCATACACAAACGCTCAAATCCCATTCCGGTATCAACGTGTTGTGCTGGTAGTTTTTCTAACGAACAATCAGCTTTTCTGTTGAATTCCATGAAAACGTTGTTCCAAATTTCAACTACTTGTGGATGATCGGCATTTACTAAACTTCTACCAGAAACTGCAGCTCTTTCAGCATCGGTTCTTAAATCGATATGAATTTCTGAACATGGACCACACGGACCTTGATCTCCCATTTCCCAGAAGTTATCTTTTTTATTTCCAAGAATGATACGATCTTCTGGAACATATTGTTTCCAAATATCCCAAGCTTCTTGGTCAAAAGCAACATTTTCTGCAGGATTTCCCTCAAATACAGAAACGTACAAACGGTCTTTGTCTAATTTTAAAACTTCGGTAAGAAATTCCCAAGCCCAATCCAATGCTTCTTTCTTGAAATAATCTCCAAAAGACCAGTTTCCAAGCATTTCGAACATAGTGTGATGATAAGTGTCAAAACCTACATCTTCAAGATCATTGTGCTTTCCTGAAACACGAAGACATTTTTGCGTATCGGCTATTCTTCTACTTTTCGGAGTTCCATTTCCTAAAAAGTATTCTTTGAATTGGGCCATTCCTGAGTTATTAAACATCAAGGTTGGATCGTCTTTAAGCACAATTGGTGCCGATGGAACAATTAAATGTCCTTTTGATTCAAAGAAATTGAGATAAGCTTTTCTAATGTCTTGCGATTTCATTATTTGGATTTTATTTATTTTCTGATATTTTTTTTTAATTCTTGTAATGCTAATGGAAATTTTTCGTTCATGTAATTGATATATTCAGGAACGCAATCAATTTCGGCAGTTACTGTTGTAACACCGTTTTCTTCATTTAATTTATAGGTTTCAAAACTACCTGTCCATTTTTCAGTTTCGGCATCAATTGGTAATTCTTTCAAATCTTTTAACATTCCAATGTGTTTGAAAATAATCAATTTATTTGGAATAAGATAAAACACATCACTGTACATTCCTTCAAAACTTGGAGCAATAAAATGAATTCTACTTCCTAGCTCTATTTCACCTGTAAAATAAGTTCCAGCACAAAATGGCATTGTCCATTCAGTATATGATTTTTTATCCCACATTTTATTCCAAACAGTTTCTACTGAAGCATTAATTTCTTGAGTAAAAACTATTTTTTTAATTCCGTAAAGGTAGTTTCTCAAATTGGTTTTTACTAGAGCATTCCATCCCATTTCATAATTGGCAATAGTAAAATTTGGTCCAGCATCTGAAAAACTTTCAACACCTTCGTGAGTCAATGTAACTTTTGATTTTCCATCAATCTCATCAATATTCCAAGTTAAAACAGAAGTTCCACTAGATTGTTCTGGGTGTGTCCAAGTGTGTTGTAACAATTTATTTTCTTCCACTTTCAAAATTTCACCTTCGTGAAGATATTCTTTTTTCTCACCTTCATAAAAGGAGAATTTATTTCCAATATTCAAATTGAAATTTGTTATATCAAAATACCAAATTTTCATAATTTCTGAATTTGTTAATGCTTCCCAAACTTTTGATTTAGTAGCATCGAAAACAGCTTCTACTTTTATTACACCCATAATTTGAATATTAATACACGAAATTAGTACGATTTAAAAATAAAAAATAGTTTAGTTTGAAACATTTCTTAAATTTGTTCGTATAACCATTGTTATTCTTAAAACGATTACAAAAATAGTATAATTTAAGAAATGTCGAAGAAAGTTAAGTATTATTACGACCCAGAAAGTTTAGCTTACCGAATTATTAGTCCGAAGAAAAGGGAAAAATTTGGTTATGCCTTGTTATTCTTGGTTGCATCGGCTTTATTTGGATTTCTTTGTTTTGTAGTTTTAATGAATACACCCTATTTTGAAACACCAAAAGATAAGATTCAAGCCAGAGAAATTGAAAATTTGAAGTTGAGTTACGCTCTTTTGAATAAGAAAATTGAAGATATCGATCAAGTAGCTTCCGATTTGGAAGAACGAGATAATAATTTATATCGCGTTTATTTTAACTCCTCACCCATTTCAAACGAAAAACGAAGAGGAATTATCGACAGAAAAAGATATAAAGAATTAGAAGGATTTAATAATTCTGAATTAGTTATAAATACATCCGAAAAAGTGGATGCGATTTCAAAAGCATTGGCAGTTCAATCAAAATCATTGGACGAAATTTTGAAATTAGCAAAAGCAAAAGACAAATTACTGAGTGCTGTTCCAGCAATTCAACCTGTTAAAAATGAGGATTTAAAACATATGGCATCTGGATTTGGATACAGAACTGATCCGTTTACAAAAGCAAGAAAAATGCACGAAGGAATGGATTTCACTGCCAAAACTGGAACTCCAATTTATGCTACTGGTGATGGTGTTGTGAAAAGTGCAGATAATTCACTTTCGGGTTATGGAAATCATATTGAGATTAATCATGGTTTTGGCTATTTAACATTGTATGCCCATTTAAGCAAGTACAAAGTAAGACCAGGACAACGAGTAAAACGCGGAGATATAATAGGATATGTAGGAAGCACAGGAAGAAGTCAGGCGCCACATCTACATTATGAAGTTCACAAAGACGGAAAAGTAACAAATCCGATTAATTTTTATTACGGAAACATTTCGGCAGCAGAATACGTAGCGATTTCAAAAATTGCTAATCAAGAGAATCAGTCTTTAGACTAGTGTTCAGTGTTCAGTGTTCAGTGTTCAGTGTTCAAAATTAAATAAATAGAAAAAAATGCACATAGAATTATCAAAAGACAAATTATATTTTAGTATTGGTGAAATTGCCGAAGCTTTTGATGTAAACGCATCACTTATTCGTTTTTGGGATAAAGAATTTGACATTCTTAAACCAAAGAAAAATGCCAAAGGAAATAGAATGTTCACACAAGAAGATGTGAAGAATTTACAACTAATTTATCATTTAGTTAAAGAACGTGGATTTACATTGGAAGGAGCAAAAACGCATTTGAAAGAAGGTCAGAAAAAAACCTTAGATAAATTTGATATCATTTCAAAGCTTGAAGGAATCAAAGCAGAGTTGACAAACATTAAAAACAATTTATAAATCAATAAACAAAAACAATAAATAAACTTTAAACAATTAGAAATTATGAGAAAATTTTTGCCTTGGATAATTGTAGCAGTAGTAGTATTAGGAATATATAGTTGGGCTAGTGGCATTTATAATAATGCTATGACTTTAGACCAAGGAATTAAAGAAAGTTGGGGTAATGTAGAAACCGCATATCAAAGACGAAATGATTTGATTGTTAATTTGGTAAAAAGTGTTCAAGGGCAAGCTGATTATGAAAAAGGAACTTTAGAAGCAGTTGTCAAAGCACGTGCAGAAGCGTCACAAACTAAAATTGATCCTACCAAAATTACATCAGAACAATTAGAAAAATTCAATAATGCACAATCTTCTTTATCAAGATTATTAATGACTGTTGAAAACTATCCAAATTTACAAGCAAATCAAGGTTTCTTGAAATTGCAAGATGAAATAACTAGCACAGAAAATCAAATATTAACAGCCCGAACACGATTTAATGAAGCCGTTAAACCGTATAATAATAACATTTTGACTTTTCCAAGAAATATTTTTGCAGGTTTTTATGGATTAAAAGAAAAACCTTATTTTGAAGCAGTTGAAGGAGCCGAAAAAGCACCAGAAGTAGAATTTAATTTTGATAAAAAAGAAGATAAAAAATAATGTCAAAAGTAGAAGATTTTTTAACTAAAGCCGAAGAGGAAGAAGTAGTTGAAGCTATTCGTTTGGCTGAAAAAAATACTTCAGGTGAACTTCGTGTACATATAGAAAAAGAAACATCCATAGCTCCTATTAATAGAGCTGTGGAGGTTTTTAATCTTCTTAAAATGGAAAACACCAAAGACAGAAATGGTGTTATTATCTATGTGGCTGTAAAAAGCAAAGAATTTGCAATTTATGGAGACAAAGGCATCAATGAAAAAGTTGCTGATGATTTTTGGAATTGTACCAAAGACATCATGTTAAACCATTTTAAAAACGGCAACAACAAACAAGCATTGGTTGACGGAATTAACAATGCAGGCGAACAACTTAAAAAACATTTTCCTTTTGTGGATAATGATACTGACGAACTTTCTAACGAAATATCAAAAGGATGATACAACTAGTTTTTAGAATCGTAAAATTCTTGTTGATTGCTTCATTATTGTTGTTACATCAGCTTGGTTTTGGGCAATTTAAAATTCCACCAAAACCTGATTTTGAGACTTCTGTCTATGATTATGCAAAACTTTTAAATGCTTCAGAAAAAGCAGCATTAGAAGACAAATTAATTAAATATTCAGATTCTACTACTACTCAAATTGTAGTCGTAACCGTTGACAATATTTATGGAGAAGATATTGGAATTTTAACTCCAAAATGGGGTCACGAATGGGGAATTGGTCAAGCAAAACAAGATAATGGTGTCTTTATTCTTTTGGCAAAGGAAGAGCGAAAAATATGGATTTCACCAGGATATGGAGTTGAGGACAAACTTGTGGCCGGGATAACTGGTGACATTGTTAGAAAAATTATAATTCCAGAATTTAAAGCAGGCAGTTACTATAAGGGATTGGACAAAGGCGCCGATGCTGTTTTTCAGGTTTTAAAAGGAAAATATAAAGGCACTAGAATTGAAGATTCTAATGACAATAGTATTTTTCCAATACTTCTTTTCATAGTTATTTTCGTTGTAATAATGATTTTAGCCTCGAAAAACAAAGGTGGAGGAAACTCTGGAAATTCATCTGGAGGACCAAGTTTACTTGATATTATCATATTGAGTAATATGGGAAGAAGTTCTGGTGGCGGAAGTTTTGGTGGTGGTTTTGGTGGTTCATCTGGTGGTGGTGGTTTTGGTGGTGGTTTTGGCGGTGGAGGCTTCTCTGGAGGTGGCGCAGGTGGTGATTGGTAAAATCAAAATCTTCGATATATAAAAATAAATACCCCAAAAGTGAATTGCTTTTGGGGTATATTTTTATCTAATTTATTTCTGAATTAAAACCACATCATTCCGCCTGATTTCTTTTCTTTTCCAGAGAATTTTTCTAGCTTGTAGGTTAATGAAAACATTACGTAACGTCTTAGCACTACGTTTTCTTCATCTCTAATCGACGTTGCAGTGATGTTTCTCGTTGCGTTTTGATTTTGATTCAACATATCATATACTTTTACTTTTGCCATCAATTTCTTTTGATAAAAACTATATGACAAACTGGTATTCCACAAGTAGAAATCTTTCTTAAATCCGCTTGCTATGTTTGAGTTGTAAGTGTATCCAAAGTCGTTTCCGAAAGTCCAATTTTTTGGCCAAAAACTTGTAACTTGTAAATTCAATCGGTGTGTAAAATTGGAAGCTGATTCAATTACATAATTTGAAAAATCCGTTTTGTTGTAAGAATAGGTATACGATGGATTAATCGTTAACAATTCGCCATATTCATAAGTAAAATTAACTCTTGGATTGAACGTAAATGTTTTTGCACTAAACAATTCTCCATCGGTAAATCCTTTAGACAAACCAAAATTATTGTTTGCTCTTAGTTCAAATCTATATTTGTGTGCGTCTTTTTTTATCGATTTATTCCAATATAATCCAAACCACGAATTATATGTACCCGATACATTTTCGTATGAAGTTGTTCGTTTTCTATTGGCATCAAACGTTGTTGAAGAGACGATTTGATTATCGTAAAAATTTCCTCCTGTGTAAACTCCATATCCAGAGCGCGTTGCGTAATCGAAATCTCTGTAAGAAAAATAAATACCGTGATTTTGATTCAAATCTAAATTTGGATTACCAATTATAGTATTCAATGGATTGGCTAAATCTTCTACAGGTAATATTTGTCTTGCAGTTGGAAGCGTGTAAGAGTAATTGTAGTTAATCCATAAATTTTTACTTTTCGAAAAACGATAACTCGCATAAGTGTTTATATAGGGTAAAACAAACTCTTTTTCTAAACTGGTTTTTACATTTAAATATTCTGAATCATTATCAAAATTGATTAAAGTTGTTCCTACATTCAAATTGAAATTCATTTTTTTGCTATTGTAGGCTATACCTGTATTTGGTGTAATTGTTCTTTCTAACGAATTGAAAACATTAGATAATTCATCATTTGCAATCGAATAAGTTTCATTTGCAGCATCAAAATCAAAAGAATTTCTTCTATCTCTGTTTTTATCAATTTTATACTCTACACCCAATTTTACCTGAAGTGAATCTGTAATTGGTTGATAAAACTCCACTTCAGCCCTATAATTAGAGCTTATGTTTTTAGAATTATTGGTTTGATTCCTGACATCATCTGGATCGGTTCCTTGATAAAAAACAGTTGTTGATCTAACAATTTCATCTTCTTTTGTATTTGAATTTTCATTATCAAAAACAAAACTCAAACTCTTTCCTTTTCTTTTAAATGATTTGGTAAAAGACAATGTATTATTGAACGAGTCATTATTGTTTTCATAGAAATTATTTGAACTACTTTCGTTTAAAAGAGCATTAGCTGCATCAAAAGATGATTGAGAGGCAACATTTCTATTTTTGTTATTAGACTTTGTGAAATTTGGTTCTAATGATATTGTTGTTAATGAATCTATCTTAAATTCAAATAATGATGTAACATTATGTACATATCTGTCTTCGTTTGTATTAGAATTAGAATTTGTTGTAAAATTTCCTGAAGGTAAAAAATTAGTCAAACTTGTTCTATTAGTATTCTTTGAATTTGCTCCAGAATAAAAATAACTTAACGAAGTTTCTGCATCTTTAAACCATTCATCAGAATAATTTAATCCAACTAAATTAGACTGCGTAATCCCTTTATTTCCGCCAAAGCTTCTTCCGTTTATTCCAAACGAACCATTGTCACCAATCCAGACACTCCTATTTCTTCCGCCACCCATATTATCAAAAACTTCATCCATTGAAAAACCAGTTGCATTGATATTATTGGAAGATGCTAAGACACTAATTTTTCGTTTATTTTTAAAATAATTCACCAAAGTACTAGATTCATATCGTTTATCAGAACCACGTCCGCCCATGAACTTACCAAAAAATCCTTTATTTTTATTTTCATCGATGGTTAGATTTATACTCGCTGTATTGGCACTTGCCGCCGCACCTGTTTGCTCTTCTTTTTTAGTTTTAGTATCAGAAACTTGAACTTTATTGATGATATCTGAAGGCAAATTTTGAAGCGCAATTTTACCATCTTTATCAAAAAATGGTTTTCCGTTGACTAGGATTTGATTTACTTCTTTACCATTGACCGTTATTTTCCCATCAGCGTCAATTTCTACACCAGGTAATTGCTTTAATAATGTTTCTACATTTGCATCTGGACGTACCTTAAATGAAGACGCATTAAACTCTAAAGTATCTTTTTTAATTCTTATTGGAGGAGTTTCTTTCTTGATGATGACTTCATCTAGATTATTTATTGCTACTTTTAATGCTAAAGTTCCAAAATCTTTGTCTGCAGTTACATTCTCTAAAGGTATTTTGTACTCATCATAGGTTACAAAAGATACTTTTAAATAAACTGGTTTGTCAATTTTCTTCAATTTGAAATCAAATTTTCCAAATTTATCTGTAATCGTATAGTCAATCACGGTAGAATCTTTGGCTGACGAAAGGTAAACTGTTGCAGATTCTATTGGTAATTTGGTTACTTCATCAATTACTTTTCCTTTTAAATTAAAGGTGTTTTGACCATAAGTAAAGGAGCAAAATACAATTGCAAGAATGGTGTAGAACGTTTTAGGCATAAAATTTATTGGTTAGTTTTTCTAAATAACTGCGAAATAAAGACTTTAGTATTTAAAGAAATAATTTCTTACAAAACTTTAACATATATAAATAAAAAAACGTCCAATTTCTTGGACGTTTCTGATTGTTATTTCTTCTTTTTAGTTGTCTTTTTTACAACTTTCTTTTTTGTAGCTAAAGGAGATTTAGTTTCGGTTATTATGGGGTCCTCTCCTCATTTTAACAATTTCATAGACTCTAAAGCATAATTATTTGTTGGATCTAAAGCTAAAGTTTTGCTAAAAAACTCTTTTGCTTTTACTTTATCAGTATTAGCATAGTGTGCTCCAATACTGTTATAAGATTCTGTAACTTTTGCTTTATTTTTAGCTATTTCTTCGTCTCCTTTAGGTAATACGATATCTAAATATTTTTGATAAGTAGCTGCCATCACATCATCTTTATCCAATGAACTGTTAATTCTTGCTTTGTATAAATAAGCCTCTTGATAAGTTGGTGATGCTGTAATTACATTATCCATAGCTTTATCAGCTTTATCTAAACTTACAAGGTCAATAGTTTTAGCATCTTTACCTCTATTAATAGTAAAAACAGAAAGACCATAATAAACATTATCTTCAAGATAGTTTTTAGACGTTGGGTTAGAAATTGCTGCTTCAAAAATAGCTGAAGAAACATCATACAACTTTTGTCCAAAATACTTTTTACCAATTTCGTTCAAACCATTTGCTAAAACTGGCTCCATATTAAGTGCTTTCTGAATCTCAGCTGCTCCATTTTTTAACATTGTTGCGTCAACTGTTTTCCCATCTGCACCAATTGATTTTTTTACAAGAGCTAATCCTAAGTAATAGTAATCACCAGGAATTACTTTAGTTCCTTTAGCAATAAATTCATTAAGTGCTGTAATAGCTGCTTCTGTATTTCCATTTTCATAAGCAGAGTAACCTAAATAACGTAGAATTCTTGGATTAACTTTATCTAGTTTTTTCATTTCATTTGCTTCTGCTTCTAGAGCTACATAATCTCTTGCTAAGATTAAGAAGTCTGCATGACGCATACGAGATGCCAATGAATAATCTGTTAATTTCATATACTCATTATAGCTATCTAATGCTTTTTTGATGTTTTCTGTATAAGTAGAAGGTTTATTGTTAGCCCACAAATAGTAGGTTTCTGCTAATTCTCTGTAAACAGGACCATAACTTTTATTGATAGCAATTACCTCATCATAAGCTTTAATTGCTTCACCATACGCTTTAGCTCCTTTTAACAAAACACCTAATTGCATTTTAGCTCTAATCAAAGAACTATCTGATTGGTATGCGTTTCTGTAGGCAGCATAAGCTTCATTTTGATTTTTCTCACCATAATAAGCATCACCTAACGCCAGTTGTATATAGGCATTAGTTGGATTTGCAGCTTTGGCTTTATTCAAAACTTCAATGGCTGCTTTATAGTCAGGTTTTTCAGAATTCATATAAGCTTTTGCAATATAGATGTACTCTTCAACATCTTTCTTTTTAAGGTCTTTGGTTACTAAATCAAATTTAGATTTTGCAGCAGCAACATTACCACTATTCAATTCTAATTGACCTAGACCAATGTTATTGATTTTCCCTTCTTCTGAAGAAAGTCCTTTATCAAAAGAAAATCTTGCAGAATCCTCAATGTTTTGAGTTAGATATATATTCCCTAAAAGAAATGATGCTCTACCATTACTTTTGGTTTGAATAATACTCTTTAATAATGACTTAGCTTTTTCATACTGTTCAGCATCAATCGCTTTTCTAGCTTGATCTAAGTCTTGTGCTTGGCTCACTGCGGCTGAAGCTAACAAAGCAATACTGAAAATTTTAAATTTGCTCATCTTATTGTAATTTATTTTTTGTTTTCTATTTGATTTCTAATTCTAATATTTCGACTTGGTTCTCTTATTGGAGCTAGTCCCGATTGTGAAATTATTCTTTGTCCTATCTCTCCAGCTATAAATGAAGCAAAGCCCATTCCTAAACCATTATATCCTTGACAATTGATAATATACAAAACACGTGCCAAAGGGTATGTTCTACTTCCTATGTTCTCTTGTGATGGGTAAACATACTTATTATCAGCAGTTTTAACACTTAAAATTTTTACACTATTTACATATTTTTGCATTGCTGCTTTTGGTTGTGTCAACCAATTTATTCCAACTACACCAATCATTCCATCATTTTCTGAAACGTGTTTTATTACTTCATCATTAGTTTTGAATGAAAAAACACCTTCACTTGGTAGAGATTCTATTTTTGCTAATCTGCATAAGTAGCTAACTGTACTTGAATTAGGGTTGTCAAAAACCAATCCTTTTATGCTGTTTTTAGTTCCTTTTAAATAATCAATTACTTCTTTTAAATCAATTAAAGTATCGTTAGATTTTTTATTTTTTATAAATGTAATGGCATCTATTGCAAAAGGTGTTGATCTCGGTACAATTCTATTGTTTTTAAAAAAAGTAAATTCTTCTTTGCTTAAATCTCTTGAAAGTACAATTATCCCTGATTTTTTAGTTAAAAAATCATTCATACTCTCTTTTTCCGACTTTGGCAATAAAGTTAACTTTGCCTTATATTCGGTTTCAAAAATAGTTACCTGATCTTCGACAATAGGCATCAATGTTTCATCTACTAAAATCGAAGTTTTACCTTCAATAATACTATCCGAATTTATACTGTTTTTATCTTTTTTCTCACATGAGATAACTACAATTAAAAGAGCAATTTGAATTAAAATTAAAAATAAAATCTTTTTATTCTTCATCATTATTGGTGTTAAAATATCTGTAGAATCTGAAAAACCCGTAAGCCATTAACAATATACCTAATGCTATTCTATATTTTGGTTGTAATCTAACTGGGAAACTAGTCCAAAATATTAAAATAATTCCAAATGTTAAATAAATCAAAAAAAACAAAATTCCTATAAATAGAAGAAATCGCTCGTTAAGCGATTTCTTCTTATAGTTTGAAATTAATTTCTTAATCATTACTATTCTTCTTGAGGAGCAGTAAGCGTGATAGGTAATTGGTAAGAACATCTCACTTTTTTACCATTTTGCTCAGCTGGAGTCCATTTTGGAGATTTTCTCAACACTCTTTCAGCTTCTTTTCCAGTTCCGTAACCAATATCTCTTAAAACTTTGATATCAGTTAATGAACCATCTTTTTCAACAACGAATTGAATAAAAACTTTTCCACCCGGACTATCAGAAGGTACATTATAGTTGTTTTCGATAAACTTATAAAACTTAGCCATACCACCTGGAAATTCAGGTTTTACTTCGATACCAGCTGAATTATAAATAGTATTATCCTCTTCAACAACTGCAGGTCCTTTTGGTCCATCACCTGGTGGATCTAGAGATAACCCAGCATTAGGATCACCATCAATATTTTCCTTACCAATTTTAGTCTCTTTCAATTCCTCCACTTTTGGCGGTTCTTCTGTAACCTCATTAGTTTTAGCAACTACAGGTTTTACAAACTTAACCACATCCTGTTTTGGTGGAGGTGGTGGAGGTGGAGGAAGATTTTCCTTAGGTTTTTCCTCCTTAGGAGGCAACTTAATACTTGTAATTTTATCGTTTAATGCTTGATCATCATCAGATGAATCTGGCAACATATCAATGATTACTGGCGCTGCAACTGCCAACGAAAAAATAATAGCTCCAATTATGAACGCTCGTACATTGGTACTGGTGTTTTTTTTACGCAACTCGTAAGCACCATAACTTTTGTTACGACCTTCAAAAACGATATCAATCCATTTATTATTTAATAAATCTAATTTCATTTCTTTCTAGTTTTATAAGTACTATTGAGTACTTTTATTAAGTTCGTCTGCTAATTTATTTTCTTCTGGAGAAAAATCATTAACTATTGCATTTGTTGGTACTTTGCAAATTGCCATCTCATCTAATATATCTACTAAATTTTTGTAAGTAGACTTTTTAGTAGGTTTAATAATTACAATTAAACCTTTGTCTTTATCGCGTGTAACTTGCGGAATTGATGCTACTCTTGATAATAACTCTTTACGAATTCCTTCTTTACCATATCCAGTAGTTTGCGGTTTTCCGTTAGGTTCTGGAGCTTCAAGAAGTCCATGAAACCATTTTATTTGGTCATTCGCACCTAGAATAACGGTAACTGTTCTTCTTTGGTCGGTTTTCATTTCTACTTCATCATTTGGATCATCTTCCTTATTAGGCAATCCCAGATCCATAGATTTTGGTTTAGATAACGATGTGGTTAACATGAAGAAAGTGATTAGTAAAAATGCTAAATCCACCATTGCAGTTAAGTCAACTTTAGAATTTTGTTTTTTACTTCTTACCTTACCTCCGCCTTTTTTACCACCACCGTCGCCGGTATTTAATTCTGCCATTTTGCTAAATAATTAAATATTAAAAATCTTTACCTCTAGAACCAGTAACTAAATTAAAGCTATTGATTTTTTGGTCTTGTAAAATATCCATAACTTTTTTGATTTTTGGATATTCTTGTTTAGCATCACCTTTTATAGCGAAGTCAAGTTCTTTATCTTTTCCAAGCTCAATATTAGCTTGACGTGCAGTATAAATCCAATCTTTCAATTGGTTATTTAAAGAATCCAATGGAATACCTGGTTGTAATCCCTCTTTATTTCTATCTACTGCCTTCATAGCTATGATTTGTTTAAGAGCTTCTACTGGAACACCAAATTCCTCGATTAAACTAAATTGAGCTGTTTCTTCAGGTGTAAATGATAACTGATATTTTGCTGCCATTAACTCAAGTGTCTTTACACGAATATCTCTATCCTTCATTCCAAAAAACACTTTGTCTTTACCTTCACTTTTTCCAATAGTCAGTGTAACTAATCCTGTCTCTGGAAGTTTAACTTCAACAGTCGATGCAGGAGTTGTAACAGGCAAAGCCTCTGGCGATTTTGCTGTTGCAGTTAAGATAAAAAACGTGAGCAAAAGGAAAGCTACATCACACATAGCCGTCATATCAATAGACGCTGCGTTTTTAGACATTTTTATTTTTGCCATTTGTAATTTTGTTAGTATTTAACAATTTGACTAATATCAATTGTTAAATCATTACTATTATTTTAAACTTCCTCTTAATCTTCTGTACGTATTTACGATAGAAGTACCAGCCTCATCAATTGAATAAGTTAAAGAGTCAATTTTAGAGTTAAAGAAATTATACATTACAATCGCCAATGCAGATGTTGCAATACCAGTTGCAGTATTGATAAGTGCCTCAGAAATACCTGTTGCAAGAGCAGCTTGGTCTGGTGTTCCAGATGATGCTAACGCTCCAAACGCTTTAATCATACCTGATACTGTTCCTAATAATCCACCTAATGTACCTAAAGAAACTAAAGTAGAAAGAATAGTCATGTGTTTTTCTAACATTGGCATTTCTAAAGTTGTAGCTTCTTCAATTTCTTTGTGAATCATTTCAGCAGCTTCTTCACTGTTGAAACCTTCTTTTTTAACATCTTGGAATTTCACTAAAGCAGATTTGATTGCATTTGCTACAGAACCTTTTTGTTTATCACATGCATCAATAGCATCATCAATTCTTCCTTCTTTGATATGTCCTTGAACATTATTCATAAACTTATCAAGATTTGCTTTTCCAGCAGCTTTAGAAATGACAAAAAATCTTTCAAAAGAAAATACTATTACCATTAATAACATACCTAGTAATATTGGAACAATAAATCCTCCCATGTATACCATACCAAGTGTGTTGATTGGTTTTGGATGCTCCGAATTGAAACTTCCTGGTTCAAAATTAGATTCTGCACCCATAATAAATTTCCATACCAAAGTACCCACTATAATACATGCTACGATGATAATTCCTGTAATCATTCCTCCTCCGTTTGAACCGTTGTCTTTTTTAACGTTTGCCATTTTTTAAAATTTTAAGTTTTTAATAATTTATAAGTTTTAGTTGTAAGTAAACTTGAATAGGAGCAAATTTAATTTTTTAGTTTAAATAAAAAAACTTTTTTTGTTATTTATAACATTATCTTAAAACAAACAATATCATAGAATTTATTCTATTGAAAATTTAATTTTAATGTTAAAAGTTTAAAAGTTTTAATCAATTACACACAAAAACTACATAAATCTTATTTTAAATAACGTTTACTTAGTTACATTTATTATTAAGATAGAGGTAAAAAAACAACAAAAGGTTGGGAAGAGGTAAAAAAATGAATAATATAGGGACATTAAGAGAAGTGAAAAAATGTATTATATTCGCTTTAAATAAAAAAACCATTCTAATTTTCATAACAATGAGTAAAAAAGATAACTTCATTCAGCATATCAACGAAGGTTACACTTCTAAAGGAGAAAGTTTAATTCTTGGAGCAGCAATTTTAGAAGGTGAACCTATTGGAGAAACTCAAGTAAAGATTCCTTTAAAAACATTGAATCGTCATGGATTAATTGCTGGTGCTACTGGAACCGGAAAAACTAAAACAATTCAGGTGCTTTCTGAACAATTGTCTTCTTTTGGAATTCCTGTTTTAATGATGGATATTAAAGGTGATTTTTCTGGAATAGCACAACCCGGTGAAGAAAAACCATTTATTACAGAGCGTCATGCAAAAATTAATATACCTTAATCTACAAGTTCTTTTCCTGTTGAGCTAATGACGCTTTCGGCACAAGATGGTGTAAGATTAAGAGCTACAGTTTCTGAATTTGGACCTGTTTTATTTTCAAGAATATTAGATTTAAATGACACTCAAGCTGGAGTAATGGCGGTTATTTTTAAATATTGCGATGATAACAAAATGCCTTTATTAGATTTAAAGGACATCAAAAAAGTCCTTAATTATATCACCGAAGAGGGAAAAGATGAAATTTCTGAAAATTATGGTAAGATATCATCAGCTACTACTGGAACAATTCTGAGAAAAATTATTGAATTAGAACAACAAGGTGGCGATTTCTTTTTTGGAGAAAAATCATTCGAAATTGATGATTTGATGCGAATCGATGAAAACGGAAAAGGATACATTAATATATTACGTCTAACAGACATTCAAGATAAACCAAAATTATTCTCGACATTTATGTTGAGTCTGTTGGCTGAAATTTATCAGCAAATGCCTGAAAAAGGTGATGTTGATCAACCAGAATTAGTTTTATTCATTGATGAAGCACATTTAATTTTTGATGAAGCTAGTAAAGTACTTTTAGATCAAATAGAAACAATTATCAAGCTTATACGTTCGAAGGGAATTGGTGTTTATTTTGTCACACAAAATCCTATGGATATTCCTAAAGGTGTTTTGGCACAATTAGGTTTAAAAATCCAGCATGCATTGAGAGCTTTTACAGCAAATGATAGACAAGCCATCAAACAAACAGCAGATAATTATCCAACATCTGATTACTATCAAACGGATGAAATTTTGACTTCTCTTGGAATTGGAGAAGCTTTTGTTACTGCATTAAATGAAAAAGGAATTCCAACACCTTTGGCTGCAACAATGCTTCGCGCACCAATGAGTAGAATGGATATTTTGGTTGATTCTGAAATTGAAGCAATCAATGCAAAATCTAAATTGGTCAAGAAATATGCCGAAGAACTTGATGGAGAAAGCGCTTATGAAATTTTGACTAAAAAAATCAATGAAGCTGTTGAACAAGCTGAAGAAATTGAAGTAGAAGAAAAGAAAAGTAACGAACCTAGCACAGCCGAAGTTATTGGTAAATCGGTTACTAAAGTTGTTACAAGTGCTAGCTTCATTCGTGGTGTTTTTGGAATTTTAATGAAAATTTTTAAAAAGTAACTAAATTGAAAAAAGAATTTAGAGGATAATATTATGAAAAAATATTTAATTCAAAAAACACCTTTTGTAGTTCCTACTACAGATGGAAAATTGATTGAAGAGCATCATGGGAAAGTTGCTACAAATAATAATGATATTTCAATTGCCCACATGATTGCGCCACCAAAATGGAGTGAACCTTTTCAAACACCTGAATTTGAAGAATATACTTATATTATTTCAGGTAAAAAGCAATTTATAATTGAAGACGAAATTGTAATTTTAGAAGCTGGACAATCTATAAAAATTGAAGCTAATACTAGAGTTCAATATTCCAATCCATTTGATAAATCTTGTGAATACATTGCTATTTGCAAACCGGCATTCGATTTTGAGAAAGTAAATCGAGAAGAAAATTAGTTCGCAGTTTTCAGTTTTTCTAAAATTAAACTTTCCACTTCTTCTGAATTCCAATTTTCTTGAATATTCTCTATTCTCAAAACATCTTCCATGATTTTATTTTGAAAATCACCTATGGCTAATGCTTCAGAATAAGGCTGTAAACTAAAAGTTACACGACTATATAGAGGCATCCATTTGTCTGGATGTTTGTCTGAAAACCATTTTTCAATTTTCTTTTGAAGTAGAAACTTTTCATCAGCAGTTTTGGAACTCATTTCCATAAAATTTCTGTATGAAAGTTCTGCAATAGCATCAGTGTTTGGTTTTCTAGAGTTTTCGTAATCGTTTAACAAATTTGCCCAATCATCACCATATTTTTCAATCATATTGTTTAAAACGGTAATATCTTCAAATCCGGCGTTCATTCCGTGACCATAAAATGGAACTATAGCATGACAAGCATCTCCAATTAGAGCTACTTTATCACTAAAAGTCCATGGAAAACATTTCATTGTAACCAAGTAACTCGTTGGATTTTTAAAGAAATCTTCAACGAGATTAGGAATCACTTCTTTAGTATCTGGAAAATATTGAGCAAAAAAATCAACTAGTTGTTCTTTTGATTGCAATGATTCAAAAGAGTTTTCGCCATCATGTGGCATAAACAATGTACAAGTAAATGTACCATCTAGATTGGCTAAAGCCATCAACATAAACTTACCTCTAGGCCAAATATGTAAAGAATTTTTATCTAATTTATGTGAACCATCTGCATTGGCAGGAATGTGTAATTCTTTGTAACCAATTTCTAAAAATTCTTGTGAATAATTAAACATACTCTGGCGTTGCATTCTATGTCTAATTCTTGAAAAGGCACCATCAGCACCAAAAGTTAAATCATAGTCTTTAGTAAACCATTCGCCTCTTTCAGTTTCTCCAATTGAAATCGTTGCAGTAGTTAAATCAACATCCCAAACCTTTTCTTCAAAGAAAAATTCAACACCAGCTTTTTCAGCTAAATCAACCATTTTTTTATTTAATAAACCTCGAGAAAGTGAATAAATAACTTCACCATCTTTACCATAAAATTGTTCATTAACTGTGTTTTCACCCACGTGAATAGCTCGTTTTTCAACAGGAATGCCAATCCCTAAAACCTCTTTCTGTAAGCCAACATCACTCAAAGCTTTAACTCCTCTATCTGATAAAACTAAGTTTATAGATCTTCCAGAGAAATTTATTTTTCTAATATCTGGACTTCTATCATAAATATGAACAGTGTGACCTCTTTTTTTAAGATAAATTCCTAATAAAGTTCCAACTAATCCTGAACCTACAATGGCTATTTTTTTGGGAGTTTGCATTAAATAATTACGAATTTAAAATTACAAATTATTAATTGTTTTAATTGTACAAAGATGCGTCAAATTATTTAGCAATAAAAACCAATTTAGTTGATGAAGCAATAATTTCCTTTTTATTCATCTTCATTTTTCTAAACTTGCCTTGATTGTACATTTCGGCTTGATCGTTATAATGCTTACTCATAGGATTTCCTGAATTTCCTGTCGGTAAAATACTTACACTATTTTCAACATCAGAAAAATCGATAATTCTTCTTGTTGATGGCCCTGCTTTTACTTCATAAATTCCATTAGAAGGAAAGCCAAACATCAAATTATTAATCACTTCATTACTTCCTGCAACTTCAAATTTTCCAACATTAAAAAACGGCGCTAAAAGTTCAATTTTACCTATTGGATGTTCGTGTTTCAAGGTATGAACCTTATTCCATGTCCAAGTATTTACATCTTTTCCAAGTTGTTTTTCGAGTTCGGCAACGGTTTCTCTAAATGATTTTGTTAGAATTTCTTTACGCGTTTCTTTTTTATCTTTAGTTTTAGAATCATCCCACCAAACTGAATTTTCATTTGCTACTTGAGGTTCTATCAATTGCTTTATTACATGAGTGGAAAGCAACACCGAAAATTTATCTCTACCCAATTCATCTTGAAAAGTATTTTCTAAATATCTGTAAATTAGCTTATTGTAAATTGTTGATTGAATAGTAGTTAATTCGTTTTCGCCATCCCATTTTACTAAAGAATACATTGCGTCTTTTTCTAAACGAGAAAAATCATTTGTATTCAAACTTGAAACAATTGTTATTGCATTTTTTGCTGCATTGGTTGAAGTATTATCCAAAATCATTTTTTCAACATCCTTTGAAGTCCAATTGTTTTTTGGAAAAAGTATACTCTCAATTCTCATTGCTCTATCTTTTGGTAAATAATAACCTGGATATAAATAACCATCAACTGCTTCTGTCTGATTATTGGAAGAATACACATAATTCCAACTTGGATTTAAAGCTGTTGGATTTTTAGAAAAATCAAGAAATTCCTTTCTATCATCTTCTCCATTACTTCCATTTAGAATAAAATTCGAATTTACATTTTTTGGCAATTTATACAATTTTCCTGCGGCTGTCCATGAAATATTATTTTGAGCATCACCATACATAATGTTCAATCCTGGCGCATGAATGAGTTCAATATTTGTTCTAAAATCATTCAGGTTTTTAGAATGACTTAAATGATAAACTGCATCTAAAATTTGATTTTTTTGTTGTGTATAAACCCACGAAAGTGCAATAGATTTATCGGTAGAAATAGTATTCAAAACTCCATTCATTATTGGTCCATGAATGCTTTCTTTAATATTTAAAACTATATCTGAACTGTCTTTTACTTTGATATTTTTTTTACGAACTTTATAATCTAAAAACTCATTTTTATACTTGTATTGATTTTCATTCTTCGGATTAATTTCCTCTTGAAACAAATCTATATCGTCGTTTTCAAACATCGTTAATCCATAAGCATAGTCTCGATTATGTCCTAAGAGAGGAAAAGGAGTTCCTGCCAAATAATAGCCATAAATTTCATAATCTGGGCAAGAAATATGTGCCTCATACCAAGTGCAAGGTTGTGCAAAAGCAATATGAGGATCGTTGGCAAAAATTACTTTTCCATTTTTGGTTTTTTGTGAACCTATTACCCAACTATTACTTCCAATAAACGCTGGAACCGGTGAATTGTCTAAAATACTTGTTACTTGTTTAGAAATCTCAGAATAATTAGAAACTTTACCCTCAAAACTTTTTAATTGAACAGCACCAAAAGAACCATCAAGTCCAAAATCTTTCAAATACTCTGAACCTAAATTATCTCGAATATCCGTCATTAATGGATCGGTTTTTTGAGCCATTGCAAAACTAAAAGACATAAATCCGAAGATATTATAAACATCTTTTAGTGTAAATGGTTTCTTTTCTAAACCTAATAAAGTGTATTCTACTGGGGTTTTTCCGTTTTCAATGTACTGGTTAATTCCATTAAGATAAGCCATTGCTAATTTGTAGCTTTCAGAATTTTTATCAATATTAGCGACCGCTTTTTCAGAATTTTCATCAATACCTAAACCTACAAAAAACATATCCGTTTTAGAAACTTTATTTCCAAAAAGTTCCGATAATCTTCCTGCAGCAATTCTTCGTAACAATTCCATTTGCCATAATCTATCTTGTGCATGAACATAACCTAAAACTACTTGAGCATCGGTTTGATTAGCAGCATAAATATGTGGAATTCCATAATCGTCAAAGAAAACTTCGGTAGTTTTAGAAATATTTTTTATATCAATTTCACCTTCATACTGAGGTTTTGTAGTTTGCAAATAGATTAAAAGTAAAAATGCAATTACAACTAGAAAGGCAACAATTATTAGAAGTACTTTTTTAAGTTTTTTCATTGGTTGGGAATTGAATACCAAATGTAAATAAAAAACCTACAAGGTTTTGAAAACCTTGTAGGAATTTAATTGTAAATGAAATTATTATTTTCTTGGAAACTCAATTTTTGTTCCAACATTCAAACCGTTATTTTTGGCAAGAACACCACACATATGAAACAACATTCTTGCACCTACATTTCCATCCCAATCATCATTTTCACCTGGAGCAACTTCTACTAAATCGAAACCTATAATTTCTTTACCGCTTTCGGCTAATTTATTGAATAAATAAGTGGCTTGTTCAAATGAAAATCCGCCTGGAACTGGGGTTCCTGTATTTGGACAATACCATGGATACATACCATCAATATCAAAAGAAATGCATACTTTTTGTGGTAATGAAGCTATAATTGCGTCACATTGTTGTGCCCAAGTCATTCCTTCAAAAGTTTCTTTTTTCAAATCGGAATCAGTATGAACCAAAACTCTTCCGTTTTCAGATTTTACAACGTCAACTTCTTGTTCACAGAAATCGCGAATTCCAACTTGAATAATTTTAGAAATCTGTGGAATTTGTAATGCATTATACATGATTGATGCGTGCGAATAAGTAAATCCTTCGTAGGCAATACGCAAATCCATGTGCGCATCAAGATGTAAAATTCCAAAATTATTGTGTTTGGTTGCCAAAGCTTCGTAATAACCAAGCGGTGTTGAATGATCGCCACCAAGAAGAACTACTTTTTTACCTTGATTCATCCAATGCAAAACAGTTTCTTTAACTTCTGAATGCAAATCTCTACAAATAGTATTTATTGTATCTAAATCGGCTTTCAATGCAGGAATTTCAGACACATCTTGACCGTCTTCTAAAGCTTCGATAATGTGTTGAGCTAAGGCTTTGTATTTATCAGAATTGTTTTTCCATGAATCTGGAATTTCTGCGTAATACATTCCTAATTTCCACAATTCCGGAAAATCTTGATGATTCAAATCCACTTGAAAAGAAGCATCTAAAACAGCTTCTGGGCCTTCGGACGCACCTGCTCCATAACTTACGGTCACTTCCCAAGGCACAGGAATTATGATTATTTCAGATTGTTCTGATGAAAATGGCAATCCGAAAATGGTTGCGTCAGCTAATCCTGGTTGTGATGGATCGAAAGTATTTATTATTTCTTGCTTAGTCATTTTATTTTGAATGAATTGAAAGTATTCCTTGTTTTAAAATCTGTCCAAAGTTGTACATGTCTTCATACGAAGTATATAAAGGAACTGGAGCAAGACGAATTACGTTTGGTTCGCGCCAATCTGTTATGACACCATTGCTCATTAAGTACTCAAATAAACTTCTACCTTCACCATGCAGAAAAACAGATAACTGACAAGCTCTTTCGTCTTGTTTAGATGGCGTAATTACTTCAAATGTACTATTTACTTCTTTGTCTATTTCGTGAAGAATGAATTCTAAATAAGCTGTGATTTGGTTTCTTTTTGTGATTAGTTTTTCCATTCCTACTTCAGCAAATAGTTCTACTGATGCTAAATAGGGTGCAAGTGATAGAATTGGCAAATTAGAAACTTGCCATCCATCGGCTCCGTGAACTGGATCGAAAGTTGGTTCCATTTTGAAGCGTCTTTCTTTATTATGTCCCCACCAACCTGCAAATCTTGGTAAGTTGGAATGATGGTGCTTTTCGTGAACAAAAACGCCTGACGCATTTCCTGGTCCAGAATTCATGTATTTGTATGAACACCATGCGGCGAAATCTACATTCCAATCGTGTAATTCTAATTTTATATTTCCGGCTGCATGAGCTAGGTCAAAACCAACGTTTGCTCCTACTCTATGTCCAGCTTCAGTAATGGTTTTCATATCAAAAACTTGACCCGTGTAGTAGTTTACGCCACCAAATAATACTAAAGCTAATTCATCGCCTATTTCTTCAATTTTAGCTAAAATATCTTCTAAACGAATGTTGTGTTCGCCTTCACGTCTTTTGATTTCAACAATAGCATCTTCGAGTTTAAATCCGTGATGATTGACTTGCGATTGAAACATATATTGGTCTGAAGGAAATGCTTTTTCTTCACAGATAATTTTATAACGTGTTTTTGTTGGACGATAAAACGACACCATCAATAAATGTAGATTGATAGTTAACGTATTCATTACCGAAACTTCTGAAGGTTTTGCTCCTACGATTTTACTTAATGGTTCTGCAAAACGTTCTTGATAATCCCACCAAGGTTTATCGGCATAAAAGTGACCTTCTACAGCTAGATTTGCCCAATCGTTCATTACATCGTCTACATAAGTTTTGGCAGATTTTGGCTGTAAACCTAGAGAATTTCCGGTGAAGTAAATCACGTCTTTACCATCATGTTGCGGAAAGATGAATTCTTGTCTGTATTTTTTTAACTCGTCTTGTGCATCTAATTGTTGAGCAAATTGAAGATTATTTTGAAATATCATTGTTTGGTTTGTTTGTGGTGTAAATGTAAAGAAAAAAGAGAATAGAGAAAAGAAAAAAGACTTATGAAAATTGATTTTATGTAAGACAATTGCCAACTAGCCCTGATGCTGAAATTGTTTGAGCTCTTTTTCTAATGTTGCCTTCGAGAGCATTTCGACAAGCTCAATGTAACACCTCAAGCAACATTAGACAAAAGCGAGTTTCAGCAGCAGGAAAAGGGACTGCAAAAATGCGGTAGATTCGCTCCAAAAAAAAATCTCACCATTGCTGATGAGATTTATTATAGTATTGAGCACTTCAACTGCATTCAGTGTGACAAAATTATATTATCAACATTGCGTCGCCATAAGAATAGAATTTATAACCTTCTTTGATAGCTTCTTCGTATGCTTTTTTCATTAAATCGTGTCCACAGAACGCTGAAATCATCATTAATAATGTTGATTTTGGTGTGTGAAAATTAGTAATCATTGCATCTGCAATACTGAAATCGTATGGTGGAAAAATGAATTTGTTTGTCCAACCATCAAACGGATTTAATGTTCTTTGTGATGAAACTGAACTTTCAATAGCACGCATTGAAGTTGTTCCTACACAACAGATTCTTTTCTTTTTAGCTTTTGCATTGTTTACAATATCACAAGCTAATTGGTTAATTTTTAACTCTTCTGAATCCATTTTATGTTTAGATAAATCTTCAACCTCAACTGGATTGAAAGTTCCTAAACCTACGTGAAGTGTAACTTCTGCAAAATCAACTCCTTTGATTTCTAATCTTTTCAAAAGGTGTTTTGAAAAGTGTAAACCAGCAGTTGGAGCGGCTACTGCACCTTCTTCTTTTGCATAGATGGTTTGATAACGTTCCGCATCTTCTTCGGTTACTTCACGATTAATGTATTTTGGGATTGGAGTTTCTCCAAGTTCTGTTAATTTATTTCTGAATTCTTCGTAAGAACCATCGTAAAGGAAACGTAAAGTTCTTCCACGAGAGGTTGTGTTGTCGATAACTTCAGCAACTAATGAATCATCATCACCAAAATATAATTTGTTCCCAATTCTGATTTTACGAGCAGGATCAACTAAAACATCCCAAAGGCGTTGCTCAGCGTTTAGTTCTCTTAATAAGAAAACTTCGATTCTTGCACCAGTTTTTTCTTTATTTCCATACATACGCGCAGGAAAAACTTTAGTATTGTTAAGAATCATTACATCGCCATCACCGAAATAATCGATAACGTCTTTAAACATTTTGTGTTCGATAGTTCCTTTTTTCCTGTCGATAACCATTAAACGAGATTCGTCACGGTTTTCTGCTGGATATTCAGCAAGTAATTCTACTGGTAAATTGAATTGAAAATGAGATAATTTCATAATTAAATTTTAGATATTAGATATTAAATTTTAGATATTGAAATCATAAAAATTAAATCGAATGCAAATATACGATTGTGAAATAGGCGTTGTCAAGTGTTTTGATGTTTATTTTTTATTTTGCCACAAAGACGCCAAGTCGCGAAGTTTTTTTATTCTTTTTCTATCAGAAAGCCTATGTTTTGCAAATCTTCCCAAAAGGCTGGATACGATTTAGAAACTACTTCGGCATCTTGAATAATTAGTGGCGTTTTTAATGCTAAAGGTGCAAATGCCATTGCCATTCTATGATCTTGATAGGTTGCAATTGCTATATTAGAGTTTAGATTGTTGGATTGTTGGATTGTTAGGGAATCAGTTGTTACTGAAATGTTTGCTCCTAGTTTAGAAATTTCTGTTTTCAGAGCTTCCAATCTGTCAGTTTCTTTAATTTTCAAAGTGTGTAAGCCAGTTAGATGACAGCCAATTCCCAATCCGAAAGATGTTACTGCAATAGTTTGCGCGATGTCTGGACAGTTGTTTAGTTCAAAGTTTAAAGTTTCAAGTTTAAGGTTTGAGTTTTTTGAAATCGTTATTGAATTATTGCTATTAAAAACTGTTTCCACGCCAAAACTCTTGTAGATTTCTACTAATGCGGAATCACCTTGAAGGCTTTCTTTTTTGTAACTTGAAAGTGTAATTTGTGTTCCAATTTCTGAAAGTGCTACGATGGAATACCAATAGGATGCCGAACTCCAATCGCTTTCAATTGTTGATTGATGATTAACGATTTCTGATTTTTGATTAATTTTGATTACATTTTTTACAAATGAAGTTTCAACTCCAATTTCATTTAGCAATGCTAAAGTCATTTTGATATATGGAATTGAAGTGATTTCACCTTCGAGTATTAGTTCTAATCCGTTTTCTAATTTTGGTGCGATTAACAAAAGTGCAGAGATGTATTGACTGCTGACATTTGCAGGAAGTGAAACCTTACTTTGCCTGAGTTTTTTTCCTTTTATTTTAATTGGTGGAAAGCCTTCGTTTTCTTCATAAGTTATTTCTGCACCAAGTTGTTGTAATGCTTCTACTAATATTTTTATTGGTCGTTCTTTCATTCGTGACGAGCCAGTTAAAATGACTTCCTTGTCTTCTTGAATCGCAAAAAAAGCTGTAAGAAATCGCATGGCTGTTCCAGCGTGATGCACATCAATGATTAACGATTTTTGATTTTTGATTTTTGATTTTTGAAGTGCATCAGCCATAACCTCTGAGTCATCTGAATTGGAGGTGTTTTCTAATGAAATATTTGAATACAAAGCTTGTAACAATAACAATCGGTTGGTTTCTGATTTGCTTCCTGTTATTTCAACTTTTGATTTTTGACTTTCGGCTTTCGACTTTTGAACTTTAAGATTCATAATTATTTCAACTTATCGTTGTTTTTATGTCGGTCTTTATCTCGAACTGATTTCAAATCCATTTTTTTGTCAAAAGCAGCTTGAAGATCAATTCCTGTTTGATTGGCTAGACATAAAACTACGAAAACTACATCGGCTAGCTCTTCTCCAAGGTCTTTGTTTTTATCACTTTCTTTTTCGGATTGTTCTCCGTAACGACGCGCAATAATTCGTGCTACTTCGCCTACTTCTTCAGTAAGTTGCGCCATATTTGTAAGCTCGTTGAAATAACGAACTCCGTGATTTTTTATCCAGTTGTCGACTTCTAGTTGGGAGTTTTTTAGGTTCATGTTATATCTTTTTTAGCACAATTTTTTCATTTTGTTTATCAATGATAACTTTGAAAAATTCTTTTAAGGAATCGTAATAATCCGCAGGAATAAAATAATTATTAATATCTAAACTCATAGAAATATTTATCTTATTATCAGTTTTTGTAGCAGAAAAAACAAAACTTATTAATTTGTCAACCATTGATATGTTTACTGATTTTGGTAAACTTTCAATTTCGTATCCATCAGGAATTGTTATTACTATTTGATACTTGTCTTTGTTAGGAAAAGAGAAATCTACAGGGTATTGTCTTTTCTCCTGCTTAAATGGGTTCTGTGTTAAAGCAAGGTATAATAATGGTGAGAAAAACATTTTATCTCCAATAATTTCAACTACATTATTATTTTTAATGTTATAAGTTTCTATAACTGGCTCATAGATAGATTTTTCATTTTTTATTTCATAATTTTCAACTTCGATGCCTTTATAATATTTACTTTCCAGTTTTTCTAGATAATTCTCTGTTGAAATTCCAGCATATTTTTGTCTAAATCTTAAAGCATTATAGTCTATATATTGCTCTCTGACTTGTCCAGAAACTAATCCTGTATTATCAATGTTAACAAGAACACTTACTACATCATTTGAATTATATTTTGGTATTAAATTAACCTCAACTGAACTTCCATCTTTCTTTATTAATCGTCCATTACTAGTTAAATCTCTTGTTGGAAGACAATTTATTGAGGCAAACTTTTCTGTAGCATCCAATAAAATTTGTTTTCCATCCAAATCAACACAAGCAATAACATAATTAAATTTAGATCTATTAGGAAATAAAGCAACACCATTATCTCTTGTGCTCAACAAAACTGGATTAGCTTCTAATCCGCTCATTTTGAGCATTGCTGTTAACATTAAATTTATTTCAGCAACATTTCCAGAGCTTTCATTGAATGCTACTTCTACACCTTTTTTAGTATAATAGCCGTATCTCCCATTCCAAGTCATTTTGCTTTTAACAAATTCAAAAATAGCTTTCAACCGTTCTTCTTTCGATTCTATTTTATCTGTAATTTGCTTTAAATTATTTAGAAAATAACTATTTTTATTCAATTCAGCCCCAAATTCTTTGTCCTCATAAATTGATTTAGCTACACTTTCCCAAGTTGTTGCTATTTGTTTTGGCGCTTCTTTTGGAAATCTAATTAATTGTAATTCTTGTTGAATTTTTCCATAATAATCATCAATATTACTAACATAATCTTCTTCAATTAAAGCAGGAACTTCGGCAACTTCGTATAATGCTTTTATTTGCTGATAGCCCAAATATTCAACTTGATTATATTTATTATTGTAAGATATGGATGTATGCTCCATAACATCATTTAGAGTAACATTTACATAACCAGATTTTATTGCTTTGTATATATAGAATTCTGGTATTTCTGTTTGCAATTGAGCATAATCTACAGGTATATTATACTGAAATTGAAATGTAGGAAGTTCTGATAGATTTGGTGATCTTAATTCATATTCTAATTCTAGTATTGAACCCTCTTTGATATTTGGGAACGTAATTAACTTTGTTTGCCATAACTCGTTAACTTTTTCCACAAACTTTCCTTCACCTGTAACTTTTTGCTTATCAATCTTTCCTTTTTCTAGATTGTATGTAAATGCTTTGGTAATGTATACTTTTTCATCATCCAAACTTTCGTAACCAACAAAATATGGTATTTGAAAATTAGCCCATTTAAAACCTTCCTTTTTATATATTTTTAATTTTATAGAAAATTTAGTTGTACACTCAAAACCATTCTTTATGTTGTAGGTAAAATAAGTTCTTGCCTTTTTAAAAATAAATGCTGCTGGCGCTGAAGTATCACTAGAATGCACTCGTTCTTCCAGCTCTTTTTTTGTAACTTTTCCGAGTTCTAAATTCTGTGTAAATCCTTCATTAAAAAACAAACTTATTATTATAAATTGAAGAAAAATCTTTTTCATAAATTAGATTTTTTTCAAGATTATTTTTTCTTTTTGCTTATCAATTACAATCTTGAAAAATTCTTTTAATGTATCATAATCTTCTGATGGAATTATTGAAGCATTAATAATAAAATTAACAACAACTTGAATTTGTGTATCAGTGTTTGATATTGACATGTTAAAACTTCCATAATTGTTAGCCATTGCAAATGATGCTGATTTTGGTATACTCTCTACTTGATAACCTTGAGGTATGGTAATGTTTACCATGTATTTATCTTTAAATGGAAATGCAAAATCAATTGGATATTGTCTTGTTTCTTGTTTGAATGGATTTTCAGATTGTGTAAAATGAAGTAATGGTTCAAAATAAATCTTATCGCCAATTTGTTCAGTTAGGTTATTACTTTTTATTGAATATTTTTCGATTATTGGTTCATTAATAATTTTATCATTAGTCAATTCAAAATCTGCAATTTCCAAACCTTCATGCCTTTTTTCTAAATTCTCTAAATAACTATCCTTACTTAATCCTAAATATCTATCTCTATAATTTAACGCAGCGTAATCAAAATACTGCTCTCTAACTTTTCCTGAAACTTGACCTTGATTATCAATACTAACAAGCATATTAACAACATCATCTGACACTAGTTTAGGCATTAAATCTACGAGTTCTGATGTTCCATCTTTTCTAATCATTCTTCCAAACCAATTCAAATCATAGAGTGGTAGAATATTAGGTGAAGATATTTTACTTGTTGCGTCTAATAAAACAATTCCATTATCTGTTGTAACTGATGCAATAACAAAATTAAAAGCTGTTCTACTTGGAAATATTGAAATCCCATTAGATCGTGTACTAACTAATACTGGATTAGCATCTAAACCAATATGACGTAACATTGCAATTAACATTAAGTTTATTTCTGCAGAATTTCCTGTTTTATCTTGATACGCTTTTTTTACACCTTCATCGCAAGAATAGCTATAATATTTATTCCAATTCATTCTGTTTTGTACATAATTAAATACTGCTGCTATTTTTTCATCTCTATTTTCTAAATCTTTTACAACATTTTTTAAATCTTCTTCAAAATAATTTTCTTTGTTTAATTGATCACCAAAATCTTCATTTTCATATATTTTTTTGGTTACATCTTCCCATGTTGTAGAGTAAAACTCAGCAACAGCTTGAGGCAATCTTTTTTGAGACAATTCATGATAAACACTAGTTTTGTAATTATCAATATTATTCACAAATCCTTCTTCTTTTAATGCTGGAATATTTTCCAACTTATAAACAACTTGTTGTTCGATATAATTAAATGAATCTGTTGAACGCTCATATTTTATTGCGGCACCACTTCGAACTAAATTTCTGTCACTTGTAGAAACAGTTTTAGTTGAAGAATTTTTTCTTTCAATTGGCTGCAAACTTCCTTTTCTGTAAACATTGTAAACATAATATTCTGGAATAACTGTTTCATACTCCGAAGAATTTACAGGAATGCTTTGTTGAAAACTCCATTCGGGAAAAGTTGATATGTATGGCGACTTTATTGTATACTTATATTCAATAATGGAACCTTCTTTAACATTTGGCATGGTGATTTTTTTTCGAGACCAAAACTTATTAATATTTTCTGAAAACTCTCCTTCACTTTTTAATTTTGTTTTTTCAATTTGTTCGCCATTTAAATTATAAGTTACTGATTTTGAGAATGAAACGTTCTCTTTTGCTGAACCACCAACATAAAATCTTACTGATTTATTAGCCCAATCATAACCTTCTTTTTTGTATATTTTTACTTTAACATCTACCTCAGTTATCAAAACGAAACCTTCATTTTGATTGTATTCGAAATATGTTTTCCCTTTTTCAAATAATACCGCTGCGACAGCTGAAGAATCTTTAGGATGAACTTTTTCTTTTAACTCCTCTATTGTTACATTTCCCAACTCTTTCTTTTGGGCATAATTAATTTGAATTCCAATAAAAAGAAAAGCTATTATTAATAAGTTTTTTTTCATTTTTTATAATTTAGTTATAACTATTTTAGAATTATCAATTTTGGCTATTTGTTCTCTAAACTTTCTATAGTTTTCATACTCAGATTTGTCATAAAATCCTTTTTTGAGGAGAAAAGAGCGCTTGTAAATAAGTTTAGTTGGACTAACGACTATTAGTTCCATTTTATATGTACCAAATTTATCATCTAATGAAAAATTATCTGGTTTCGCTTCCAATAAAAAGCCATTTGGTAGATTAATTTCTACCTCGTCTTCATCAAAAAATCCTCTGGAAATTTCAACTGGATTTTTTCTATTACGATATCTTTGTGGAATGTTTGAACTTTGATTAAATACATTTATTGGAAGCATAATACTATTTCCGTTCTTATTTCCATAACCTATAGCATTAAATTGCAAATCTTCTGTAAACTCTATATTCTCTTTATCATTGTGGAATTTAATCTTTTCCATTTTAAGATTATTAATCCAAGAAAAATAGTCTTTATAAAGTTCATCGATTTTTTCTTTAGATAATGATTCTAATCTAAATTTATCGTCATATTGAATTCCTTTAGATTTAATGATAATATTGCCAGACAAATTTCCTCCCTGATCAATTGAATAATTTCCTTTTGATAATTGAGAACTAACTTTTTCGTTATATTCATTAGTTTTAATTAATTCACCTTTTTCTGGTTTTATTAATAATGCATACCTATCATCGGTAAAACGTCCTTGATATCCAAACGGATCAACTTGACTTGTGCATTCCAAAAAAATCATTTTATCTTCACTAGGTAAAGCTAAAACAATATGATTTCCTTGCATCGAAACGAAATCTTTTTCAAAATCTTTCTTATTTGTATCGCCATAAATCACAGTGTAAAATGATTCAACACCAACGGCCTTCAATAATACCCTCGTATAATTTGTAAGTGCTTTGCAATCTCCATAACCAAGTCTATCTACATCTTTTGCCAGCATTGGTTTCCAACCACCAATACCTAATTGAATACTTACATATCTAGTTTTATCTTGAACATATTTATAAATAATTTTAGCTTTTTTAATAGGATCACTTTCATTTCCTACTAACGAAACAACTTTGTTTTTAGTTTCATCTGATAGTTCTTCTGTATCTGCAAGCAATGTTTTGTATCTCCACTTTCCAAAATCTTCCCAATTTTTAGCATTCCCTTCTACTCCTTCAAGATTAAACCTTTCTAAGCTAAAAATTACTATTGGAAAAATTTTTTGAAATGAAGGTGAGTAATCTTCTGGTTTTTCGGCAAATAGATTTTCGACTGAATAGGATAAAAAATTCTCCTTTTCGATTTTATTTATAACTCTATTCTCAAAATTCATTTCTTTGTATTTGAAACCTAAATTTGAAGGATATGAAATTTTAAATTCAGATTTTTCGACGCTTTCAAAATAGTCATCTATAGGATTCCATGGAAAAATAAAAGCCGTATTAGAAGTTTGAGACTCACTTTCAAAAACTACGGTATATGGATATTCAACAGGAGTATAATCCATAAAAATCCTTCTATCATCACTATAAATAGAAAAACCATCAGCTACGCTTTGGTCTATAAAATCTTTCCTTTTAATTTTTTTTATTTCTTTACCAAATGCATTGTAAATAGTTGCCTCAATAGCTATTACTTTATTGGATTTATCATAAAACTCAATGGCATCAACATTATTCTGACCTCTTTTATTTAAAACAGTCACAACTTTTTTCTTTTTAACAGTCATTGACTTTTGTGAAGCAATATTTATGTCAATCAATTGATATCTTAAAACACTATTAGCATTTTCTTTTAAGTTATCAGGAATTAATATTGAAGTGTAAGCAGTTTGAGCATTTAAAGAATGAATAGCAAGCCAAATAAAAATTAAGCAAATCTTGAATTTCATAGATTAAAGTATTTAATCAAAAATAAGAATTTATTTAATAAAATCAATATTTACTCTTTATTTTTTGTATCAATAATTATTGTCACTGGACCATCGTTTATAAGTGCAACTTTCATATCTGCTCCAAACTTTCCAGTTTGCACTTTTTTTCCAATTTCTAGTTCCATTTGAGTGATGAAATTTTCGTAAATTGGAATAGCAATTTCTGGTTTTGCTGCTTTAATGTATGATGGTCGATTTCCTTTTTTGGTTAGCGCGTGAAGAGTAAATTGACTAACAATAATAATATCGCCATTAGTGTCTTTTAATGATAAATTCATCACATCGTTTTCATCACCAAAAATGCGAAGATTAGCAATTTTAGAAGTTAACCATTCAATATCTTCGCTTGAATCTGATTCTTCAATTCCGATTAGAATCAATAGTCCAGAACTAATATTCGCTACTATATTACTGTTTATTTCAACTGATGCTTTTGATACACGTTGTAAAACTGCTTTCATTATTATTAACGATTGAAGATTAACAATTTTTGATTTTTGAAGTTTTTAAACCAGAAACTGATTCCTATTTATTCCTAGTTTCATCACTTGCAATTCTATCTTCATTGTATATATCGGTGCGATAATTTTCATCATCACCTTCTAATATTTTTAGATAGCTATTATAGCGTGTCCAAGAGATTTCATCTTTTTCCAATGCATCCTTGATGGCACATTTTGGTTCTTCTTTATGCAAACAATTATTGAATTTGCATTGGTCTTTTAGTTTGAAAAATTCAGGAAAATAACCGCTTATTTCATCTTTTTCCATATCGACAATTCCAAAACCTTTGATTCCTGGTGTGTCAATTATTTTTGCTCCAAAAGATAAATCATACATTTCAGCAAAAGTTGTAGTGTGTTGACCTTGCATACTTTGTTTAGAAATAGTTTTGGTTTTTAAATGTAAGCTTGGTTCTAAAGCATTAACTAAAGTTGATTTTCCAACACCTGAATGACCTGAAAACATGGTTGTTTTTCCAATCATTATTTCTTTTAGTTCCTCAATACCTTTACTTTCTTTAGCAGAAACCCGCAAACATTTATATCCAATTTGTTGGTAAACATGTTGCATGTATAATTGCTCGTCTAAAGTCACATCGTCTAAAGTATCTATTTTATTAAAAACCAAAATAGTTTCAATTCCATAAGCTTCGGCAGTAACTAGAAATCTGTCAATAAAATTGAACGTTGTTGGCGGATTATTAATGGTAATTAACAGAAAAACATAATCTAAATTTGAAGCAATGATGTGCATTTGATGCGACAAATTGACTGACTTCCTAACGATATAATTTTTTCTATCATGAATGTTATTTATAACTCCTGTTGTAGTATCTGAAGATTCGTCAAGTTCATAATCAACAATATCACCAACCGCAATAGGATTAGTACTTTTAATACCTTTTATTCGGAATTTACCTTTTATACGACATTCCATGAAATCTCCTTGCAAAGATTTAACGGTGTACCAACTTCCTGTAGATTTATAAACTAGTCCTGTCATTAACGATTGAAGATTAACGAATTTTGAATTCAGATTTATGCAAAAGTAAACAAATCAAAAATCAAAAATCGTTAATCAGCATTCAAAAATCTTACGAATTAAATATTTTCTCCTGATGCGTTATACTCTCTTGATGAATAGCTTTGAAAAATTGAATGATAAATTCTTCGCTCAATCCTTTTTGACTTCCGTCATTGACCATTTTTTCTAGAATTTCGTTCCAACGTTTGTTTTGTAAAACAGCTACGTTTTTCTCTTTTTTCAAAGCTCCAATATCTTCAGAAACTTTCATTCTTTTTCCGATAACATCTAATAATTTAGCATCAAATTCGTCAATTTTACTTCTTAATTTTGCTAATCTTGTTTGATATTCGTCAGCTTCATCAGTTTCTTTTCTGATAGTTAAATCAAAAATTATCTGTTTCAAACGTGTTGGCGTAACTTGTTGTGCAGCATCACTCCACGCATTATCAGGATCGATATGAGTTTCGATTATCATTCCGTCATAATTCAAATCCAATGCTTCTTGCGTAACTTGAAAAATCATGTCGCGATTTCCAGTAATATGTGATGGATCAATAATTAATGGTATATCTGGAAATTTATTCTGAAAATCAATTGCAATTTGCCATTCTGGATTGTTGCGATATTTTGTCTTTTCATAAGTCGAAAATCCTCTGTGAATTACACCCAGGTTTTTGATATTGGCATTATACAAACGTTCAACACCACCAATCCACAAAGCCAAATCAGGATTTACAGGATTTTTCACCAATACTATCTTTTCAGTATTTTGTAAAGCATCCGCTATTTCTTGAACTGCAAACGGATTTACTGTTGTGCGCGCACCAATCCATAACACATCAATATCATGTTCTAAAGCTAATTTCACGTGAGCAGCAGTAGCAACTTCAACCGCCATTTGCAAACCTGTCTCGGCTTTTGCTTTTTGTAACCATTTTAATCCAATTTCACCAACGCCTTCAAATCCTCCAGGACGCGTTCTTGGCTTCCAAATTCCAGCTCTAAAAATTGACACTTTTGAATCTTTCAATTCACGAGCGATTTTCAAAACTTGTTCTTCGGTTTCTGCGCTACAAGGTCCAGCGATTACTAAAGGATGTGGCAAATTGAAATTATTCAACCACGTTCTCATTTCTTTGATATTTTCCATTTTATTTAATTTGAGAGAAAAGAAGCAAGAATGAAGAGAAAAGACTAAACAATTAATCTTGCATCTTTCTTCTTGTCTCAATTATCTATTTCAATATTTCTTTAATTCTATTCGTATTTTCCATTTCATTATAAACTTCCTCAAAATTATCGTTTTCTAATAAATCTTTGAAATTAGTTAAGTTTTGAATGTATTCTTCTAACGATTTTATTACATGTTTTCTGTTTTGTTTAAAAATTGGTGTCCACATGGCTGGTGAACTTTTGGCTAAACGAACCGTGCTTTCGAATCCTGAACCTGCCATGTCAAAAATATCTTGTTCGTCTTTTTCTTTCTCAATTACTGTTTTCCCTAGCATAAACGAACTTATGTGCGATAAATGTGAAACATAAGTGATATGTTTATAATGCGATTTTGAATCCATATATCGAATACGCATTCCGAGTTTTTTGAACAAATCCATTGCTTTTTTCTGCAATTTGAAGGTTGTTTTTTCAACTTCACAAATGATGTTTGTTTTTCCATCATACAATCCTTTAATTGCTGATTTTGGTCCTGAAAATTCGGTTCCTGCAATTGGATGACAAGCCATGAAATTTCTCCTTTTTGGATGATTTTCAATTGCTTCACAAATTGGATTTTTGGTTGAACCAACATCAAAAACCAAGGTTTGTTCTCCAACATTATTCAAAATCTATGGCAAAATTACTAAAGCAACATCAACTGGCACAGCAACGATTACTAAATCTGCGTTAATTAAATCATTCTCGGTTGCTATTTGGTCAATAATTCCAAGATTTATTGCTTCTTCAAGATGTTTTTCGTTGGCATCAATTCCGAAAATGGTGGCATCATCATAAATTGATTTGATGTCTAATGCCATTGAACCACCTATTAATCCTATTCCTATTATATAAATATTCATATCTAAAATCTTTTAATTGATTCAAGAATATTTTCTTCTTTCACACATAATGAAAATCGAATATATCCTTCACCGTTACTGCCAAAAATGGTTCCTGGTGTTAGAAAAATATGCTTTTCATATAATAAATTATCGATGAATTGTTCTGATTGAATTCCGACTGGTAATTTTGCCCAAACGAACATTCCGACTGCGTTTTTATCAAAAGTACAATCCATTTTTTCAGCCAATTCAAAAATCAATTTTCTCCTTTTGGTATAAATTTCATTTTGACTTTCAAACCAATTTTTTCCTAATTTTAATGCTGCAATTGCTCCTTTTTGAATTCCGTAAAACATTCCCGAATCCATGTTGCTTTTTACTTTTAAAACAGCATCAATTAAACTAGCATCTCCTGAAACCATTCCAACGCGCCAACCTGCCATATTGAATGTTTTGCTCAATGAATTCAATTCTAAAGCAATTTCTTTTGAACCTTCTATTTGAAAAATTGACAACGGATTTTCGTTCAAAACAAAACTATATGGATTGTCATTTACAATTAATATAGAATGCTTTTTTCCAAAATCGATTAGTTTTTGATGCAATTCTAAAGTTGCATTTGCTCCTGTTGGCATGTGTGGATAAGAAACCCACATCAGTTTCACTTTTGACAAATCTATTTTTTCTAATGCTTCAAAGTTAGGTTGCCAATTATTTTCTTCTCTTAAATCATAATAAACTGCTTTTGCCTGAATCAATCCCGTTACTGAAGCATAAGTTGGATAACCCGGATTTGGAATTAAAACTTCATCGCCTTCATTCAAAAAAGTTAATGAAATATGCATGATTCCTTCTTTCGAACCCATTAATGGCAAAATTTCTGTATTTGAATTTAATTCTACATTAAAATTAGTTGCATAAAAATCAGCAAAACCTTGACGTAATTCAGGCAAACCTTGATAGCTTTGATACTCATGTGCTTTTTGATCAAACATAGCATTTTGAATGGCTTCAATTACCGACGAATGTGGAGCCAAATCGGGACTTCCAATTCCCATATTGATGATTGGTTTTCCTTCTGACATGAGTTGTCTTACCTCTTTCAATTTTCTTGAGAAGTAGTACTCTTGAACGGTTTCTAGTCTTTTTGCTGTTTGTATCATTTTATTTTGCCACGAATTACAAGAATTATCACAAATTCAAAATCTTAAAATTCTGACTAATTGAACTTTGAAATTGATATTGTCAACTAATTTGATTTTTGTTATTGCTTTTTGTATATGTATTCTCCCAAAACCTTAAAATGATTAGTCATTATTTCTAAAACTTTAACAGCTTTTTCATAGTGTTTGTACTTTTCAAAAACTACATCTACAAAAAATGAATACTGAAAAGGCGTTTCAATTATGGGCATTGATTGGATTTTGGTTAGATTTAATTTGCAATTGGTCATGACATTTAAAACTGTTGCTAAACTTCCTGGTGTGTCGTCTAACTCAAACTTTATGGATGCTTTATTGATTTCTTCTTTATTTACTTGACCTTTTTCTTTACTAATGATAAAAAAACGAGTCATATTATTGTTAACAGTTTGAATTTCTGGTGCTATTATGTTTAAATCGTATAATTCAGCAGCAACTTTACTTCCAATAGCGGCAATATTTTTTAATTGATTTTGATGAATTCTTCTTGCTGTTTCGGCTGTATCTTTATCTTCTACTAATTTGATATTTGGATGTTTTTTTAAGAAATCCATACATTGTAACAACGCCATTGGATGGGAATGAACTTCTTGAATTTCTTCTAAATTTTGTCCGTTTAAAACCATTAAATTCTGAATAATATCTAAATAATATTCGCCAATAATGTGGAAATTATTCTTATCAATCAAAGCATAATTTGGAATAATCGAACCTGCAATAGAATTTTCAATAGCCATAACCGCCAATTGCGATTTATTGTTTATCAAACTATCAGCAAGTGCTTCAAACGACAAGCATTCATCAATGGCAACATTTTCTCGAAAATATTCTAGGGCAACTTGATGATGAAACGATCCTTTAATTCCTTGTATGGCTATTTTTTCTTTCATTTTTGGTCAAAAAAAAATCCCGATTTGCATCGGGATTACTATTTATGTTTTTATATAATTTACTTTTTTACATAACACAATAACAATCCCTGTTTCTTCCAAAAAAAGAAATAAGAGAAATTGTTATAATATGTAGTGAAAATTGTGATCATTGTTGTTAATTATGTTTCGCTAAAGTAACAAAAAATGTTACACAAGTATAATTTATTTAAAAAAAACTTACGGAAACGTTTTCGTGAAACTTAATTTCCTCTAAGCTTTTTCACTCTTGTCGGTGTATCAATTCCTTTGATGATAGATTCTGAACTGATGGCGATTGCTTTTATAATTTCGGTCATGTTGTCTAAATCCAACGTTGAAACGTCATCACTCAATTTATGATAATTAGGTTCAGAATCCATTTTGGAAGTTGAAATTGTATGCGCCGGAACTCCTAAAGCCGCTAATCTCGCATTGTCTGATCGGTAAAAAAGTTGTTCTCTTGGATATGGATCTTCGTAGAAATTGAAATTGGAACCTTTTAAATTCTTTTGCAAAATAGCTCCAAAATCAGATTTTTCGAATCCTGTAATGTAAGCTGAATTTTTATTCCATTTGCTTTCTGTTCCTATCATTTCTATGTTGAACATTGCCACTACTTTGTCGGCATCCATATTTTTAGAGAAAAATCTGGAACCAAATCCACCAACTTCTTCACCTGTAAATGTTACAAAAATAATGGTGCGTTCGTTTGTATTCAATTCTTTAAAATATTTGGCTAAAGCAATAACGGCTGTAACACCAGAAGCATCGTCATTAGCGCCGTTAAATACTTTGTCGCTTTCAGAATCATCCATTCCTAAATGGTCAAAATGAGCAGAAAATATAACAAATTCATCAGGTTTAGATTTTCCAGGAAGTATTCCAATTACGTTATTAGCCGATTTACCTTTAGCTATAAATTCTTGTCGGTAATTTTTTAAATCATTAAAATACGATAGCCCAACTTTGGCAAATTCTTTTTCAATAAATACCGAAGCAGAATCTATTCCTGGTGTAAAAATTGCTCTTCCTTGCATTTTATCGGAAGCTAATTCGGTTTCGATTCTCGTTACTTCTTCCTTTAGGATTTTTGGTTTCTCTTGCGCTTGAACTGACAATCCAAACAAGAACATTAATAACATTAGTTTTTTCATGAGTTATTTTAACTTTATAATTAGTAAATATAGAAATGATATTTAAAAAAATAACTAATGTGATGAGAAAAACAATAAATCAAAAATATTTCTGTTTACATTTGCTACAAATATCAAGTTATGTCAATAGAAGTTCAAAATATTTCGAAAAGTTATGGTGCTCAAAAAGCATTAGACAATGTTTCATTTTCTGTGAAAAAAGGTGAAATTGTTGGTTTCCTTGGTCCGAATGGTGCTGGGAAATCTACTTTAATGAAAATTTTGACGACTTACATCAATTCTGATGAAGGAAAAGCTTCAGTAAATGGTAATGATGTAAATGAAAATCAGAAAGCTGTGCAGCAATCGGTTGGGTATTTGCCTGAGCATAATCCGTTGTATTTGGATTTATATGTTCGTGAATATTTAGAATTTAATACTGATGTTTATAAAGTTGCTAAATCCAGAATTGAAGAAGTAATCCAATTGACTGGTTTATCTTCTGAAAGTCATAAAAAAATCGGACAATTATCTAAAGGTTATCGTCAGCGTGTTGGATTAGCAACCGCTTTATTACATAATCCAGATGTTTTAATTTTGGACGAGCCAACAACAGGTTTAGACCCAAATCAGTTGGTTGAAATTAGAAATGTGATTAAAAACGTTGGTAAGAACAAAACCGTTTTTCTTTCTACACATATTATGCAAGAAGTGGAAGCGATTTGCGACAGAGTTATCATCATCAACAATGGAAAAATTGTAACCGATAAAAAACTAGACAAATTGGTTTCAGATGTTGTGGAACAAATTATCGAAGTAGAATTTGATAAAGAAATTAACGAAGCTTTATTTTCAAAATTATCAGATCTAAAATCATTCAAGAATACACACGATAAAGTTTGGGAATTAACTTTTAAAACTGAAGAAGACAAACGTTCATCAGTTTTTGACTTTGCTCAAGAAAATGGATTACGTGCACTTCAATTGACCTTGAAAAGTAAAAATTTAGAACAGATTTTTAGAGAAAAAACAGCTAATAAATAGTATTCATATTGCAGTTTTTAGATTACAGATTACCGTTTTTAGCCTTTTCATTTTATGTAATATTTATTAAAATGAATTTAGTAAATATGTTTGATGTGAAAAGCTGGTTTGACTTCTAATTATAAATAACTTGTCCTTGATATAATTCTTCAACATCTACAATTGGCGGATTGTTCTTTAGAATTATATCTCCTGTACTTACCATTTTCCCAACAATACTTTGTATTGGTTTTACAATCATATCATTAGAACCTCTGTGAAAAACTTTGATTGTTTGTGCTGTTAAATTAGGAGCATCAATTCTACCATCTCCAGCATAGAAATTAAAGAATGCTTGGTTTGTACTTCCCGAAATAAAATATCTAGCAACATTATTATTTTCAATAACTAACTGACTATTATTCACATTAATATAAAAATCACTTGTACCAGCGCCTTCTTTTCCATCACCATCTTTATCTAATGCAAATAATCTTAAAATAGGATAAGTAAGCACACCATTAGATGAAATTTTTCGATCACTTTTAGAATAAATATCTTCTATGTTGGGCGCAGTTATATAAACTTTCGTTTGTCCGTATTCTCTAACCCAGTTGCAAGACGAATTCTCTTTAAGCTTCAAAATATTACCTTCTTGCTTAACTTCAATGTTTTCAATTATGTTTTCTCCAGTAACAATTTCTACTTTGTATTCCGTGCCTTGAGTTATGATAAGTTCTATTCCAGAGTAAACTTCAACTCTTGTGAATGGTGTTACTTCTACAATTTTTGTAATAGTATTTCCAGCAGATTCAATACAATCACTTGGTTTTTCACAGGAGATTAATGCTATAAATAATACTGTTGCAATTATTATTTTCTTCATGTTATAATTATTTTATAAACGAACGCCAACTCCAAACTCCAATGCTTCGGCAAGAAACAAATGGGTTTTTATTGTAAATCCGGCAAAAATTTTATTGGTGATATAATATTTCATTCCTACTCTATCATAAATAGGTATTTCATTTTTGAATGGATCATAAACATAATATCCTATTTGAGCTTCGAGTGAAATTCTATTAACAAACAATTCGTGACCTATAAAAACTCCAACTCTTTTGTAATCTGTATTTGGATCTAAATTTAATTCAGGATAAGCAATAGATTTATATTTAATAAAATCTTTAAAACTAGTAGTAAGAAAAACTTCTGTACCAAATTGAATGGCGCTTTTTCTATTTAATCTTTTATCAGCATAAACACTTATGTGATAAAATGGATGTTGACCACTTCCAATAACAGCGCTTTCATTAACACCTGATCTAAAAACTAAATTGTATTTTATAGGCTCTTTATAATCTGTTTTAACTAAAGTTGAATCAACACTATTTGGTTTTGATTTCTCAAAATTGTAATTGATTCCTAGATTTAAACCATAAGTATTTATTCCACTATTTGGAGATTTCGTTCTACCATTTGAATAATGTGTGAAAAGAATTCCTGCTTCAATTCCGAACTTATCAATAATATTTTCTTTTTTGTAAAAAAGGCCGAGGTTGGTATTGGCAAGTATTTTTGAACCAAAAGCTTTATTCTTACTGTTTTCGACTTTATCATAAGGTGAAGTTGTAAGCGCAACTCCTTGAGACAAAAGCAACTTTACATTTCTATTCAGAAAATAAAAATTATATAAGGCTCCAACTGAATAATTACTTCCTATATAGGGATTATTAAAATTTTGATAAAGAAAAAAAGCCCCATACTCTGGATAATTGTATGCTGCATGCCATTCGCTATTGCCATGAGTTTGTTTTACAAAGTCTACCATTACACCACTTGGATGACCTTTAAGATGTTCTAAATCTGGAGTATGCGGTAGAACATTAGCTCTAAAATAAGTTACACTTATTGCAGGAGTATCTTGATTATTTTGCGAAAAACAACCTAAAGAAATCAATAAAAATAGATAGTAAAATCTCCTCATTTTAAAAAATTAATTCGCACAAATATAACAGAATAAGTTAAAGAATTAAATCTTTTTGATTTAGAGCGAATGGTTTGGGAATTTTTGAAATCCTAATTCCTGCTTTTCGTTTCAATCTTTTCTTTATAAATGAAATTCATCGAATACCAATAAAAATAAAATCAAAGTGAGATAATCAGGGCTAGTTAGGATATGTCTTTTGCAAAATCTAAATTAAAAACTAAATTTGTTCAAAAAAGATGATAATAAACCCAAATAAAATAAATGAAAATTTAGTGGTTTTAATGACTATTGAAATCATTGCTTTTCTATTCTTTATTAGTTCTGATTCTGTTTCAGCTTTATTAATTTGGTTTTTAACTATATCTATTTTAAACTCAATAGCAGTTTATCTATTAATAAAACACAAACCAAAATATTACAAGACTTCTGTAACAATAATGCTCTCTTTACTCGTTTTTATAATACTATTTATTATAATTTCGGCAATTGCTTTTACACAATTGTACAACCACATTGAATCTAATTAAAAAATTTCTTTAGCAATAGCTTTGATATTTTCAGCTTTACCCATAGAGTAATAATGTAAAACTGGAATTCCTGCCGCCACTAATTCTTTACTTTGCTCAATACACCATTCAATACCAATTTGTTTTACGTGATCATTATCTTTAGCTTTTACAACTGCCATAATCAAATCGTCTGGCAATTCTAAAGAAAAACGATGTGGAATTAAATTCAGCTGCTTCTTGGTTGCAATAGGCTTCAACCCAGGAATAATTGGCACTGTAATTCCAGCTGTTCTGCATTTATCTACAAAATCGAAGAATTTTTTATTATCAAAAAACATTTGTGTAATAATATAATCGGCTCCGTTTCTAATTTTTTCTTTCAAAAAATGAATATCGCTATCCAAACTTGGCGCTTCCATGTGCTTTTCTGGATAACCTGCAACTCCAATACAAAAGTTAGTACAAGCTGAATTTTGTAAATCTTCATCTAAATAAATTCCTTTGTTTAGATTATTAATTTGAGTTACCAATTCAGATGCGTATTCGTTTCCTTCTTTTTCGGGTTTAAAATAGGTTTCGTTTTTCAAAGCGTCACCACGAAGAGCTACAACGTTATTAATTCCTAAGAAATCTAAATCTATCAACAAATTTTCAGTATCTTCTTTAGTAAATCCACCGCACAAAATATGCGGAATAGCATCAACTGAATATTTATTCTGAATTCCGGCACAAATACCAACTGTACCAGGACGTTTTTTTACGATTTTCTTTTGCAAAAGTCCACTTGGTAATTCTTTAAACTCATATTCTTCACGATGATATGTTACATCAATAAATGGCGGCTTGAATTCCATTAAAGGATCAATTCCGTCATAAATAAATTGAATATTTTGCCCTTTCAATGGTGGCAGAATTTCGAATGAAAACAATGGTTTTCCTTGGGCATTTTCTATGTGTTGAGTTACTTTCATAATTTTTAGTTGTCTGTTGTCGGTTATCTGCTATTCTGTTGATTTTGCAACTGATAACTGACAACTGTTTTTAATCTGCTATATTCGGTGCAAGCCATTTGGTTGCTATTTCTGTTGAAATGCCTCTTCGTTTTGCATAATCAATAACTTGATCTTCTTTTATTTTCCCTAATCCAAAATATTTACTTTCTGGATTTGCAAAATAATATCCAGAAACCGATGCTGCTGGCCACATTGCCATACTTTCGGTTAAGGTTACTCCTATTTCTTGTTCTACATTAAGCAATTTCCAAATGGTTGGTTTTTCTAAATGGTCTGGACAAGCAGGATAACCTGGCGCTGGACGAATGCCTTTATATTCTTCATCAATCAAATCTTGATTACTCAAGTTTTCTTCAGAAGCATAACCCCAAATTTCTTTTCTAACTTTCAAATGCAAATATTCTGCAAAAGCTTCGGCCAATCTATCGCCAAGAGCTTTTACCAAAATAGAATTATAATCGTCTAATTGTTTTTCAAATTCAAATGCTTTTTCATCAACTCCAAAACCTGTGGTTACACAGAAACATCCAATATAATCTTGTTTCCCTAAATCTTTTGGTGCAATAAAATCGGCTAATGCAATGTTTGGTGCACCTGCTGTTTTTTGAGATTGTTGTCTTAAAGTTAGAAAAGTTATCGGTTGTCGGTTGTCAGTTGTTAGTTCGATATCGTCATCGTTAATTGTATTTGCTGGAAAAATTCCCATAATTCCTTTAGCAGTTAGCCATTTTTCAGTGACTATTTGTTGCAACATCTTTTTAGCATCATCAAATAAATTTGTGGCTTGTTCGCCCACAACTTCATCTGTCAAAATCGCTGGAAATTTTCCGTGTAATTCCCACGATTGAAAAAATGGTGTCCAATCTATGAAATCTACTAACTCAGAAAGTTCAACTTCAATAGTTTTTGTTCCGATGAAATTTGGTTTTGATGGATTAAAATTATCCCAATTTAATTGGAATTTATTTTTTCTTGCTTCTTCAATGGAAAGATAATTTTTGTCACGGCTTCTACTTAAATAACCTTCACGAAGTTTGTCATATTCTTCTCGAACGGTTTTTGCATATTCTACTTTCGTTTCGTTTTGCAACAAATTACTTGCAACAGTTACTGCACGCGAAGCATCGTTTACGTGAACTACTGTTTCTTTATATTCTGGAGCAATTTTTACTGCTGTGTGTGCACGTGAAGTTGTTGCTCCACCAATCATTATTGGAATTTTGATATTTAATTTATCTAACTCTTTTGCTAAATAAACCATTTCGTCTAAGGATGGCGTAATCAATCCGCTAAGTCCAATAATATCTACATTATGTTCAACGGCTGCTTGAATAATTTTTTCTGGAGGAACCATAACTCCTAAATCAATGATTTCAAAGTTATTACAACCCAAAACCACTGCTACAATATTTTTTCCGATATCGTGCACATCACCTTTTACAGTTGCCATCAATACTTTTCCTGCTGAAGAAGATTTTCCATCTTTTTGTGCTTCAATAAACGGAAGTAAATAAGCAACGGCTTTCTTCATAACACGAGCCGATTTTACTACTTGAGGCAAAAACATTTTTCCGCTTCCGAATAAATCGCCTACGACATTCATTCCTGCCATTAAATTAATTTCAATAACATCAATAGCTTTTTCCGAATTTAATCGCGCTTCTTCAACATCTATTTCTATGAATTCGTCGATTCCTTTTACTAAAGAGTGTGTCAATCTTTCTTGAACAGAACTATTTCTCCATTCTTGAATTGCTTTTTCATTGGTTTTGAAATCACCTTTGAAACTTTCTGCTAAATCTAATAATCTTTCTGTAGCATCATCTCTTCTGTTCAACAAAACATCTTCTACATGCTCTAATAAAATTGGATCGATTTCATCGTAAATCTCTAGCATTTCAGGATTTACAATTCCCATAGTCATACCGTTTTTGATGGCATGATAAAGAAAAGCCGAATGCATTGCTTCACGCACTTTGTCATTGCCTCTAAACGAAAATGAAACATTACTCACACCACCAGAAATGTTGGCATAAGGAAGATTTTCACGAATCCATTTGCTGGCTCTGAAAAAATCTAAAGCATTCAATTTATGTTCGTCCATTCCTGTTGCTACTGGAAAGATATTTGGGTCAAAAATGATATCTTCTGCTGGAAAATGAACCTTATCAACCAAAATGTCATAACTCCTTTTGCAAATTTCGATACGTCTTTCATAGGTATCAGCTTGACCATCTTCATCAAATGCCATTACGATTACAGCTGCTCCGTATCTTTTTATCAACTTGGCATGATGTACAAAAACTTCTTTTCCTTCTTTTAAAGAAATAGAATTTACTACACCTTTTCCTTGAATGACTTTCAATCCAGCTTCGATGATTTCCCATTTGGAACTATCAATCATTACTGGAACTCTTGCAATATCTGGTTCTGCAGCAATTAAATTCAAGAATTTGGTCATAGCATAAACGCCATCCAACATTCCTTCGTCCATGTTGACATCTATAATTTGAGCGCCACCTTCTACTTGTTCTCTGGCAACAGAAAGTGCTTCTTCGTATTTTTCTTCTTTTATTAATCGTAAAAATTTACGTGAACCAGTGACATTGGTTCGCTCACCAACATTAACAAAATTAGTTTCAGGTGTTACGATTAAAGGTTCTAATCCTGATAATTTTAGATATTTGTTCTTTACTTCCGTCATTATATTGTTTCTAAAATTTGTCTTGGTTTGAAATCTTTGGCAACATCTGCTATTGCTTTGATATGTTCTGGTGTTGTACCACAACATCCGCCTATAATGTTTACTAAATTATCTTTTAGATATTCTTTTATAAGAGTTTGCATTTCTAATGGTGTTTGGTCGTATTGCCCGAAAGCGTTTGGTAAACCTGCGTTTGGATGTGCTGAAATATTTAATTGTGTATTCATAGCCAAACGTTGTAAATAAGGTTTTAATTGATCAGCACCAAGTGCACAATTGAATCCGATGCTTAATAATGGAATATGTGAAATGGATATTAAAAATGCTTCGACCGTTTGACCAGACAGTGTTCTACCTGATGCATCTGTAATAGTTCCTGAAACCATGACAGGAATATCAATATTTCTCTCGTCTTTTACTTCTTCGATGGCAAAAAGTGCAGCTTTGGCATTTAATGTATCAAAAATAGTTTCTACTAATAAAACATCGCAACCACCATCGATTAGAGCTTCTACTTGTTGACGATAGGCAATTTTTAAATCATCAAAAGTAACGGCACGAAATCCTGGATCGTTCACATCTGGACTCATGGATGCTGTTCTGTTTGTTGGACCTATTGAACCTGCGACAAAACGTGGTTTATCTGTAAATTCGTCGGCAACTTGTCTTGCTATTTTGGCCGATTCATAATTTAATTCGTAAACCAAATCTTCCATATGGTAGTCGGCCATTCCGATGGTAGTTCCAGAAAAAGTGTTGGTTTCAACAATATCAGCTCCTGATTGAAAATACAGACGGTGGACTTGTTTTACAGCTTCTGGCTGTGTTATTGAAAGTAAATCGTTATTTCCTTTTAAGGGATGAGGAAAATCTTTGAAACGTTCGCCACGAAAATCTTCTTCAGAAAAATTGTTGCGTTGTAACATAGTTCCCATGGCTCCATCGAGAACTAGGATTCTTTCTTTTATTGCTTGGTTTATTTTTGACATATAAATAGCACAACTTTTAAAGTTGCTGTTGTTTAATTATATGTTATCATGGAAAGTGAGAAGAAAATCTCGTGGTTATCTTTGCTTAAATTTACTTTAAACTAGAATGTAGCACCTTCTACAGTGTAGGGTTGCTAAGCTTTCATCGGGTCTATTCCCTCGGGCTTTCGTGATAACAATCAATAAGTTTATGAACACTACAAAGTAATGACATAGAAATTAGAATTACAAAAAAAACGTATAATATGTTTAAAAATATTACGATAACGATATAATTCCATAAAAAAAGGAGCTTTGCAGCTCCTTTTATCAAACATTAAAAATATTTAATTATTTTTTTATAATTTTTGATGTCCCAACACCTAAATCTGATTGTACTCTTACGAAGTATACACCAGAATTTAAGTCCGAAACATTAACTTGTAAAGCTTCTGTAGATGACCCATTAACTTGACTAACAATTCTTCCGTTAATATCTAATACTTCAACTTTTTCAATTGCAACTCCGTTTTTAGTATTTAATGTGAATACATCACTTACTGGGTTTGGTTGAATTGAAAAGTTTCCTGTAAAGAAATCTTGTGTATTAGCAGCTGGTCTATCAACTAAAAAAGTATCTAAACCAATTATATCAGAATTTGCACCTCCAGGTCCACCGTCTTCAACAAAATAACGAAATGCAAATCTAACATTTGTTAATCCAGACAATCCTGTAACAGTATAAGTATACTGACCCCATGCTGTTGGATAAGAAGTTAAATCATAATCAGGATTAACATCAACTAACAAATTAGTAAAATCTCCTAAACCAGTAGCACCTCCAGAAGGTAAAGAAGTAAACGCACCTGCAGTGCTCATTCTTAACTGTAATCTGTCAGCATACAAAGCTGCTGCATTTCTACCAATTCTAGTATAAAAAGAAACTACATCTCCATTTTGCACATCAACTGCTGGAGAAATTAACCAGTTACTAATAGTTCCTGTACCTGCTGTTGAAGAAGTTCCTGTGCTAGTGTAATTAATTAAAGCAAAAGAAGTTCCTCCTCCAGCTTGTCCACCACCTGCAAATGTTGTTGTTGGTGCAGTTGCTGGGATACTCCAAGTAGGGGCTCCAGTATATACAGGAGAGCTTTGATTGGTAACTTCCCATCCAGCGGTTAACATTGCAGCTGTTGTTCCGTTAAATCCAAAAGAGTAAACAACTTGTGATTGACCTAAAAAAGGAGCAAAACACAATAATAAAAGTAGTTTTTTCATCATAGTATGTATATTTATTAATTTTATTAAAGACAAATATATAAAAAAAAACAATTAAATATTTTTTTACTTAAAAACTTTTCTAAATTTGCAACACAAATAAATGAGGAAAAATTTGAACTGATTGCAACCTCTTAAAAAAATGCTAAAGCAGAATCCCTTCTTTAGCTTTTACTTGCAATTTTTCTTTTTTCTTCACAAAAATTAATTTTAAAATAAATTATATTATGGCTTATTTATTTACGTCAGAGTCAGTGAGTGAAGGACATCCAGACAAAGTTGCTGATCAAATTAGTGATGCGTTAATCGATAACTTTTTAGCATTTGATGCTGAATCAAAAGTAGCATGTGAAACTTTAGTTACAACTGGACAAGTAATTCTTGCTGGAGAAGTTAAATCAAATACTTACTTAGATGTTCAACAAATTGCGAGAGATGTAATCAAGAAAATTGGTTATACCAAAAGCGAATATATGTTTGATGCAGATTCTTGCGGAATACTTTCGGCAATTCACGAACAATCTGCTGACATTAATCAAGGTGTTGACCGAGCTAACAAAGAAGAGCAAGGTGCAGGCGACCAAGGTATGATGTTTGGTTATGCCACTAATGAGACAGAAAACTATATGCCCTTAGCATTAGATTTATCTCACGCTTTGTTGATTGAATTGGCTAATTTAAGAAGAGAAAATAATGAAATTGCTTATTTGCGTCCCGATGCTAAATCTCAAGTAACATTAGAATATTCTGATGACAATAAACCACAACGTATTGATGCTATTGTAATCTCTACTCAACACGATGATTTTATTAAACCTTTATCAAACTCTAGAGAAGACAAAGACAAGGCTAATGATGAGATGTTGGTTAAAATTAAAAGTGATTTGATTTCTATTTTAATTCCTAGAATCAAAGCAAAGTATCCTCAATATGCTCATTTATTTAATGAAAACATCACTTATCACATTAACCCAACTGGAGTTTTTGTAATTGGTGGACCACATGGAGACACTGGTTTGACAGGAAGAAAAATTATTGTTGATACTTATGGAGGAAAAGGTGCTCACGGTGGTGGTGCATTTTCAGGAAAAGATCCAAGTAAAGTTGACCGTTCAGCAGCTTATGCGACACGTCATATTGCTAAAAACTTAGTTGCAGCAGGATTATGTGATGAAGTATTAGTTCAAGTTTCTTATGCTATTGGAGTTGCAAAACCTACTTCTATTAATGTAGTAACTTATGGCACATCAAAAGTAAACATGACTGATGGGGAAATTAGCAAAGTAGTTGAAAAAGTATTTGACATGCGTCCGTACTTTATTGAACAACGTTTAAAATTAAGAAATCCAATTTATAGTGAAACTGCTGCTTACGGACATATGGGAAGAACTCCTGAAACAGTTACTAAAACGTTTCAACTTCCAAATGGAGCACCTAAAACGGTTACTGTTGAATTATTCACTTGGGAAAAATTAGATTTTGTAGATCAAGTAAAAGCTGCTTTTGGATTGTAATATTTCAAAAGAAATTATAAAAAAAACCTGACTATTTTTAGTCAGGTTTTTGGTTTTTAATAAGCTCCTGTTTTCATTTTTTCTAGAACAATCTTGTACTGTTCGGTTTGTTCCGTAGAATTATCTTTAATATTTTCAATTGCTTTTAACTCTGTTGCAATTGCTTTTTCTTTCTCACCATTTTTATAGTAAAGTTGTGCTAAAGTATCTAAATAATAGCTATTATCTTTTTCGATTTTTAAACTGGTTTCGCTCCAAAAAATAGCTTTTTTTACCCAATTCACATCTTTGTTTTTCTCTACAACTGTCCAGGCGGCTTCATTTGCATTATTTGCAAACTCATATTTAAAATCATTCCAACCAATTCCGGCTTCGTTATTTTGCTTGTAAGCATTATCTAAATTTTCAATTAAATTGGTGTTTTCTTTAACTATAGTATTAAAAAAATCTTCATACTGCACAAGAAATTCTTCAAAAAATTCTGATCTCTTTAATGCATTCATATAACTATTTTTAACTAGAAGATTGTTATTTGTAATAGTTAATAAATCTTTATATGACTTTAAAACCTTTGTTTGATATTCTTTAGAAGGATTATTACTTAAATCAGAATTCCTATCAAGAACACCTATAAGCGTATAATTTAAATTGTAATAATCATAATTGGTTGCCACTGTATCGTTAAACTTTGTGTTAGTAATAATTTTATAATGTTTATTAATATAATTTATAGATTGTAAATCGGTTGGAATTACAATTGGCTCAGATGAATTGTATAAAGCTTTATTGAATCCATCATAATTAAATTCTCTTAGAATAATATCAACGGTTGTAAAATTCACCTCTTTTTCTAACAATCTATTTTCAAGAATTTTAGACCATTTTTCTTTTAAAACATCTTGCTTAGTTTTTAGTTGATAAACATTTTTTCTTTGTCTAAAAATATCAAAACCGTAAACAGAAAATGTTGAATCGACTGCTACTTCATTAACAATAGGTTTATCTGTGATTTCTTCATTACTATGTAAAAATTCTAGTTTAGAAACTTCTAATAATTGTTTCTCAACATCTTCTAGTGTTGCCTTTTTGTTTGAAATCATTGCATCTGACTTAAGCTTAGCATTAATACCAATCAATTCCGAATAAGTGCTTGAGGAATTATAATAGGTAAAACTATCATGATAATTATCTACATTACCCGCATACAATTTTTGTCCTTCTGAATTTAAAACTAGTAGCGTTTCATTATTCAAAACTCCTAAATTCTTTAATGTTTCTTTATCTTTTTTAGAAGTAAAATAAAAAATAAATCTATCATTTTCAGGAACATACCCATCATACATGCTGTAACCAGCTTCAGATTCATAATTCTTTATGAAGGAATTAAAACTAGATAATGATGTTTTGCTATTTGGATTGTTGATTACAACTAAAAATTGATTTTTATGGGATTTTGCTTGTTTTAAAGCATCTTTTAAATTACTGTCAATTTTCAATTTAAAAATGTAAGATGGCACGTAAGAAGTATCTACAACAGCAACAGCAGTATCAACAGCAGTATCATAATTATTTATCTCTTTTTTTCCAGGATAGGTCCAATCTTTTTCAACCCGTTTTTCAATTGGTTTTTCTTTTAGAACATCCTTTTTCACATCTTTATTTAGTGAAAATTTCAAAGGAATTTTCCCTTCAGCCACGATTAACTTTTTATTAGTTTGGTCATAAAATCCTTTTAAATTAAGTCTTCCAAGATCATTTGAATAATAGGTCACTTTTATTTGAGATACATTATTAGGAATTTGATATTTTTCGATAACTGATTCTTTGTATAAATTCTCTTCAACAAAATATATGAAACTAGATTTATCTATCTCAAAACTTAATTGTTTTCTTTCATAGTCAAAATCATCTGTGATATTTAAAAGTTCCTTAATCGTTTTATATTCTATTGCAGTATCACTAGTTTTCTGAATTCCTACATAAACATTATAAAATCTATAAAATGAATTTTCTCCTAAATCGATGGTAATTTTATCAGATTTTGGATTTGGATTTGAGTATTCTAGAACAAATTTTGGCGTATCATCATAAGATGTTTTAAAATAAACTGAATCGTTTACAACCTCATAAGTTCCCGATAGTATGGATAGATGAAATTTATTGTTATCAGATAAAATCATCTTAAGCGATTCTGCTGCCGGAGTTGTCGAAGAATACTCGCCTGTTTCTAATTTATTGTTTTGTGAAAACAAACTAAAAGAGAAAACAAAAAACAAAAGTGTAACGTAATTTTTCATTTGATTTTAAATATAAATTTCAAGCATTAAAGCTACTAATAATTATAATGTACAAACTTTATTTCTAACTATTTTTAGATATTATTTTACAACATTTAATTACAAATAAAAAAGGAGCTGCCATTGACAACTCCTTTAATCTTTTAATCTAAAAATTTTACAAATTATACTTCAAAGTAAAAATTAAATATCTTGGCTGAACTGTATATTGAGATGTTCTAGTAGAGAATTGAGAAAAACTATCATCATTCAATGATTTAGTATTTAAAATATTGGTAGCAGCGATTTTATACTCCCACTTACTATCTTTTGTTTTTTGATAAATTAAACTTGCTGAAAGAAAATCGTATTCGTTTTCGACAGTTTTGTTCTTATTGTAATAATGATAGAATTCATACTCTGAAACAAAAGAAAAACTCTTTAAGAAATAATAATCCAATCTTACAAAAGGCTTATCTGTATAGAATTTAGAATTGTTATAATCATTTACTGTATAAGAATATCCTAATTCTATATTTGGTAAATTTTTATAATTTGTTGATGCTGTTAACGTATGAACTTGAGTAAAACTATCTGCACTTGCAAAAACCCCATTTTGCTGGTTATTAAACTTTGACCAATTTAATCTAGTATTGAAAGATGCTTTGTAATTTTTTAAGAAAGAACGACCATAACTACCAAAACCAGATAACGTTTCCTCTGCAAAATCTGAATTGAAAGGTGTTGAAGTTTGGTTAACACCTATAAAATTTGCTCTCGATTTTACTGCGTCAATTGTTCTAGTATAATTAATAAAACCTGTAATATTCTCAAAATTGAACATATTATACTTAAAATAACGAAGCGAATGTGATTGCTGCGTAGCATTCTCAAGCGTTCTACTTCCTCTCGACAAACTATTGTATCCATTAAGAACAAAACCTTCAGCCAGTTTATTAATATCAGTAAAGCTATTAGTTATGGCATAATTATAGGTTAGTGTTTCTGCTTTTTTAATTTGATACAATGCAAGGAAATCTGGTAATACTCTAAAGAAATTTTGAGAAAAATCTGTACCTAATTGACTGTTTGTCATATTATAGGCGTGCAAACTTACACCTGGCGTGAAGGTGAATTTCCCAGTTAAAATTTTGTAATGTAATCCTAAGAAAGCATCATTAAAATTATAATTTACTCTATTGGTATTACTTGCATCTGTCAAAATGTTTTTGGTTCCGTTGTCTAACATTTGGTAGATTGAAGAATCAAAACTTTGGTAAGAATAAGTATTTCCTAAAGTCACATTAATGTTACTTTTTGGAGTCAACATGTAGTAATAATCTAATTTTGCATCTAATTTATTGGTCTTAACAAAACGTGTTTGATTAATATCATTTCTATTTTGACCTGCTACATAACCTGCAAAACCGAAAGGTTGTGTTTGTAAATTAGCATTATAAAAAGGATCTTCATCTTGGTATAAATGCTGCATTTCTAGAGCAAAAATATTTTTATCGTTGTGCGTATAATAAAAACTCAAATTCTGGTTTACAGATTTAGGATCTTGTTTTTTTGCAGTAAGAATAGTTTCAGTATTTGACAAAGGACCAACTATAGATTGTCTTAGCAACGAATTGTCTTCATCTTGTTTAGAAAATTTTGATAAAATATCATAATCAAATTGAAATCTTGCACTTGGTTTGTAGCTAGAACTCAATTTAAAAAGTGCTAAATTACTTTTTTGATGCGCTATTTCATTTCTATTTTCTGTTGAAGCAACATTAGAAGAATTTGGCTGAAGAAAATTAGTTTGTGACTTTGTTTCTAAATCTGTTATTGATGAAGAAAGAATACCAAAACCACTTAAAGTCCATGCTTTTGTTGGATTGTATGAAAAGTTTGTGGCTCCAAATTGAGTTTCAATTTCTTTTGCACGATTATTTCTTAATAATGAAATTCCTAAATCGTTGGAAGCTACATTAAAATTGGAACCTCCTTTTGCCATCATGCTTCTAAAACCACCTGTAAACTTAAAATAATCTTGAATGGTTAAAGGTAATTCACCAATATTATTAAAATTTGAAATTAAATTAATACTGTATTTTGGATTATAATAAAACAATTTCGGATTTATTAAATAACGATCATACTTATTATCATCTGCTGTTCCTCCACCTGCAGTCATGTCACCAAACCAAAAGTTTTTCTTACCATCTTTAAGTTTGATGTTCATTGCCAAATTATCCTGATTGTTTTCTACACCTTTTAGAATAGAATTTTCATTATAATTTCTTAGTACTTGAATTTTATCAATTGCGTCTGCTGGAATATTTTTTACACCAAGTTTGGTATCACCATCAAAAAAGTCTTTTCCTTCTACCATCAATTTGGTTACTTTTTTACCTTCTACCTCTACTTCTCCATCGGCGTTTACTTCTACTCCTGGTAATTTTTTCAAGACATCTTCGAGTTTTCTTTCCGTACCCGATTTAAATGAATCTGCATTGTAAACTATCGTATCTCCTTTGATTGAAACTGGCATTTCACGAACAATTTCAACACCATCCAATTGGATTCCACCTGGTTCCATTGAAATGTTTTGTGTGATATTCTCCGTTTTGGTTTCAACGGTGATTTGCTTGTTTTCCATTCCAATGTAACTCAACTTTATTAAGTACGTTGAATTTGGTTTTAAATTTAAAACAAATCTTCCTTTGTCATTGGTTATCGCGTAACCATCCATACCTTTTGTAACTTGATTAACTGCCATAATATTGGCCATTTCAAGTGGTGTTTTTCCAGATTCTAAAATAACACCTTCAAAACGAATATTTTGTGAAAATGAGATAGTTGAAATTAAAAATAAGGCAAATAATAATATTTTTTTCATAAGTGTAAGCTATTGATTTTTTTATAAGAAATTATCTTCCCATTCTCATTTGCATTCCACCTCTTCCTTGACCTTGATTCATTTCCATCATTTCTTCCATTTTTTTAGTTACAATATCATCATATTCTTTTTGAGTCACTACTTTACCATTATTTGATGCTTTTATTTCTGTTTTCTCTTTAGGATTGATAACAATTTTAGAACATAAAATAATTGTTTTTCCGTCATTTACTTCAAGAATTAAACCAGGTAAACCCCAATATCCTTCTGGACCTTGATTTACAGGAATGTCCATTGTATACCAAGCTGTGATCGTAATTTCTTTTGGCAATTCTACTTCATCAAAAAAGCTCGTTTTCTTTTCTTTTTTATCTTCAGCTTTTGCCTCTACACTTTTATTCTCGCCTTCCTTTTTTGCTTCCTCTTCTTTTTTCTTTACATCTTCTTCTTTCTTAGGTCTGAAATTTCTAAAATCGGTTTTACTTGCTGGAATTACTGCTGTTGCTTTGTAACACATATAACCACCAATTTCTCTGGTTTCACCTTCCATTTTCCAGTTGTAATTTCTTAGAGTATCTTTTACAAGAAATTCTTTTCCCATAAATTCTTTATCGACTGTAAACGTTTTCTCTTTTGCATTTTTGTAGTAAGTTCCTCCGCCACCCATCATGGACGACATCATTCTAAAACCTCCTTGACCTTGACCAGGAGCTTCTAACTTTTCTTCTTCCTTATAAATTGAAGACGTTTTATCAAAATTTAGAATGAATGTTTTTTCAAACATTTTCTTCATTCGTTCTTCAATCATTTTTTGCATTTCTGGAGTCATGTCTTTGTTTCCAGACATTCTTGATTTGAAATCGGCAGTGCTTGTTTTTGATTCATAAACAGCCATTCCTTGAAAATCTTTTTGAGCATTAGATGCAATAAAAACTAATAATAGTGCTAAAGTGAACGTTATTTTTTTCATTTGATGTATCTTAATTATTTGACGTAACAAATATGACGATTGAATTTGTGTTTTGTTACCAAAGATTTGTTAAATATTTTTCTTTGACTTTATATATTTCAAATAGTTTAATGTAATTTAGCATCACGATGAAAAAAATATTTAATATACTGCTTTTATTATTAGTTACAGATAGCTATTCACAAAATGAAAAGCTAACTGTAACAAGATTAGATTCCATTGCAATAAATGCTGATGCATTTGTTGGATTTGATGGGTTTAATAATTGTATTTATATAAAAAACAATGTTTTATATAAAAAAATAGATTCATCAATTTTACAATATCAAAATCTTGGTTTGGGAAAGATAACCAAAGTTGACATCGCAAATCCGCTTAAAATTATTATTTTTTACGAAGAATTTAATGCTGTAATTGTGTTGGATAATCAATTGAATGAAATACAAAAAATTGAGTTTTCAAGATTGGAAACACCAATTTTAGCCTCAGCAATTGGTATATCTGGACAAAATAAATTATGGGTTTTCAATAATTTAAATCAGCAAATAGGATTGTATGATTTGAATTTAAATACTTATGAAAACAAAAGCATTCCTTTAAATGAAAGCATTACATACTATCAAACAGATTTTAATTATTTTCATTGGATTGATAAACAAAATAATTGGTTTACTTCTACAATTTTTGGCAGAATTGTCAGTAACGGAAAAGTTGAAATAACAAATAATTTACAATTACTACCGCAAAACAAAATACTTTTTTCTAAAGAGAACAAGTTGTTTCTAAGAGATCGTAACATCAACAAACTATATGAAATTGAAATTGTTGAGAAATCATTTAAAAAATTTTATTACAAAGAACAAATTTTATCTATTTTTACCGACCAAGGAATTACAAATTATAAAATTACAATACCATAATGCATATAGCAGTAGCAGGAAATATAGGTGCTGGAAAAACAACATTAACTCGTTTTTTGGCAAAACATTTTAAGTGGGAACCTCATTTTGAAGACGTAGTTGACAATCCTTATTTGGATGATTTTTATCATCAAATGGAACGTTGGTCGTTTAACTTACAGATTTACTTTTTGAATAGTCGTTTTAGACAGGTTTTACAAATTCGTGAAAGTGGAAAAAAAATCATTCAAGACAGAACGATTTATGAAGATGCGCATATTTTTGCTCCCAATCTTCATGCTATGGGATTGATGACTAATCGTGATTTTGAAAACTATTCTTCCTTATTTGAATTGATGGAGAGTCTTGTGGAAGCTCCAGATTTGTTAATTTATTTGAGAAGTTCTATTCCTAATCTTGTTGGTCAAATTCACAAAAGAGGTCGTGAATATGAAAACACCATTTCGATTGACTATTTAAGTAGATTGAACGAAAGATATGAAGCTTGGATTACGACTTACAACAAAGGAAAATTATTAATCATTGATGTTGATGATATTGATTTCGTAAATAACCCAGAAGATTTAGGAATGATTATCAACAGAATCGATGCCGAAATAAACGGATTATTTTAAAACACAAAGCACTTCAATCGAGGTGCTTTTTTTATTCATTTAACATATCAAATAAAGAAACCATCTTTATGTTAAATGATAGTTTATCAGTCTTGATGATTTTGGAAATTCCTGGCAATAAATCAAAATAGTTTTCTTTAAAAAAACTATCATTGGATTGTAAATACAAATTTTTAACTAACGTATTTGCTTTAAGTTCAATTAATGTTTCGCCTACAATTTTCATTTCAATAGTTGGCTTTTCTAGTTGTAGTTCTTTTGGTTTAACAAAATAATGATAGGCAACAGTTTTCTTATTGTTGCAAATAAATTCAAATTGTAATACCGTTTTTTCTTTCACAAATTTTGGTAATTCTGCGAAGAGAATATCCATACAATTTGTATTTTTTTCAGAATTAAGTTCGCAATCTTTTGAATCTGCCCAAAGTTCTTTTCCAGAAAAATCGATTAACTTAGCATTTAGTGTTCCTTTTTGTATTTCAAGGTTGTCATTGCTGCCAATAATTGAAAGTCCATCTACATTTTCTGATGCAACTAAAAGTATAGGTGCAAAACTTTCCTTTACTTGGTAATGAGACGCTTTCCAATTTCCATAATAATCTAAAGTGCTCCACGAAGTCACAGGCCAACAATCATTTAATTGCCAATACAAAGAACCCATACAGTAAGGTTTTGCAAGACGATGAGCTTCTATAGCGGTTTTCATACCATAAGCTTGCAAAATTTGCGATACATAATTGTATTTTTCTAAAGATTTTGGAACCGGAAAATCGCGTGCCATATATTCATTTATGGTTTCAAAACCTGTAGGATGCTTTTGATGGTTTTTAAAGGCTTCGGAAGTGAAATTCATGTATTCCTTTGGGATGACTCTTTCTAATGTTTCTAAATTTGGCATTCCTTGAAAACCATATTCACTCATAAAGCGACCTACTTTTTGTTTGTAGACTTCAAAAGGTTCTTTGCCCCACCAAACTCCCCAATAATGAGCATCGCCTTGCGTCAAACTTTCTTTTTTACCCCAACCAATTGAGGGTGATGATGGCCAATATCGATTCTCTTTTTTGGACAATAAACTATCTAAAGTTTTCGGAATTAATTGATGAAATAGTTTTTCATAATTGTTCCAAATTTGGGTGGAATCTTGCTTTGAATACTTGAATTGTTTTTGCCAACCCCAATTTTTCCAACCTTCGTCATTTTCATTATTACCGCACCAAAGTGCTATACATGGATGATTTTGAAGACGATTTACATTATCAATTACTTCATTTTTTACATTATCAAGAAAATCGGAATCTCCAGGATACATGGCGCATGCAAACATAAAGTCTTGCCAAACTAAAATTCCGTTTTTATCACATTCATCATAAAAAGCATCATCTGCATAAACGCCTCCACCCCAAACTCTCAGCATGTTCATATTAGCATCAACAGCTTTTTGTACAATGTCTTTATATGTAGAAGTTGTCGCACTTGGTAAAAAACTATCCGGCGGAATATAATTAGCACCTTTCATGAAAACTGGTTTTCCGTTTAATTTAAAATAAAAACTTTTACCTATGCTGTCTTTTTCCTGAACTAATTCAATAGTTCTAAGCCCAATATTCAATTTTTTAAGAGATAATTGAACTTTACTTTTAGATAAACTAATTTCAAATGGATAAAGATTTGCTTTTCCCAAACCATTTGTCCACCAAAACTTTGGATTTTTGATTTCATAAGGAAAATCTATAACATTTATTCCTTTTTTTAACTCAAAAACTTTTTGAGCTTCATTAATTTTTAAATAATAATTTCCAGCAAGTTGAGCATTTACAGTTACTTTAAAATTCAATTTTGCAATGGTTTCACTTAATTCTTGTTGATCGTATTTTACATTTTCTATTGTAGCATTGTTCCAAAAAAGAAATTTTATTGGACGATAAATTCCTGAGGTTACAAATCTTGGTCCCCAATCCCATCCAAAATGATATTGTGCTTTTCTTGAAAAAATTCGTTCCTTTTCTGGCAATATGTAAGGTAACTTTTGAGCTTTTGCTTTACCGATTTCTACTGCAGATTTGAAAACAATTTTTATATTATTTTTACCAACTTTCAAATTGTTTTTCACATCACCTTTCCATAAGCGAAACATATTATTGGCATCCAAAATCTTTTTATTATTCAAAAAGACTTCGGCATAAGTGTCTAATCCTTCAAATTGCAAAATGGTGTTTTGATTCTTCAATTCCTCTTTTGAAATTTTAAAACTTGTTTGATATTCCCATGTTTCATTTTCAATCCATTGCAACTCTTTTTCGTTGTTCCCGAAAAAAGGATTTGGGATAATTTTGTTGTTATATAAATCAGCGTGAACTGTTCCAGGAACTTTTGCTGGAAACCAATTGGAATCTGATATTTTTTTGAAACTCCAATTTTCAGAATTCAAATTTCGTTCAGAATTTTGCGACCATAAGATTAATGGTAACAGCATTAGAATTAAAAATTTAAATTGGTATTTCATATGTTTAAATTTTATTTTTCAGCGGTAACATATGTTATCGCCTTTTTAATCATTGGTGTTTGCAAGCAAACGAGTTTGTTTATTGCGATTTCATTACTTTAAATTTTTTTTCAAATTGAAAATTTCTTCTGGATTTGCGATTTGACTTCCATCAATAATAGCTGAAGAATGATAAAAAGTGGCTTGTGTTACTTCTTGAACATGATTGATGTTTGTAGATCGTAATCCACCACCAGGCATAATTGTAATTCTATTTTGTGCTTGGTGAACCAACTTTTTAAGAACATCTATGCCATCCAAAACATTGGAATGCGTTCCTGAAGTTAAAATAGTCGAAAATCCACAAGAAATGACATCTTCTAAAGCTTGCTCATAATCTGCAACTTCATCAAAAGCACGGTGAAAAGTACATGGAAATGGTTTAGCTAGATTTACTAATTCGGTGTTTCTTTCGATATCAATTTTATTATTTTCATCTAAAATTCCAAAAACAAAACCATTCACTTTTAGTGATTTGAAGTACAAAATATTCAGTTTCATTTGAGTAAATTCTTCGTTGGAATAAACAAAATTTCCTCCTCGTTGTCGAATCATTACAAACAAATCTGAAGATAAAAATTTTCTAGTATTAATAACATCCATTGGATTTGGAGTAGTTCCACCAACATCAAATCCGTCGCATAATTCAATTCTGTCGGCTCCATTTTCATGAGCAATTTGAGCAGATTTAATATTAAAACAAGCAATTTCTAATTTGTTCATTACTTTAAATAATAACCTGCGTCAATTAATTTATTTCCAGAATTATCGTTAACCGCATAATTAAATCCGCTTTGAATACAATAAGAACCAAATTGTCCTTTTTTATTTAAAGCAATAAAACCTACTTGAATATCTTTGAGTTCTTTTCCTCGATTTTTAGTCAATTTTACAATTCTAGCCACCGCTTCTTCACAAGCTTTTTGTGGTGATTTTCCTTGACGCATTAATTCTACAACCAAATGACAACCAGTAATTCTAATAACTTCTTCGCCGTGACCAGTTGCAGTTGCTGCTCCAATTTCATTATCAACGTATAATCCAGCGCCTATAATTGGTGAATCTCCAACTCTTCCGTGCATTTTAAATGCCATTCCACTTGTTGTACATGCTCCGGATAAATTTCCATGACTATCTAATGCAATCATTCCGATGGTATCGTGATTTTCGATGTTTGCAATTGGTTTATACTGACTAGTTTTAAGCCATTCTTTCCATTCTTTTTCTGATGCTTCTACCAACAAATTTTCTTTTTTGAATCCTTGAGAAAGAGCAAATTGTAAGGCACCATCACCTACTAACATTACGTGTGGTGTTTTTTCCATAACAGCTCTTGCGACAGAAATAGGATGTTTTATATGTTCTAAACAAGCTACCGAACCAATATTTGAAAACTCATCCATAATGCAGGAATCCAGTGTAACTCTTCCATCTCTATCGGGTCTTCCTCCATAGCCTACACTTCTTTCGTTTGGATCGCCTTCAGGAATTTTCACTCCAGCTTCAACAGCATCTAAAGCTCTTCCATTATTTTTTAAGACTTCCCATGCGGCTCCATTGGCTTGAACCCCAAAATTCCAAGTGGAAATGACGATTGGTTTATTTACTTTACTATCTTCAAACGTTATTTCATCTTCTTTTGATTTAAACGAATTCAAGGCAATGGCTACTGAACCAATAGCTGCCGTTTTTATAAAATTTCTACGATTTGCCATACTTGTATTTTTATTCTAAGCCAATTTCATCAATAAATAACCAAGCAGCAGAACCTGCGCCAGGATTTCCTTCTGGAATTTTACCCAGATTTGAAGCAATTACTTTTATGAATTTTGCCTTTACGGATTTTACTTCAATTGTAATTTCTCCTCTTTTTTCAATAATTTCCTGAGCTGAAACTGATTTTAAACTTTTGAAATTTACACCATCATCGGATAGTAAAAACTCAATGCTTTTTGGAAAATAAATCCAACTTCCTTCATTAGCTAAACTACTTATTGAAACTTTATTTATAACCTCAACTTTTTCTAAATCGATGATTGCAACCATATCTTTACCTGAAAATCCGAGCCAGTCTCGACCAAATTTTTGTCTATCACCAATAACTCCATCAACTAATGTAAAAGCACCACTTGCTGCATAACTTTCGCTAGGTTGATTTAGTAAAGAAATCTTTTTGCCTGTTGCTTTATTTATAGAAAATGATTGTTCAATGGTTGCGCTTTTTTGCTCTCCGTTTTCAAAATAAGCGGCTTTAATTGTTTGACTTTTTGTTATTCCAATTGGATTTTGATAGCTATCAGAATTTAAACTAGGATTAGAACCATCGGAAGTAAATCTGATTCCTTCTTGATTTTTGGAGGATTTTAATGAAAACAGAATGTTTTTATCAACTTCTGAATGACTTATTTTGGAAGTTAATTCGAAAATTGCTTTGCTGTAGTTGATTTTATTTTCTTCAAAATATTGAAAATGCTGTATCATTCTATCTTGAAAATCTTTATATTTTTCAGTATTAGATGTGCCCCAAAGCACTTCTGAAAGTGCCAACATTCTTGGAAAAATCATGTACTCAACTTTATTCTCATCTTCCATGTATTCGGTCCAAACATTTCCTTGAGCTCCCAAAATATAGTTGGCTTCGTTTTTATTTAGAGATGTTGGTGTTGGATTAAAACTATAGACTTTTTCAACTGTTGTGAACCCTCCAATGGCTAAAGGTTCGTTTTTGGGTTCACCTTGATAATGATCAAAGTAGCAATGTGATCCTGGTGTCATCACTACAAAATGGTTTTGTTTAGCAGCTTCTATTCCACCTTTTGTTCCGCGCCAACTCATTACAGCTGCATTCGGTGCTAAACCACCTTCGAGAATTTCATCCCAACCCATTATTTTTCTTCCTCTGCTGTTTACAAATTTTTCAATTCTTCGAATAAAATAACTTTGTAATTCATGCTCGTCTTTTAATCCTTCGCGTTTAATAACCGATTGACAATTAGCACATTTTTTCCATCGTGTTTTCGGACATTCATCGCCACCAATATGAACATATTCCGATGGAAATAAATTTATAACTTCTGATAAAATATTTTCTAGGAATTCGAAAGTTTCTTCTTTTGGACAAAACACATCGTCTAAAACACCCCATTTTAATGCTACTTCAAATGGTCCGCCAGTGCATGAATATTGTGGATAAGAAGCTAATGCAGCTACTGCGTGTCCGGGCATTTCAATTTCTGGAACTACGGTAATGTGACGTTCTGATGCATAAGCTACAATTTCTTTTATTTCCTCTTGGGTGTAGAAACCACCATAAGGTTTATCATCAAATTTTTGTTCTCTGTAATGACCAATCATCGAACCTTTTCGCCATGCTCCGATTTCGGTAAGTTTTGGATATTTTTTTATTTCAATACGCCAACCTTGATCATCGGTTAAATGCCAATGAAAAACGTTCATTTTATATCTAGCGAGATAATCAATATACTTTTTGATGAATTCCTTTGGAAAGAAATGTCGGCTTACATCAAGGTGCATTCCGCGCCATTTGTATTTTGAGTAATCATTTATCTGTAAAAAAGGTATTGAGATTTCATTCTTTTTATCGGAAGGAATTAATTGTAAAAGTGTTTGAATTCCATAAAAAATCCCTTGATTTGAAAAAGCTGTTATTGTAATTTTATTATTGGAAACACTTAATTCATATTGTTCTTTATCAAAATTTATAGTGTCTGGAAGTTTCATTATAAGCTGAATACTATTTGAACTATAAACTTCACTTATACTTAAATCTAATCCTGATTTTGATTTAATTATTTCTTTCAAATATTTTGCTTCAAACGAATTTTCATCTGCTTGTATTGTAGTTTTATCATTAAGTACAAAACTTCCTGAGCCTAACTCTACTTGAGAAGGATATGGAATTATAGGTAATTGATTTTGCGAAAAAACAGTGTTGAAAATCAATAGTAGTAAAAATAGAAATTTCTTTTTCATGCAAGTTTGAATTTATCAATGGCTAAATTTACATAAAAAAAGTCAAAAAAAATGCCCCACTTTCGTGAGGCATTTTATATAAAACATTTTATTCTATTATTTTAAAGCGTCAACTTTAGCTTTTACTTCAGCTTCCGTTCCTTCAATAACTTCAGAAGTTGAAACTCCATTTGAAGTTGAAGTAACAGTAGCTTTAACTTTACCGTTATCCAATTTTTCCATGATAACTTTTCTTAAAACTTCTTTTTTTACTTCACCTTTAAATTTACCATTTTCATCGTACATAGCCATACATTTAGCTTTGTCTTCTGCAGAACAACCATTTTCGTCACACATTGCTGCACACTCTTCTTTGGTCATTGTAGCACATTTGCTCATATCACATTTTCCTGCAGCAGCACCTTTAACTTCACATGAAGTGTTAGTACATCCTTTTTCTTCACATTCCTCTTTGCTCATTGAAGCACATTGTTCAGTAGCAGCACAACATGATGATTTTGCATCATCAGAATGTCCGCTTCCTAAAATTGGAGCTATTACTAAACCAATTAAACAAGTTAATTTGATTAAAATGTTCATAGACGGACCAGAAGTATCTTTGAATGGATCACCAACAGTATCACCAGTTACAGCTGCTTTGTGAGCATCAGAACCTTTGTAAGTCATTTCACCGTTGATTTCAACACCAGCTTCGAACGATTTTTTAGCATTATCCCAAGCACCACCAGCATTGTTTTGGAACACAGCCCAAAGCACACCAGAAACAGTAACTCCAGCCATATAACCACCTAACATTTCAGCGATTAATTGGTTGTTATCTCCGTAAACTAATTTACCTAATAATACAATTGCAATTGGGAAACCAATAGTCATAACTCCTGGCAACATCATTTCACGTAATGCCGCTTTAGTAGAAATTTCAACACATTTACCATATTCTGGTTTACCAGTTCCTTCCATAATCCCTGGAATTTCTTTGAACTGACGACGTACTTCATATACCATATCCATTGCAGCTTTACCTACAGAGTTCATTGCCAAAGCAGAGAAAACTACAGGAATCATACCTCCAACAAATAACATTGCTAATACTGGAGCTTTGAAGATATTGATACCATCAATTCCTGTAAAAGTTACATAAGCAGCAAATAAAGCTAAAGATGTTAATGCAGCAGAAGCGATTGCGAAACCTTTTCCAGTTGCGGCAGTTGTGTTACCAACTGAATCTAAAATATCTGTTCTTGTACGAACTTCTTTTGGTAATTCACTCATTTCAGCGATACCACCAGCATTATCAGAAATTGGTCCGAAAGCATCGATTGCTAATTGCATAGCTGTTGTAGCCATCATTGCAGAAGCAGCAAGAGCAACACCGTAGAAACCAGCTAAAGCATAAGTTGACCAGATTGCTCCAGCAAACAATAACACAGTTGGGAAAGTAGAAATCATACCAGTAGCTAAACCAGCGATTACGTTAGTTCCAGCACCAGTTGATGATTTTTGTACAATTGCCAAAACTGGTTTTGTACCTAAACCTGTATAATATTCAGTTACTGATGAAATGGCTCCACCAACAAATAATCCAATTAAAGAAGCATAGAATACTCTCATTGAAGAAATATCTTGTAATCCTTCACCAAAAAATGTCATTTTCATAGTTTCTGGCAACATCATTCTTACAAGGAAGAAACAAGCAACAGCAGTTAAAACAATAGAAACCCAGTTTCCAATGTTTAATGCTTTTTGAACTTGAGCTTCTTTAGCATCATCGCTAGAGATTTTCACTAACATTGTTCCGATGATTGAGAATAAAATTCCGAAACCAGCTATAGCCATTGGTAATAAAATTGGACCGATTCCACCAAAAGCGTCTTCGATTTTACCGCCCATATCTTTAATTACATAGTTACCTAAAACCATTGCAGCAAGAACTGTAGCCACATAAGAACCAAATAAATCGGCACCCATACCAGCAACGTCACCTACGTTATCTCCAACGTTATCTGCAATTGTAGCAGGATTTCTTGGATCATCTTCTGGAATACCAGCTTCAACTTTTCCAACTAAGTCAGCACCTACGTCAGCAGCTTTGGTATAAATACCACCACCAACACGAGCAAACAATGCAATAGATTCAGCTCCAAGAGAGAAACCTGCAAGCGTTTCAAGAACAACTGTCATATCTTCAGTGTTTGTCCAAACGCCTCCAGGCATAAAATATCTAAATAGTAATATGAAAAATCCTGTTAAACCTAAAACTGCTAAACCAGCAACTCCAAGTCCCATTACAGTACCACCACCAAAAGAAACTTTTAATGCTTGTGGCAAACTTGTACGAGCAGCTTGCGTAGTTCTTACGTTAGTTTTAGTTGCAATTTTCATACCCATGTTTCCAGCTAAAGCCGAAAAGAAGGCACCAAAAACAAAAGCAACTACTATTAATAAATGCGTTTTTACTCCTGGCAAATAGGTAATTCCAGCTAAAACAACACTCGCTATAACAACGAAAATTGCTAATAATCTGTATTCTGCTTTTAGGAAAGCTAAAGCACCTTCGTAGATGTAATCTGAAATTTCTTTCATTTTTCCATCACCAGCATCTTGTTTTAATACCCAAGATCTTTTGATTGCCATAAAAGCTAATCCAATTAATGCCATTACAATAGGCACATAAATCATCATTGATTCCATAAATATAATTTTTGTTATAAATTTTATCGGGTGCAAAAATAACAAAATTTTAAGAACTTATGCAACTTGATTCATATTATAAAAAGAAATGTGCTAAATTTATATAGTTAAGGCTTGAATTTTTCAATAAACATTATAAATAATTGGAATTTTGACAGAAATTATAGACTTTTGGAATGTATAATTACCAATTCATAAAACTTAATCCAGTAAAAAATGAAGAAATTAGTGTTATTTTCACCAAAAGAAATCAATAGAGACTTAGGCTTATTTCTTATTAGACTAATAGTAGGATTGCTTATGGCATTTTATGGTTACGAAAAATTAATTCATTTTAATGAAATGGCAGCTTCAGAATTTTGGACAAAAAATGTAAATTTTTTAGGAATGAGTGGCTCAGTTCCATTGGCTCTAACTGTATTTGCTGAATTTTTTTGCAGCTTGTTTCTTATTGCTGGATTCTTAACAAGAATTAATTTGTTTTTCCTACTATTTTGTATGGCTTATATTTTCTTGGTGATTTTTCCATTTTCAATTTTAGATAAAGGTGATAATGGTTATCAATTTAATGATGCTTTTTTATATTTTATTATTTATCTTGGATTATTTTTTACAGGACCAGGAAAATATAGCTTGGATCAAAGGTTATTTGGTAAAAACAATTAAATTTTATTTCTCTTTTTGAGATAATAATGCCAAATGGTAAAAGAAGCAAATGTTCTAAAAGGCTTCCAATTGTCTGAAAGTTTTTCCATTTCTTCATGAGTTTGACAATCGTATAATTCTTTCAAAGTATTTTTTATGGCGACATCGCCAAGAGGAACTACATCTGGTGACTGAAGACAAAACATTAAGTAAACTTCAATACTCCAATTACCAATTCCTTTGATTTTTACTAGCTCTTCTCTGATTTGCTGTTCGGATTTGATTGCAAAACTCTCAAAATTGATTTCGTTATTAAGTACTTTGGCTGCTAAATCTTTGAGATAAACTATTTTTTGTCGAGACAACCCACAAGATTTTAATTCATAATCAGAAGAATAATAGATGTTTTCTGGTGTGATTTTCTTGAAATAATTCTCTAGTTTAACATAACATGCTTTTGCAGATTCTATAGAAACTTGTTGTTCTAGAATAATATGACACATAGAAGCAAATCCTTCTTGGCGCTTTTGAACAATTGGATGTCCATAAGTATCAAGAATAAATTTTAAAGTCTCATCTTTAGAAGTCAGAAATTCAACAACTTGCTCCATAATTAAAGAAACTAGATTGAATTAAAAATAGAAACCAAATTCTCCTTTAATTGTAAAATTATTTGTTCCAGGAATATCTCTATAATTTCCTCTCCAACTTGCATCAATTCGGAATACTTTGAATATGTTTCCGATTCCAACACTATATTCCCAATAAGGTTGTTTTGGAGCTTGGTAAACCAAACCTGAGGCATTTATTAGTTGATTTTCTTGAGAAATTGTTCCATAAACTCCTATAACACCAATGATTTCTCTCCAATTTAATTTTCTCATAAGAGGAATTCTAGACAATAATCGTCCCTGAAAATTATGATCCCATTGTAAAGTAGCATATTCGTCGGCTACAAACTCATAAAAATTTAGGTTACTAAATGTATTTCCAATAATAAAATAAGTTTGATTTCCAGGCACAACACTCATCAAGCCAAGAGGTACTTGCCCAAAAGTTTTTCCGAGTTCCATAGTTAAATTTGTTCTTCCTAATGGTCCTATTGTTATGGGTTGCTTATAATATAATTGAAGTTTGCTGTAATCAAAATCACTATCTATTAATCCTTTAAATCCTTGACTATAATTTACAAAAAAGCGGCTGTATGGGTTATCTACATTAAGACGTTCTACTCCGTAACCAACCGTTTTCTTGCCTGGCGTATACTCTACTTGGAGATTAACTTCAGATTGTTTCACTTCACTTTTTGTTGTTGTATAAGTATCATCAGAATAATAATCTAAACTAAATGTTGGTGAAGCTGATTCTAAGGTACGATAGGAAAATCCTGTTTGAAAAATTAAATTTTTAACCGGTTCAATTTCGACAGAAGCTGTGGTAAGATTGATGTTGGTTAATTTTCCATTATTACCAGAACTAAACAAACTTGAAGAAGCAAAACTTCTACCCAAAACATCATTGGTAGTGGTTAAACTTGCACCAATTTGCTCAACATCTCTTCTATTACCTGCGGTTAAAATGATACGTTTTTTAGAATCCACCATCCACTTTCCTGACAAGCCGTATTTGAATTTATTATCGTCAAATCCGTAAGCGGTGTAACCTTGCAAACGCCATTTATCGTTGGGTCCAAAATAGGTTCTTCCTCCTACTCTAACTCGAATTCCTTCTACAACATTGTACCCAAAGGTTGAAAAAATAGGTCCGAAATCTATATTTCCTTTTTGTATATATCCGCTACCTAAAATGGTTACAAGATTATACATTTGTTTGAATTTTTTAACCGTTTTTAAGGTGTCAAGCATTTTGTAAACTCCAATTTCATCTTTATTTAGTTTCTCAAATCGGTTTTCTTCCCAATATTCATCTGACTTGGTGTAAACTTCATTATCAATAAAATTGACTTCTTCTTTATAAAACTTATCGGGTTTTACTTCGTTAAATTTATGATTTCTCACTAAAGTTGTTCGTTTTCCATAAACACCTTTAGATTCTTCTTTTTTGTTGATTGCAAAATCTGACATCATGTAATCCCTAGTAAGAAGAAAAACAGAATCATTTACCACTTCAAATTCTTGTTCAATATAGATATCTTTAACCCAGTTAATATTAGCACTTTTAGAAACTGCCATATTGATAGTTTTAATAGCAAACGTAGAATCATTAACCCAAAAATCACCTTTAAAAGTTAGTTCGTTTTTTCTTCTTGGATAAAACACAATGTTGTAACACCATTTATTATCAATAAAAGAGCTATCTCTTAATACATAATTATAAACATCTATCCCAGTTGTTGATAATGGACTTGTAAAACTTTTATCAAAAAAAGTTAAGTGATTATTGTAGATATTATAATCGTTGTAAAGGTCTTTAATGAAAGTGTTTACTCCATCGCCATTTCCTAAACCTGAGTTTTTGTTGGCTTTAATAATTGATTTCTCTTTCTTTAATTTATTATCACCATAAACATCATACATAGATTCATTTATGAAAATTGGAAGATATGTTTTTCCAGTAACTTTAGAGGTGTCTACTTTATTGAAAACAAACTCCATTCCTTTGAAGATTTTTTGCTTCATAAAAGCACTATCTATGGTATTCAAATCAAATTCAACTTTCTCGTATTTTTCGTATTGATATTGGTCAAACATACGTAAGCCGTTCTTTCTTTTTCTTTCCCAAATTTTTCTTAGAATATCTAATGCTGGATTGTTTTTCTTTGATGTTTTTCCTTTGTAAATAACAACCTCTTGCAACATTTCTTCTTCATTTAAAACCACTTTCATATTGTAAGTTACCAACTTTTCTAAATCTACATCTTTAGTAGTAAAACCAACGAAAGCTACTACTAATGTTGTGTAATTTTTAGTTGATTCTAAGTAAAACTTACCGTTTTCATCACTAACAGTTCCTTCGTTAGAACCTTTAAATACAATATTAGCATAGGAAACTGGTTGGTTTTTCTTATCAATAACAACTCCGCTTACTTTTGTTTGAGAAAAAACAAAAGAAGAAAAAAGAAGAAAAAGAACTATAGAAAAAGATATTTTTTTAAGCATAATACTATTTGCAAATTTTTGGTAAAAAAAAAGCTTCATCAAGATTTCTCCGATGAAGCTTCAAATATAATAGATTATATTATTTGTACATTACTTTTTTTACTGCTTTAACAACATCTTGCGCATTTGGCAACCATTCTTTCAATAAAGTTGGTGAATATGGCGCTGGAGTATCAGCAGTTGTGATTCTTTGAACTGGCGCATCAAGGAAATCGAATGCTTTATCTTGAACCATATAAGTTATTTCTGAAGCCACACTTGCAAAAGGCCAAGCTTCTTCAAGAACTACCAAACGATTTGTTTTCTTAACAGAATTGATAATCGCATCATAGTCCATTGGGCGAACGGTTCTTAAGTCGATAATTTCACAAGAAATTCCTTCTTTCGCTAATTCGTCAGCAGCTATGAAAGCTTCTTTGATGATTTTTCCGAAAGAAACGATAGTTACATCTGTTCCTTCTCTTTTAATATCAGCAACTCCTAATGGAATTATGTATTCGCCATCTGGCACTTCACCTTTATCACCATACATTTGTTCTGATTCCATGAAAATAACTGGGTCATTATCACGAATGGCAGCTTTCAACAAACCTTTAGCATCATAAACTGTAGATGGAACTACCACTTTTAAACCTGGCGTATTAGCAAACCAATTTTCAAAAGCTTGTGAGTGTGTTGCTCCTAATTGTCCAGCAGAAGCTGTTGGTCCACGAAAAACCATTGGCATTGGAAATTGTCCAGCCGACATTTGACGCATCTTAGCAGCATTATTTATAATTTGGTCAATTCCAACTAACGAAAAGTTAAAAGTCATGTATTCTACAATAGGACGACAACCGTTCATAGCTGAACCAACTGCAATTCCTGCAAAACCTAACTCGGCAATTGGAGTATCAATCACTCTTTTTGGACCGAATTCATCAAGCATCCCTTTTGATGCTTTGTAAGCACCATTGTATTCGGCAACTTCTTCACCCATTAAATATACGGCTTCATCGCGACGCATTTCTTCACTCATCGCTTCGGCAATCGCTTCTCTAAATTGTATCGTTCTCATATATATTGTTTCTTAAAATCTATTTTGGATAGCAAAAGTAAAAATTTTATTTAGATTATTGGATATTTAGATTATTAGATTGTTAGATTTACTATTTTGTTTTTAACGAAAACGATGTAATATATTTTTTTAATTGCTTGAATAACATTTAAACCGATTACTCAAAAAAATTATTACTCTCAAAAAATCAAAAAAGAAAACTTGAATTAAGTGATTAATTTGTTAGATTTGTTTTGATGTAGAATTTTGGCACGGATTAAACTAAACTATCAAGTGTTTCGAAAATGAGGTTCGAAAGAAATTTAGAAATATAAAGAAATACCATATTATTGAAAATGAAGAAAATAATAATATCAATTATTATAGTGATAATTAGTTTTTCTTGCGTAATTAAGAAGAAGAATGAAGTTATTTATGATTTAAAATGTATAGTTAATAATTCTGACAATAACTTATTTGTCTCGTTTTCTAAAATTGGAGTTTCAAGAAAACACCAAAATATAATCTACAAAGATTCTAGTTTAATAATAAAAACATTTAACGATTACGATTATTTTTTTGATTTATATAAAGAAAAAATTTTAATTATTTCAATCAGAAAGAAAGGATATACTGGTTGGGCAGGCATTTCAGATATTTATAAAGACTCAACTTATTTTTATGATTTAGAAAACGATAGGAAATCCTACATCTCATTAAAAAGAACATATTTTGTCAGAAACAAAGACGAATTAAAACAAATCTATAAAGGACGAAGTAGTTTTGATGAAACTGAGTATAATTATTATGGAATAGAAAGTATTAGTATAGAAAAAAATGAATTGTTCTTAATTCAGCCCAATCTTAATCTTAAGAAATATGAATTAACAAAAGTAGATTAATTAATGTTTAAGAGATATTAAGTAATAACCGATTGCTCTGTTTTAGAATTTTGGCACGGATTGCAAATCCGCGCTATCGGGTTTAAATCTTCTGAAATAGCTACACCAACAGAAAACCAAGATCAAAAAATGATAGGTCACCCATTTTAAATAATTCTGCTTTAAAATTCTAACTATGGTACTATTAAAAGCATATCAATATTTTTTTTATAAATTATATAGGTTTTATGAAAGTTCTACTTATTCAAGATGGTGGAGTGATTGGAAAGCTTATATAACAATTTTAGCTTTAAGCATTTGGCTTTATTGTGCTATGGATACTTGTTATCATTACTTTTTTAATGTACCAATGGTTTCTTCTGATGACATAATAGATTTAGGAATGTTAATATTTGGTTTAATTGTTAGTGTTCTTAACTGGTATTTATTTGTATATCAAAATAAATGGAAAAACATTGTTGAAGAATTTGATAAATTATCAGATAAAGAAAACAGAATTGGTGGGACAATTGTTTGGATTATCATTATTTCTATAACTATTTTTTATTGGTTCTATTCAATTCCATTATTAGAGAAATTAAAATATAATAGTTGAATTAAATACTAAACCGATCTCGCGGAATTGGATTCCGTGCCCACAAAGAAATTAATTTCAAACAATAACCAATCAAGTTTTCAAAAATCTGTATCAAAATTACTTAAATAAAAAAGCACTTCTTTTCAACTCCATCTGAATTCATCGAAATTTTAATTCAACAAAAGTTAAATCTTCAGTTTGGCTTCCTTGTAATATCAGCGAAATCGATATAATACTGACTTTTTTTAAAAAATAGTATGCGCGCATATAAATATTCGAAATATATTTTATACTTTTACACTCAGAAAAAACTTTTTAAAAAATATATAATGAAAATATTAGTTTGCATCAGCCATGTGCCTGATACTACTTCAAAAATCAACTTCGTGAATGGCGATTCTGAATTTGACACCAACGGAGTTCAGTATGTTATCAATCCAAATGATGAATTCGGATTAACAAGAGCCATTTGGTTTCAAGAACAACAAGCAGCAAACGTAACGGTTGTGAATGTTGGCGGACCAGATACAGAACCAACTTTAAGAAAAGCATTAGCTATTGGAGCGAACGAAGCCATTCGTATAAACGCAACTCCAACTGATGGTTTCTTTGTTGCAAAACAATTAGCAGAAGTTGTAAAATCTGGTGGTTACGATTTAGTAATTTGCGGAAAAGAATCATTAGATTATAATGGTGGAATGGTTCCAGGAATGTTAGCAGGTTTACTAGGATATAACTTTGTAAATTCAGCTGTTGAAATGACCGTTGATGGAACTTCTGCAAAAGTAGGAAGAGAAATTGATGGTGGAAAAGAAATCGTTTCTGCATCGTTACCTTTAATTGTAGGTGGACAAAAAGGCTTGGTTGAAGAAAAAGACCTACGTATTCCAAATATGAGAGGAATTATGACAGCAAGAACTAAAGTTTTAACTGTACTTGAGCCAGTAGCAGCTGACAATAACACTAAAGCGGTGAAATTTGAAAAACCAGCAGCAAAATCGGCAGTAAAATTGTTTTCAGCTGACGATTTAGACGGATTAGTTAGCGCATTACACAACGAAGCAAAAGTTATTTAAGAATTAGGATTCTGGAATTGGGATTTAAAATCCTTAATCTAAACTCCTAACTCTCAAAATCCTTAATTAAAAAAATCCTTAATCCTAAATTATTATGTCAGTATTAATATATGCAGAATCAGCAGACGGAAAATTCAAGAAAGTAGCTTTCGAATTAGCGTCTTATGCAAAAAAAGTTGCCGAATCACTTGGCACAACGGTAACCGCTGTAACAGTTAACGCAGGAAATGTTTCTGAGTTATCTAAATATGGTGTAGATAAAGTTTTAAAAGTAACTAACGATAAGTTGGCTAACTTTAACGCAAAAGCTTACGCAGATGTAGTAAAACAAGCTGCACAAAAAGAAGGCGCAAAAGTAATTGTACTTTCTTCAACAACAGACAGTTTATACCTTGCTCCTCTTGTATCTGTTGGATTAGAAGCAGGTTTTGCTTCAAATGTTGTTGGATTACCACTTTCAACTTCACCATTTCAAGTTAAAAGAACCGCTTTTTCAAATAAAGCATTCAATATCACTGAAATTTCAACAGATGTAAAAGTACTTTCAATTAGCAAAAACTCTTTTGGTTTAGTTGAAACTGCTTCCTCTTTATCTGAAGAAGATTTTGCACCAACATTAAACGATGCCGATTTTTCAGTAAAAGTTGAATCTGTTGAGAAAACAACAGGAAAAGTAACTATTGCAGATGCTGATATCGTTGTTTCAGGTGGACGCGGAATGAAAGGTCCAGAAAATTGGGGAATGATTGAAGAATTAGCTTCTGTTCTTGGAGCTGCAACTGCATGTTCTAAACCAGTATCTGATATTGGATGGCGACCTCACAGTGAGCACGTTGGTCAAACAGGAAAGCCAGTTGCAAGTAATTTATATATTGCAGTAGGAATTTCTGGTGCAATTCAACATATCGCTGGAATCAACTCTTCTAAAGTGAAAGTGGTTATCAATACTGATGCAGAAGCGCCATTTTTCAAAGTAGCTGATTACGGAATTGTTGGTGATGCTTTAGACATTGTTCCAAGATTGACTCAAAAATTAAAAGAATTTAAAGCAAATAATAGCTAAAAATAAAACTAAATCAAACGTGATAAGCTATCTGAAATTATTTTTAGGTAGCTTATTTTTTTTGTTTAAAAAAGAGAAAGTTTTTTGTTACTTTGCAATCAATACAAATACAAAGTATTATTGTTTTCCAAATTTGATAAAATATAAAAATGAGTTTAGTAAAACTTACCATAAAAGGAATTTCGTATAGTCAAACCCAAAATGGAGCTTATGCCTTGATTTTAAACGAAGTTGATGGAGAAAGAAAACTACCAATCGTCATTGGAGCTTTTGAGGCACAATCCATCGCAATAGCTTTAGAAAAGGAAATCAAACCTCCAAGACCATTAACGCACGATTTATTTAAAAGTTTTGCAGACCGATTTGATATAGTAGTTAAACAAGTAATCATTCATAAACTAGTTGATGGTGTTTTCTATTCCAGTATCATTTGTGAAAGAGACAAAATTGAAGAGATTATTGACGCTAGAACTTCTGACGCTATTGCATTAGCATTGCGTTTTTCTGCGCCGATTTTTACCTATAAAAATATTCTTGATAAAGCCGGAATTTACTTGAATGCCAATCCATCAGAAAACGAAAATACAGAAGATGATGGCGCACTTTCAACTCCAGAAACTTTCGGAATTGAAAGCGATTCAAATACTGAAAATTCTTATGCAAAACTAAGTTTATCTGAACTTCATGAACTTTTAGAAAGCGCAGTTCAAGACGAAGATTACGAGAAAGCAGCAAGAATAAGAGATGAAATTTCAAAAAGAGAATCATAAAAAAGCAATTAGCTCTTAGCAATAAGCTAAAAGCTAAAAACTAAAAGCTGAAAAAATGAAACAATACCACGATTTAGTTAAACACGTTTTAGAAAACGGAACTCAAAAAGGTGACCGAACAGGCACAGGAACCAAAAGTGTTTTTGGCTATCAAATGCGTTTTGATTTAGCCGAAGGTTTTCCTATGGTTACTACTAAAAAGTTGCATCTAAAATCTATAGTTTACGAATTACTTTGGTTCTTGAAAGGCGATACCAATATAGGCTATTTAAAAGAAAATGGCGTAAAAATTTGGGACGAATGGGCTGATGAAAACGGCGATTTAGGTCCGGTTTATGGTCACCAATGGCGCAATTGGAATAGTGAAGAAATTGATCAAATCACCGAATTAATCGAGACATTAAAAACCAATCCAAACAGCAGAAGAATGTTAGTTTCGGCTTGGAATCCATCGGTTTTACCAGATACATCAAAATCATTTTCTGAAAATGTTGCCAATGGAAAAGCGGCTTTGCCTCCATGCCATGCCTTCTTTCAATTTTATGTTGCCGACGGAAAATTATCTTGTCAGTTGTACCAAAGAAGTGCCGATATTTTCTTGGGCGTTCCTTTCAATATTGCATCTTATGCGTTATTCACCATGATGATAGCACAAGTTTGTGATTTACAAGTTGGCGAATTCATTCACACTTTTGGCGACGCACATATTTACAACAATCATTTTGAACAAGTGGAATTGCAACTGTCTCGTGAACCAAAACAACTTCCAAAAATGATATTAAATCCTAATGTGAAAAATATTTTCGATTTTACATTTGAAGATTTTACTTTAGAAGGATATGACCCACATCCACATATTAAAGGTATTGTTGCTGTATAATTTATTTACAATGAAAAAAATTATTTTCTTCTTTTTGCTTTTTACAGAAGTTCTTTTTGCTCAAAAGTTAAATAATAAAATTGTTTATTTAGACTCCTTATTTATAGAAACTTCTCAGGATAGTCAAGTATATTATAGAATTGTTAAAGACTACCATCTAGAAAAGAAAGAATACTTATTTACTCAATACTACAATTCAGATAAGATTGAAAGTAAAGGCAACTCGCTAAATAAAGACCATTTTATGAAAAATGGAGAGATTAGCTCATTCTTTGAAAATGGAAATCAAAAATCAGTAATCAACTACGAAGAGGGCTATAAAATAGGAAGGTGTGAGTTTTGGTATGAAAATGGCATCAAGAAGTTAGAAGGTGAATACTTTCTGGTTGAAAATAAAGAAAAAAAAATTGAATCAATTCTTAAAATAAATAATTTTTGGGATTTAGAAAATAATCAAAAAGTCAGCAATGGCATTGGTAATTATATTGATGATGAAAATTTAATCAACGATTCGAAAAATAATTCAATTTCAAGTGGATCCATTCTAAATGGATTAAAACAAGGCACTTGGATTGGTTCAAATAAAAAGTATAAATACAGCTTTGAAGAATCTTATAATGAAGGAATTCTAATTTCTGGAATCAGCACTGATGAAAATGGTCAAAAATATAATTACAATGTTATTAATGTAAACCCTGAACCCAAGGGAGGAATTTCAGCTTTTTACAATTTTATAGCAAAAAATTATAATCAACCTGAAAATTTAAAAGTTAGTGGAAAAGTAATAACATCCTTTGTTGTTAACTCACAAGGCAAAATTACCAACATAAAAACAATTAGAAGTTTACAAACCGAAGCGGATGAAGAAGCCATCAGAGTCATAAAAAAACATAATGACTTTATTCCAGGTTTGTCGAGAGGAATTAAAGTTGATAATACATATACAATGCCTATATCACTCAAAGCATATTAAAAAAATCCGCTTAACTTTCGCTAAACGGATTTTTAAACAAACAAACTAAACCTATACTTCTAAAACGCTGTTTTCAGCATTTGCGAATTCATTCCAACGATAGCTATCTGCTTGTGGTTCGTTTATGTAAGAACCATCAACGATGTATTTAAATTCAAATGAATTATCTTTTGGTAAATCGAAAGCTGCTTTGAACGTTCCGTTTTTTAACTTAGATAATTCTCCTTCTGTTGGATTCCAATTATTGAAATCACCAACAACAGCAGCTGTATTTGCTTCTTTTGCTTCTAGAGAAAAAGTAACTTTACAAACTGGTTTTGTTTTTATAAATTGTTTCTTAATTGCCATAACCATTTCATTTATAGATTAATGCAGCAAAGTAAAGGAATAAAAACATCGATTTTACATCGAAATTAAGAATTGTTATTTTATCATTATTGCTCAAAAAAACAAGATACATTCTTAATTTTTAAGCAGTTAAATTTTGATATTAAAATAAGAAAACGTTTTCTTAATATATAATATCCATTTATCATTTTTATAATTTCAAAAATAATTGTATCTTTAAATTCAAATTTTCGACTTATGAATACAGAACAACACGAAATGTATGAATACGCACGAAGAAGAATTAAACAAAAAAAAGGTTTATATTTTCATTTTGTTTTATTTTTCACTGGAAGCATTTTTATATTTGCATTGAATAAATGGATGAATATCGGAGAACCAACAAATTGGTATATTTGGGTTATAACAACTTGGTTTTTCTTATTTATTTTGCATTTTATTAAAGTCTTCATAACAGATAGTTTCATGAACAAAAACTGGGAACGAGAACAAATTAATCGTTTGATGACCATGCAAGAAAAAAAAATAGAACAACTTAAAAACGAAGTTGAAAATAAAAAAATTGTTTAATGATAACTCTCATAGCAGCTGCGGCTGAAAATAATGCTTTAGGAAAAGACAATCAATTAGTTTGGCACCTACCTAACGATTTTAAACGTTTCAAACAAATAACTTCTGGCCATTACATCATTATGGGAAGAAAAACATTTGAAAGTTTTCCTAAACCATTACCCAACAGAACGCACATAATTATTACAAGACAAAAAAGCTACAAAGTTGAAGGCTGTTACGTTGTAAATTCAATAGAAAAAGCTATTGAAATTAGCCCAAAAGGCGCAGAAGTTTTTATAATTGGTGGCGCAGAAATCTACAACCAATCTATTGATTTTGCCGATAAAATTGAACTTACAAGAGTTCATGCTAGTTTTGATGCAGATGCTTATTTTCCTGAGATCAATCTCAATGAATGGAAATTAATTTTTGAAGAACATCACACCAAAGACGAAAAACATAATTTTGACTTTACCTTTCAAACTTTTGTAAAAAAGTAATCGCTTTATTAAGATACTTTTAGATTTTGTTTTTGATGTTTTGACTTTTATTATTTGTACTTTTGCACCCTAAAAAGCGCTTAAAATGTCAAAAAATATTACTCCATATAAAGATTCTACTTTAGGAAAAAAAGAACAAGTTACTCAAATGTTCGATAACATTTCAGAAAATTATGATGGTCTAAACCGTGTAATTTCTTTTGGAATTGATGTGAAATGGCGTAAGAAAGTTTTAGACCTTGTAAGTGCTAAAAATCCTGAAAACATTTTAGATATCGCCACAGGAACTGGTGATTTAGCAATATTAATGACCAAAACTAAAGCCAAAAAAATTATTGGATTAGACATTTCTGCTGGAATGCTTGAAGTAGGAAAAAAGAAAATTGCGGAAAAAAAATTAGAGCATATCATTGACATGGTAATAGGCGATTCTGAAAACATGCCTTTTCCAGACAATCACTTTGATGCAATAACAGTTTCATTTGGAATTAGAAATTTTGAAACACTTGAAAAAGGGCTTTCAGAAATCTTGAGAGTACTGAAACCACAAGGGATTTTTGTTATTTTAGAAACTTCTGTTCCAGAAAAAACACTTTTCAAACAAGGATATAATTTTTATAGTAAAAATATTTTACCTATCATTGGAAAACTTTTCTCGAAAGACAATGTTGCGTACGGATATTTATCTGAATCTGCCTCTGTTTTTCCTTATGGTGAGAAGTTAAACAATATTTTGAGAAAAATTGGGTTTATAGATGTTGAAGCAAAGCCACAAACATTTGGAGTTGCAACCATTTACAAAGCAACAAAAAAATAAAAATAGGTACGTTTGATTAAGTTCAAGCCAAATTAAAATGAAGAAACTACTTTATATTATACTATTATTACTTAGCATTACGACGTACTCGCAATCTAAAGGAATTTTTTCTAAAAACCCAATTTTGAATTTAGAAAACTTCGACAAACAGCGAGTTCATTGGGGTTATTTTTTAGGATTTAATATCTATGATTTTAAAATTGATTATTTAGATACACCAGATGTTGATATTGCCGTAAAGAGAAATACTGGTTTTAATGTTGGTTTAGTAGGAAACCTTAGACTTCATGAATATATTGATTTGAGATTTGAACCAGGTCTTTATTATTCGCAAAGAAATCTAACTTACTCTGGTTTTACCAAAAAGCTTGATGCCGAGAGAGAAGTAAGATCAACCTATATTGATTTTCCTTTATTAGTGAAATTTTCTTCATTAAGAACTGGAAATATTAGACCTTATCTTGTAGGTGGAGTTTCTGCAACATTAAACCTTGCAAGTAATTCTAAATCTATAGATGATAATTATCAACAGCGTTTTAGAGTAAAACCTTGGACACAAAACTATCAAATTGGGTTTGGAGTTGATTTATATCTAGAATATTTCAAATTCTCTCCTTCTATTAGAGGTGTTTTTGGCTTGAATGACGAGCTAATTCGTGATAACAACCCTAATAGTCCTTGGACAGGAAATATCAAATCTATGCAGTCTCGTGGTATTTTTGTAAATTTCACTTTCCACTAAGAATTTCTTTTAAACTCACTTAAGAAAATGGCTGTTGCTGTTGCTACATTCAAACTTTCTGTTTGTTGTAAATCACCAAATCTAGGAATAGCCAATTTATCGGAAACTAATTTTTCTATTTTTTCTGAAATTCCGTTGGCTTCATTGCCTAAAACTAAAATTCCTTCTTGAGGTAAATTTTCTTTGTAAACATTTTTTCCATCCATAAAAGTTCCAAAAATTGGTGTACTTGCTCTTTTTAGATATTTCTCTAAATCCAAATAAGCTACAGAAACTCTAGAAATCGAACCCATTGTTGCCTGAACTACTTTTGGATTGTAAACATCAACTGTTTGCTCACTACAAACCATTTGATCAATACCATACCAGTCACACAATCTAACAATTGTACCTAAATTTCCAGGGTCTCTAATATCGTCTAAAGCAACTATTAAACCCTTGTCGTTTCTTGGCTTTTGTTCTGGAATTTGAAATAATGCCAAACAATTATTAGGCGTTGATAAACAAGATATCCTTTTCAAATCTTGATCGGAAATTTGTGTTTTTTTATCAGAACTTATTGTTTCAAAAATATTCTGAGTTACATACAAATGTTCTAGCACGAAATTTGATTGTAAGAGTTCTTGGATTACCTTTACACCTTCAGCAATAAACAATTGATGAATTTGTCTGAATTTTTTTTGTTGTAAACTCGTAATTAGCTTTATTTGGTTTTTACTAACCATAAAAAAATGTACTTTTGAATTAAATTTTCCAACCCATTGAAAAAACACGTTACAAAAATATCATTATTTATTTTAATCGGACTCATAATTGTCTCTTGTAATGTCACAAAAAAAGTGCCTGCTGGAAAACGACTTCTTGTTAAAAACGAAATAACTGTTGATAATAAAGAGACCAAGCAAGAAGATGTGTTTATTCAATTGTATCAAAAACCCAATAGTTCCATTCTTGGGTATCGTCTACGTCTGAATTTATTCAATCTCGCAAAGAAAAACGCCGACACTTCTTATGCAAAATGGTTGGCAAAAAAACCTAATCGAAGAAAAAATTTAGCAAAATTACTATCTGAAAAACAAGTTGATCGTCTTGGAAAATCATTTCTAGTTTCTGGATTTAGCAATTTCTTGATGAAAACTGGTGAAGCTCCAGTGGTTTTTGATACAATTAGTACAAAAAAATCACTTAGAAGATTAGAATCTTTCTATTACAACAAAGGTTATTTTGATGTAAAAGCAAACTATACAAGAGACACGAGCGTTTCCAAAAAAATTGGAATTAAATATAATGTTGATTTAAAAAAACCTTACATAATTGATTCTCTAAAAACCTTAATTGAAACTCCAGCACTAGATTCGTTATATCAAACAAGAAAAAACAATTCGATTATTAAATCAAATGTACAATACAATACAGAAGATTTTAATAATGAAAGAAATAGAATCACAACCCATTTTAGAAATAACGGTGCGTTCCTTTTTCAACAAAATTACATTACTTACAAGTTAGACACTATTGACACTAACAAAAAAGCAAATGTAAAATTACTTATAAAAGATTATTCTTACAGAGAAGATGATTCTTCTAAAACCGCTCCTTTTAAATTATATAAAATAAGTAAAGTTGCCATTTATACTGACCACACAACCAACAAAAACGATATAAAAATAAAAGATAGTCTAGAATACAAAGACTTTTTCTTGTACAGCGAAAACAAATTAAAATACCGTCCAAAAGCAATTACAGATGCTGTTTTCATTACCAAAGGAAGTCTGTATTCTGATAATTCTAATGTGCTTACCACTCGTTATTTGAGTAATCTAAAAGTATTTAACTATCCAACTATTCAATATAAAGTTGACCCAAAAGATGAAAATGCTTTGATTGCAAATATTTTCTTAACACCTAGAAAGAAATATACTTTTGGTGCTTCGGTAGATTTTACACATTCTAATATACAAGATTTTGGTATTTCAGGTAACACTTCTATGGGAATTAGAAACGTATTTAACGGAGCTGAAACTTTTGAAATTGGATTTAGAGGAAACGTTGGTGCATCAAGAGATAATGCCAATCCAAACAATACTTTTTTCAACATATCAGAAATCGGTATTGATGCCAAGTTGAACTTTCCTAGAATTTTCTTCCCATTTAATACAGAAAAAATTATCGCAAAAAGCATGATTCCATCTACTTCTATTAGTGTTGGTTTTGCAAAACAAAGAAACATCGGATTGGACAAGCAAAACTTTACAAGTGCTTTTTCTTACAATTGGACACCAACAAGAAGTACAGCGTTCCGATTTGATATATTAAACATTCAATTTGTTAAAAATGTAAACATTGGAAATTATTTCAATATTTATCAATCTTCTTATAATGTTTTGAATCTTTTAGCAAATAATTATTCGACTAATCCAGACTATTTTGATAATAACAAATTGATTATTGGATCAGGAACAGATGGTTTTGTAAACGATGCTTTATTTGGTACTTTATCAAGTTCAATTGCCGCAAGTGATTTAAAAACCATTAGAAGTATTGAAGAAAGACGAAAAAGATTAACCGAAAATAACTTGATTTTTGCAGCGAATTTAAGCTACTCTAAAACCACTAGTAAAGGTCTAAACGACAATAGTTTCTATTCGTATAAAACTAAAATTGAATCTGCAGGAAATCTACTCTCAATCTTAGCTAGAGCCTCTAAACAACTTGAAAATCAATCTGGCGCCAACACTTTCTTTGAAGTAGAATATTCTCAATACATAAAAGGTGAATTTGAATTTATTAAACATTGGAATTTTGGTACAAAAAAAGTTATTGCTATGAGGAGTTTTGCTGGAATAGCTGTTCCTTACGGAAATTCGAATAGCATTCCTTTTTCTCGAAGTTATTTTTCTGGAGGATCTAACGATAATCGTTCTTGGCAACCCTACAGTTTAGGCCCTGGAAGCAGTGGCGCTATAAACGACTTTAATGAAGCCAACATGAAACTAGCTTTTAGTGCGGAACTTCGATATAACCTTTTTGGAAAATTCAATAGTGCGATTTTTACTGATATCGGAAATATTTGGAATGTTTTTGATAATGTAACTGATGAAGCAAATAAATTCAAAGGATTAGAATCAATGAAAGAACTTGCAGTAGGAACTGGAGTAGGTTTACGATACGACCAAGGCCTTTTTGTAGTGCGATTTGACCTCGGATTTAAAACCTATAATCCTTCAAAAATTGAAAACGAAAGATGGTTTAGAGAATTGAATTTTTCTAAATCAGTATTAAATATTGGAATAAATTATCCTTTCTAATTTTAGAAATTCTTACTTTTGTAAACTTAACTAAAAAACATAACTACAAGATGTCACACAATATCAAACCCGGAGTTGCCACTGGAGATGAAGTTCAAGCAATTTTTGCTTATGCAAAAGAGAAAGGATTTGCGCTTCCTGCTGTAAACGTAACTGGTTCAAGTACCATCAATGGTGTTTTAGAAACAGCAGCCAAATTAAATGCACCTGTTATCATTCAGTTTTCTAATGGTGGAGCACAATTTAACGCTGGAAAAGGACTTTCAAATGCTGGCGAAAAATCGGCTATTGCTGGTGGGATTGCTGGAGCAAAACACATTCATACTTTAGCAGAAGCTTATGGCGCAACTGTTATTCTTCATACTGATCATTGTGCAAAAAAACTATTACCTTGGATTGATGGTTTATTAGATGCTTCTGAAAAACATTTTGCAGAAACAGGAAAACCTTTATATTCTTCTCACATGATTGACTTGTCTGAAGAACCAATTGAAGAAAATATCGAAATCTGTAAAACTTATTTAGCTCGTATGAGTAAAATGGGAATGACTTTAGAAATTGAATTAGGAATTACTGGTGGTGAAGAAGATGGTGTTGATAATTCTGATGTTGATAGTTCTAAATTATACACACAACCATCAGAAGTTGCTTATGCTTATGAAGAACTTTTAAAAGTTAGTCCAAGATTTACAATAGCAGCTTCTTTCGGAAACGTTCACGGTGTTTACAAACCAGGAAATGTGAAATTAACTCCAAAAATCTTGAAAAACTCTCAAGAATACGTTCAAAACAAATTCAATACTGGTTCAAATCCAGTTGATTTTGTATTCCACGGAGGTTCAGGTTCTACATTAGAAGAAATTAGAGAAGCAATTGGTTATGGCGTTATCAAAATGAATATAGATACTGACTTACAATTTGCTTTCACTGAAGGAATTCGTGATTATATGGTAAACAATATTGAGTATTTAAAAACTCAAATCGGTAATCCAGAAGGTGCTGATTCACCAAATAAAAAACATTATGACCCAAGAAAATGGGTTCGTGAAGGAGAAGTTACTTTCAACAAAAGATTAGAGCAAGCATTTGCTGATTTAAACAACGTAAACACTTTGTAAGAACGAAGTACGAAATACGAAGTACGAATTAAAAAGACGATGTACGAAGTTAAAAATAATTGAATTATAAAACAGTTAGAATTATAAAGTATGAAGGAAACTTCTAACTTCCAACTTCTAACTTCTAACTTACTATTATGGCTTGGTTTAAAAGAAAAGAAAAAGGAATTACTACCGCAACTGAGGACAAAAAAGATGTTCCTAAAGGATTGTGGTACAAATCGCCAACAGGAAAAATTATTGATACTGACGAATTAGCAAGAAATCTTTGGGTAAGTCCAGAAGACGATTTTCATGTTAGAATTGGAAGTAAAGAATATTTCGAAATTTTGTTCGATAACAACGAATTTAAAGAATTGGATGCAAAAATGACATCTAAAGATCCTTTAAACTTTACAGATACTAAAAAATATTCTGACCGATTGAAAGACGTTATGGACAAAACCAAATTGAAAGATGCGGTTAGAACAGGCGTTGGAAAATCTAAAGGTAAAGATTTGGTAGTTTGTTGTATGGATTTTGCCTTTATTGGTGGATCAATGGGAGCTGTTGTTGGAGAGAAAATTGCTCGTGGAATTGATTATTCTATCAAACATAACGTGCCTTTTTTAATGATTTCTAAATCGGGTGGTGCTCGTATGATGGAAGCGGCTTTTTCATTAATGCAATTAGCTAAAACCTCAGCAAAATTAGCCCAATTAGCCGATGCAAAAATTCCTTACATTTCATTATGTACAGACCCAACTACTGGAGGAACTACAGCATCTTATGCTATGTTAGGTGATATTAATATTGCAGAACCTGGAGCATTAATAGCCTTTGCCGGACCAAGAGTAGTGCGTGATACGACAGGTAAAGATTTACCAGAAGGTTTTCAAACATCAGAATTTTTGTTAGAACACGGTTTCTTGGATTTTATCACTCCAAGAAAAGAACTAAAAGACAAAATCAATTTATACATCGATTTAATTTTAAATCAAGAAATTAGATAGATTTTAAAAGATATTTATAAACAAAAAAACACAAAGTGATTGCTTTGTGTTTTTTTATATCTTTATTTTAACCTTCGTACTTCTAACTTCTACCTTCGTACTTCCAAGTTACATTCCACTTCGAATGGCTTCAACTGGATCAAGTTTAGAAGCTGAGATGGCTGGTAAAATTCCAGCAATTAGTCCTATTATTATGGCTAATCCTGAGCCTAACATAATGTTACTTAAACTCAACACAAACTCAAAGTCGAGTAATTTTGTTAAGGTAATTGCAATAATCCAGACTAGAAAAATTCCTATTAATCCGCCAATTAAACACAAGATTACGGCTTCAAATAAAAACTGAAATAAGATAAACCTATTTTTAGCACCAAGTGATTTTTGAATTCCGATTAAGTTGGTTCGTTCTTTTACAGAAACAAACATAATGTTGGCAACACCAAAACCTCCAACCAAAAGTGAAAATCCTGCAATAACCCATCCTCCAAGATTCATAAAACCAATTACACCATCAATTAAATCGGTAAATCCTGAAAAAACGTTCACAAAAAAGTTATCAATTTCACCAGTTTTTACGCCACGAAACGTACGTAATTTTTGTTTTAAATCGGCTTTGAAGGCTTCCATATCGATGCCTTTCTCAGGTTTAATAACAATTACAGGAGTCATCGAACCGTTGTTATCTCCATACATTCTTCTAATAAAATTCACAGGAATAAATGCCGAAGTATCATCGTCACCAAACATTCCAGCGCCTTGTTTTTTCAATACGCCAATCACAGTAAAACACTGTCCATAAAGTCTGATTTCCTTTCCGATGGGATCAATATTTTCAAAAAGACTGTTTGCTAACTCGTGTCCAATTACCGTTACAGCCGCACCAGAATTCGATTCCGATTCGTTATAAAATCGTCCATCGGTAAACTCTAAACCTTGAATATCAATAAACTCATAAGAAACTGGAACCACATTTACATTACTAACCGATTTCTCTTCATATTTTACGGTTTCCCAACTCAAGAAAATCTGAAAAGCTAATTCTTGAGCGTCTGGAAGTGATGTTTTAAGATATTCATATTCGGTATAAGTAACATTCGGAAATTGATCTCTCTTCCATCTCGGAACTTCTGATGGACCAAAACTGCCATTGAATAAATAAATAGTATTTTTATCTAAACTGCTTAACTCCTTTTTGATTTTTTGATCTAAAGAATCTACTGCTGCTAAAACCGCAATGATTGAAAATATTCCAATCGTTACTCCAAGCAGCGAAAGAAGTGTACGCAACTTATTGTTTCGCAAGGCATTCATTGCAAAACTGAAACTTTCACTCAATAATCGAAGGTAAACAAGCATATCGGTTTTATTTTCTAGGTCAAATTTAAGATATTAGTAAATAGAATGATGGAATTGTTACAGAAAATAAAGTGAAATTATAAGTTGTCATACTATTTTTGAAAAATCAACTAATAACTATCATTTTATAAACCTAAAAAACATCCAATTTTGTTAAAATATTCTACAAAAAACTAAAATAAAATCCGATAAAAAAAACTACTTTTGCGTGCTTAACAACACAACACAATGAGCACTACAAAAACAATTCAATCTGCTCTTATTTCGGTATTTGATAAAACGGGATTAGAGCCTATTGTGAAACAACTTCACAAACAAAACGCAACCATTTATTCTACTGGAGGAACCGAAGAATTTATTAAAAATCTTGGTATTCCTGTAGTTCCTGTAGAAGATATTACTGCCTTTCCAGAGATTCTTGGTGGAAGAGTAAAAACATTACATCCTAAAATTTTTGGTGGTATTTTAAACCGTCAAGACAATCCAACCGATGTGGAGCAAATGAAACAGTTTGAGATTCCGCAAATCGACTTGGTTATTGTTGATTTATATCCGTTTGAAAAAACAGTTGCTTCTGGTGCAAATGAAACCGATGTTATCGAAAAAATCGACATTGGTGGCATCTCCTTAATCCGTGCTGCAGCAAAAAACTTTAAAGACACCGTAATTGTTCCCTCAGTTGCAGAATACGAATTGTTCCTAGGAATGATAACTGAAGGAAATGGAGCTACAACTTTAGAACAAAGAAAATACTTGGCTACAAGAGCATTTCATGTTTCATCCAATTATGACAATGCTATTTTTAATTATTTTAATACAGAAGACACGTATTACAAGGAAAGTATTGCTAATGGTCAAGTGTTGCGTTATGGAGAAAATCCACACCAAAAAGGATTCTTCTTTGGCGATTTTGATGCGATGTTCACCAAATTGCACGGAAAAGAATTATCGTACAACAACTTGCTAGATGTTGATGCTGCTGTAAATTTGATTGAAGAATTTAAAAACAACGAACCAACATTTGCCATTCTAAAACACAATAACGCGTGCGGATTAGCAACAAGACCAACAATGAAAGAAGCTTATCTTGCAGCTTTGGCTTGTGATCCAACTTCTGCTTTTGGAGGCGTTTTGATGGCAAACGGTCACATTGATACAGCCACAGCCACAGAAATCAATTCTTTATTTTGTGAAGTAGTAATTGCACCAAGTTATGATGACGAAGCGTTAAATATTCTACAAGAAAAAAAGAACCGAATTGTATTGACAATAAATGATGTACCTTTACCTCAACGTCAAGTAAGAACTTGTTTAAACGGATTGTTGGTACAAGATAAAAACAACATCACAGATACTAAACAAGACATAAAAAACGTTACTATAACAACACCAACAGATCAAGAAGTAGAAGATTTATTGTTTGCTTCCAAAATTTGTAAAAACACCAAGTCAAACACTATTGTTTTTGCTAAAAATAACACTTTAATTGCTTCTGGAACTGGACAAACCTCTCGTGTAGATGCTTTAAAACAAGCCATTGAAAAAGCAAACACGTTTGGATTTGATTTACATGGAGCTGTAATGGCAAGCGATGCTTTCTTTCCGTTTCCTGATTGTGTAGAGATTGCAAATCATGCTGGAATTACGGCTGTTATTCAACCTGGTGGTTCTATTAAAGACGAATTAAGCATCAATTATTGTAACGAAAATAAAGTTGCAATGGTATTTACAGGAACACGTCATTTTAAACATTAATTTTATTATTTTTGTAGGCTGATAAAAATTTAACAAACTAAACACCCTTTTTTGAATATGGGATTTTTTGATTTCATGACCGAGGATATAGCAATTGACCTTGGTACCGCTAATACACTAATCATTCACAACGACAAAGTTGTTATTGATAGTCCTTCTATTGTTGCAAGAGATAGAATCACTGGAAAAATCATCGCTGTTGGTAAAGAAGCCAACATGATGCAAGGTAAAACCCATGAAAACATAAAAACCATTCGACCATTAAAAGACGGAGTTATTGCCGATTTTGATGCATCAGAAAAGATGATTAGTATGTTCATCAAAAGCATTCCTGCTTTAAAGAAAAAAATGTTTACTCCTGCTTTACGTATGGTAGTTTGTATTCCTTCTGGAATTACAGAGGTAGAAATGCGTGCCGTAAAAGAATCGTGTGAGCGTGTAAACGGAAAAGAAGTTTACTTAATTCATGAGCCAATGGCTGCAGCAATCGGTATTGGAATCGATATCATGCAACCAAAAGGAAACATGATTGTTGATATTGGTGGTGGAACAACAGAAATTGCTGTAATTGCTCTTGGTGGAATTGTTTGCGACAAATCGGTAAAAATTGCTGGTGACGTTTTTACAAATGATATTATCTACTACATGAGAACGCAACACAATTTATTTGTTGGAGAAACTACTGCAGAGAAAATCAAAATCCAAATCGGTGCCGCTACAGACACTTTAGATTCTCCACCAGATGACATGTCAGTTCAAGGTAGAGATTTACTTACAGGCAAACCAAAACAAGTAGAAGTTTCTTTTAGAGAAATTGCTAAAGCACTAGACAAATCAATACAACGTATTGAAGATGCTGTGATGGAAACTTTATCACAAACTCCGCCAGAATTAGCTGCCGATATTTATAATACTGGTATTTATTTAGCTGGTGGTGGTTCTATGTTGAGAGGATTAGATAAACGTATTTCTCTTAAAACAGATTTACCAGTTTACATCGCTGAAGATCCTTTAAAAGCAGTTGTTAGAGGAACTGGTATGGCATTAAAAAACATACCTAAATTTAGAAGCATTCTTATAAAATAGTATTTAATTACAAATACTAAAAACTAAATACGGATCACTGAATACTTAAAAGATGCAGCAAATATTTAATTTTATATTTAAAAACAGCTATCGTATGCTGTTTTTGCTGCTTATGATAATAGCTGTTTCTTTAACCATTCAATCCCATTCCTATCACAAAAGTAAAGTCATTAGTTCTGCTAATTTCTTCACTGGAGGTGTTTATGAAATGACAAGCAATGTGGAAGGTTATTTCAATTTAAAAGTACAAAACGAAGAACTTGCCAAAGAAAATGCACGTTTGAAAGGATTACTTTTTAACATTAAGGATTCTACTAAAGTCCCAAATTTAGATTCTATCAAAGGTGTTAAAAAAACTGACATCATTATTTCGAAAGTTATCAAAAATTCCTACAGTAATCAGGTTAACTTCTTGACGCTTAACTCTGGTTTCAAACAAGGTGTAAAACCAGAAATGGGTGTAATCAATAGTTTAGGAATTGTAGGAGTTGTAGAAAATACCTCAGCAAATTATAGTACAGTATTGAGTATTTTAAATACTGAATCTCCTTTAAATGCTAAAGTTAAAAAATCTAATCATATTGGTTCATTAACTTGGAATGGTAAAAATACTGGTTTCGTTCAACTAACAGACGTTCCAAGATTGGCAACTGTTAGAAAAGGTGATACTATTGTTACTGGAGCGCAATCTACTATCTTTCCAGAAAATATAGGAATTGGAACAATTGAAAAAATTTACATCGACAATGAAACTAATTTGTACATGATAGACGTAAGACTCTTCAATGATATGACAAGTTTAGGTCACGTATACATCATCAGAAATAAAGATAGAGAAGAAATTATTAACTTAGAAAAGAAGACACAAAAAAATGAATAGTGCTATGTTATTTAATATGGCTCGTTTTATTTTACTGCTTGCGGTACAAGTTGTTATTTTCAATAATTTCAATTTCTTAGGTTATATCAATCCGTTTCCTTACATCCTTTTTATTATTCTTTATCCAGTTAATGGAAATAAATATGCTTTGTTATTATCAAGTTTTTTTCTTGGTATTACAATGGATTTATTTTGTAATTCTGGAGGTGTTCATGCTGCAGCCTGTTTACTTTTAGCATTTGTAAGACCCTCTATATTTAAATTTTCATTTGGTTTAAGTTATGAATATCAAACTGTTAGACTAAACGACACTTTAACACCAGAGCGTTTTTCATTTATCCTATTAGCAGTAATAATACATCATTTAACACTTTTTGTTCTTGAAGTTTTCACTTTTGAATACCTTTGGGATATTGTTCTTAGAACTATTATTAGCACCATTTTTACTATTATAATTTGTATCTTAATTATTTACTTAATCAAGCCAAGTAAACGATGAGAAAAGCATTATTACCTTCTGTAGTAATTATAGCAGCATCTTTGTTGTTGCTCCGAATTTTTTATTTGCAAGTTATAGACGACTCTTTCAAACTAAAGTCGGAGAATAACGCCATTAAAATCAAATATGATTATCCTGAAAGAGGTTATGTATATGATAGAAATGGAAAATTATTAATTGCCAATCAACCATCCTATGATATTATGGTTGTGCCAAAAGATGTAAAAAACATAGATACTTTAGAGTTTTGTTCACTACTTGATATTAGCAAAGAATTTTTTATCAAAAAAATTAATAAAGCTAAAGTCTATAGTCCAATGCTTCCATCTGTTTTTTTACCTCAATTAAACAAATTGGAATATGCGGCTTTTCAAGAAAAAATTAGAAAATTCGGCGGCTTTTATATTCAAAAACGTTCATTAAGAGATTATCAAGTTGATTATGGCGCCAATGTATTTGGTTTTATTACACAAGTAAATGAAAATATCGTTAAAAAAAATCCATACTACATTGGAGGTGATTTAATTGGAAGACAAGGAATTGAAGAAAGTTATGAAGAATTTCTTAGAGGACAGAAAGGTGTAAAATATATTTTAAGAGATAAATTTAATAGAGAAATTGGTTCCTATAAAGAAGGAAAATACGATACCATCTCCAAACAAGGAAGTGATTTAACTTTAACTATTGATGGAGAACTTCAAAAATATGGTGAAGAATTAATGATTAATAAATGGGGTGGAATTGTTGCTATTGAACCTAAAACTGGTGAAATTTTAGCTTTAGTTAGTGCTCCAAGTTTCAATCCTGCTTTATTAGTAGGTAGACAACGTTCTAAAAATTACACTTTGCTTCACAATGACTCAATTGCAAAACCATTATACGATAGAGGCTTACTTGCCGAATATACTCCTGGATCGCCTTTCAAAATTCTAACTGGATTAATTGCCTTACAAGAAGGAGTTGTCACTGATAGTACACGATTTTCATGTCATCGAGGTTTTAGTTATGCAAGAGGTCGTTTTATGAAATGTCACTGTTCTGGTGGTGCTGTTCAGCTTCATAGAGGAATTTATCAATCATGTAATACATATTTCTCTAACTGTTATATCAAATTAATTAACAAATACAAAGACCATAGTTATGCTGTTGACAAATGGGCAGACCATTTAAAAAGTTTTGGCTTAGGCGCTTTTATGGGTTATGATTTACCTATTGGTAAAAAAGGAAATATACCAACTTCTAAAACCTACAATAGAGTTTATAATGGTTGGAATTGGGATGGTAAAACTATCGTTTCAAATGCAATTGGACAAGGAGAAGTATTGATGACTCCTATTCAACTTGCTAATTTTATGGCAACAATTGCTAATAGAGGCTATTTTTATACTCCACATATTGTCAAGAGAATAAAAGGAAATATTATTGACAAAAAATTCAGAACCAAACATATTACTACTATTGATAGAAAATATTTTGACCCAATAATCACTGGCATGAATGCTGTTTATGGACCTGGCGGAACAGCATCAGGACTTGGAGTAACAGGTATTGAAATTTGCGGAAAAACTGGAACCGCTGAAAATTATCTGAAAGTTAATGGTAAACGTGTAAAACTTCAAGATCACTCCATTTTTGTTGCATTTGCTCCAAGAGACAATCCAAAAATTGCAATTGCAGTATTTGTTGAAAATGGGTATTGGGGTAAACGTTGGGCTGGACCAATTACAACTTTGATGATTGAAAAATATTTAAACAAAAAAATTACTAAAGTTGATTTCGAAAAAAGAATGTTAACCGGAAGTTTGAAAGCACAATACGACAAATTATACCCAAGAAAACATCAGGATAGTATTTCATTAATTAATAACAGAATTAAAGATAGTTTATCAAAAATTAAAAGAACAAGAGATTCAATAAATGGTGTTTTGAAAAAAGAAATTAAAATTGATACTTTACAAAATCCTTAGTTAAAGTTAGAAATGAGAAATCAAAGTGTAACCAACAATATCGACTGGATAAGCATAGTCATTTACATTGCATTAGTAGTAATGGGATGGCTAAATATCTATTCTTCATCATTGTCTACAGTTTCTGAAGATGCCTCTATTTTTGATTTTACTCAAATTTATGGCAAACAATTTCTTTTCATTGCCTTTTCCATTCCTATCATTTTCATCGTTTTATCGGTTGAAGCCAAGTTTTATGAAAAGTACTCTATAATTATTTTTGCCGTAGCACTTTTATCATTAATAGGATTATTCCTTTTCGGAAAAACTATTGCTGGTCAACGTTGTTGGTACGCCATAGGAAGTTTCACATTACAACCCTCAGAATTTACAAAGGCAGCGACTTCACTAGCTTTAGCTAAATATTTAAGTGATGTTCAAGTTAACTTAAAAGATGTTAATAGGCAAATTCAAGTTTTAATTATCATTTTTCTTCCTGTGATGTTAATTTTACCTCAACCCGATCCAGGAAGTGCCTTAATTTATAGTGTATTCTTTATAGTTCTTTACAGAGAAGGTTTGCCTGGTTGGTATTTACTAACTGGTTTCATAGCAATAATTTTATTTGTATTAACCTTAGCAACAAACAATCCTTATATAGTAATCGGAATTACAACATTAGTATTAATTATAAACTATTTTAGAAGTCGATTAGTTGATAGAAATATCATTGCAAGTGCTATTCTTTTAATTATTATAACAGCTTTTTCTTTTTCTGTGAATTTTGTTTTTAACAATGTATTTAAACAACATCACAGAGATCGTTTCAATATTTTACTTGGTAAAGAAGTTGATATGAAAGGCGTAGGATATAATACTAATCAATCTGAAATTGCTATTGGTTCTGGAGGATTATTTGGAAAAGGATATCTTGAAGGAACACAAACCAAAGGTGGTTTTGTACCAGAACAACATACCGATTATATTTTTACAACTGTTGGTGAAGAATGGGGTTTCTTGGGTTCTATCTTCGTTGTTGGATTATTTGTTGGATTGATTTTAAGAATAATATATTTGGCAGAACGGCAAAAAACAAAGTTTAGTCGAGTCTATGGTTATTGTGTAGCCGGAATTCTCTTTATTCACTTTTTTGTAAATATAGCAATGGTTGTGGGTGTTTTTCCAACAATTGGTGTTCCGTTACCTTTCTTTTCATATGGAGGTTCTGGACTTTGGGGTTTCACGATATTATTATTTATTTTCTTAAAAATGGATGCCAATAAAGTAAATGAATGGTAGTTTAATTAAAACTCCAAGATTTGTAATCGCTACTTTTTTCCAAACTATTCTCAATTTTATCATTCAAACTCGGATAGAAATCAATTCCGGTCATTTTTTCTATTTCATCAACCGTAACAACAAACTCGTAAAGCGGCTTATTACTATCAACGGCTGGAACTAAAAAACCAATCATTTTATATTCACCTCTTGAAGTGTCTAATAAAACTTTGTAAAAATATTCTGGCACTGCAACATCTTCTTCTCCAATAGTTTTTAAATTACCGTTTAAAACTCCTCCAGTAACAACATAAATTCCATCATACTTAACTGCCCAATAACGAACTTTTTGCTCTAAAGTATTCCAAATTCCATCATTGAAATTATGCTTTTGAGGCGAAATATTTGATGTTAAAAAAGTTTCATCATAAGATTCTTTAGAAAATTTCATATCACCTGCTGGGCATAAATGACCTTTATCATAACCCGAACGTTTGTAATTTCTCCAATCTGCAGAACCAGTTTTGACCTTTTCATCTTCAATAAAAAAAGGTCTATCATAATCATGGTATGCTTTAATCCCTTTTAATTCATAGGCTACCCATTCTGCTTGCTCATATTCTTCACAATAAGATAATGTATAATATTTATGCACAACTATATGATTGGTAGTTGAAGAAGGTAAAAAATCAAAATTCTCACTATCGTTTTCAATTAAATTTTTATTCTTTACAATAGAATCTGTTGAAATTTCTTGTTCCAAGTTAAGATCAACCTCTTTTCTACAAGAACTAATTATTATAGAAAACATTAGACAAAAAAGAATTTTTTTAAGATAATTATTTCCCATAAATTTATAATTTATTTAAAGTATTATATAATTCATATAATGCTAGAATTCTTAAATTTGATTGTTTAACTTAATACAAAACAAATATGAAAAATAAATTATTAGTTACAGCTATAGTTTTATTAAGTTTTCAAAACTTTTTTGCACAAGAAAATCCAGTTAAACGTGCAATAGATTCTGTAAAGCAAAATCAAGATAGTGTGTACACAGGAAATCCAAAAACTTTAGAAAAAGAAGTATTGGAACAACAACTAAAAGAAGAAAAGAAAGCTTTAAAAAATCAAGAAAAAGCGGAAGAAAAAGTAGAAAAAGCGGAAAAAGATGCCAAAGGCTCTGAAAGAAAAGCGGAAAAACAACAAGACAAATTAGAAAAAGAGCAAAAGAAATTTGAGAAAGAACAAAAGAAATTAGCTAACGCTGAGAAAGATGTTGAAAAAGCTCAAAGTAAAATTGAAAAAGAAAGAAAGAATCTTGAAAAAATGCAAGCCAAATATGCTAAAGCACAAGCTAAAGGAAAACTTTCTCCAGTTGAAATTGAAAAAGGAAATGTCTCTTTAACAAAACAACAATTGAAAATTAAAGAAGCTGAGGAAGATTTAGAAAAAGCTCAAAAGAAATTGAAAAAACTTAGATAATAAAAAATGCTCCTAAATTTAGGAGCATTTTTTTTCTTTATTCTTATGATTTAATAATCTTTTCTTTTTTTAATTTAGTTGTTAATGCTTTTTTAGTGTTTCCTGACTGTAAATCATCAAGTACATGAATTGCTTCTTCAATATAAATATCTTTAGAAAGGCTCTCATGCCATCTTTCGCGTTTTTCTTTTAGTGTTACATCGCTTTTCATTTGCTCTTCTTCATAAGGCAACGATTTAAACCTAAACGCATTTGTATAATCAGCAATTGACTTATACTTTTTATTAGTTTCTTCTAATTGCTTTTGCTCTTGCTTGAATTTGTCAATTTGCAAACTATATACATTTTCATCATTACGAGCTTGACGCCATTTAGCATTTTCATAAATCAAATTCATTTGTGGATTACTTTCAATACGTTTCTTGCTATTTTGAATTGCCAAATCATAATTAGCAGCTTTACTCCAAAGTTTGTAATCAGCAGCTTCTATTTTATCCCAAGGCATTGCATTGTCTACGTCACGTTCACCCATTTTTAAATAAGCATAACTATCTGGCATCACAATATCGCTACTTACTCCTTCTAATTGCGTTGAACCACCATTGATTCTGTAAAACTTTTGAGTAGTGGTTTTTAACGCACCTAAATCACCCAAAGTATTACCTCTTACAAACTGATTCAAATCGATAACATTTTGAACGGTTCCTTTACCATAAGTTTGTTTACTTCCTAAAATAACGGCACGTTTATAATCTTGCATTGCTGCAGCCAAAATCTCTGAAGCAGAAGCAGAAAATTCATTGGTCATAATAACTAATGGTCCGTCCCACTCTACTTTAGCATCTTTGTCATAAAGAACTTCTCTTTTTCCGGCAGCTGATTTAATTTGTACAATTGGTCCTTGCTCAATAAACAATCCGCCAATATCAACTACTGTTTTTAAAGAACCTCCTCCATTATCTCTAACATCTACAATAATTCCTTTAACTCCTTCGCTTTTCAATCTGGCTACTTCTTGAGCAACATCTTTTCCGGCATCTCTACTGTCTTTATTTTCAAAATCGATATAGAATTTTGGTAAATAGATAATTCCATACTTCACACCATTTTTCTCAACAACACTTGATTTTGCATAGGTTTCTTCAATTTCAACTTCATCTCTTATAATTGAAATTACCTTAAGTGAACCATCTGTTTTCTTAACAGTAAGACGAACTTCAGTTCCTTTTGGACCTTTTATCTTTTTAACCACGTCATCCAAACGCATTCCTACTACATCTACAGGATCGCTATCAGCTTGAGCAACTTTTAGAACTACATCGCCTGCTTCTAATTCTTTTCCTCTCCAAGCTGGTCCTCCAGAAATTAATTCTGTGATTTCAGTAAAGTCATTTTTCTTTTGAAGGCGTGCTCCAATTCCTTCCAATTTTCCACTCATACTTACATCAAAACGCTCTTTTTCGTCTGGTGCAAAATAAGAAGTATGTGGGTCAAATCTAGACGCGATGGCATTTACATAAACCGAAAACCAATCAGAACGATCTAATTCTTTACTTATAAAAGTGAAATTTTCATTCAATGATTTTAAAGTACTTTCTCTTGTTTCTTTTTCTAATTGCTCAAATGTTTTTGGAGTATCATTCTCAGTTTTAGCAATACTTTCTTGAAATTTCTTCTCCAATTCAGGAGTCAACTTATCACCCATTTTTAAACGATATTCTTTCAAACGCTCTTCTGGAGATTTATTTTTATTCTTTTGAATGTCTTCTTGAATTTTTTGTTTTTCAACTAAAGAAGATAATGTTGAAAGTTTCACTTGTTTTCTCCAACGCTCTTTTAAATCAGAAACATTTTTAGAATAAGGTGCTTTCTCATAATCTGTATCAATATCTTCATTAACAGAATAATCAATAGGATTTTCTAATGCAGCTTTATAGTAGCTTTCACTTTCTTTCATTCTTTTGATAAGACGTGTATAAGTCAAATCAAAAAAAGTAAGTTGTTTGTTATTGATTTGATCATCAATTTGCAATTCATATTTAGAAAACTCATCAATATCTGATTGCAAAAAGAATCTTTTTGATGGATCTAAAGCCGTGATATAATCTTTGTAAACTCCTTTAGAAAAAGTATCATCTATTTGAGCCGGACTGTAATGTCCTTTTTCAATTACATAAGTCAATAACTCAATAAGCAATTTATCTTTTTCTGGATCATTTTTATCTTTTGGGATAAAACTCCATAAACCAACGGAAAGCGCTAGCACTAAAAGTACTATTTTATAATGTCTTTTCATAAATTGAACTATTGTATTCATTAATTTTTCTACTAAAATACATAAAAAACTATGCCATAAAATAAAGACATCGCATAATTTTTTGTTAAAACCATTGCTATGGCTCAAAGTTATAAAATTTGTAATGGAATAAGTCTTAAAATAATTACTTTTGTTACACAAATAAAATTCAAATGTCTAAGAAACCTTTAATTCTAATAACCAACGACGACAGCATTTCTGCACCAGGAATTCGCACATTAATTGCTGTTATGTCTGAAATTGGTGAAGTTGTTGTTGTTGCACCTGATAGTCCGCAAAGTGCCATGGGACATGCTATTACTATTAATAACACTTTACATTTGAATAAAATTTCAGCAGAAAATGCTCAAATCACCGAATACAGTTGTTCTGGAACTCCAGTAGATTGTGTAAAAATGGCAGTAAACGAGATTTTGAAAAGAAAACCCGATTTGTGCGTGTCTGGCATCAATCATGGTTCAAATTCTTCCATTAATGTAATTTATTCAGGGACAATGAGTGCTGCTGTTGAAGCTGGAATTGAAGGAATTCCTGCTATAGGATTTTCATTATTAGATTATAATTGGAATGCCGATTTTGAACAAATAAAACCTTTTGTAAAGAAAATTGCTTTACAAGTTTTAGAACATGGTTTACCAGATGGAACGGTTTTAAATGTGAATTTTCCTAAGTTAAAAACAGAAGAAATTAAAGGCATTAAAATATGTCGTCAAGCAAAAGCCATGTGGCAAGAAAAATTTGACAAACGAGTAACACCTTTTGGAAAAGAGTATTATTGGTTAACTGGCGAATTCATTAACCAAGATAAAGGAGAAGATACAGACGAATTTGCTTTGGCTAAAGGATATGTTTCAATTGTACCTGTTCAATTTGATTTGACGGCACATCATGCAATCCAAACCCTAAATACATGGGATTTATAATACTATAATTTAAAAAAATGAAGAAAACAGATTTACTTATCGGATTTTTTATTGGACTTGTTACTACATTTATAGGTTCCTATTTATTTTTAAAAACTCAAACCGAATATGATTTAATTGAAGACTTTTCAATTTTAAAAAGTGAAGGAATTCTCGGAAAAGTGGTGGCACTTGGCGCAGTTTTGAATATTATAATCTTCTTCATTTTATTAAAAAAGAATAAAGAATTAATGGCAAGAGGTGTTGTAATGGCAACAATAATTTTAGCAATAACGACAATGTTTTTATAATTTTATGAAATCGCCATTAACAACTAGTTAGCGTAAGTAAACACCAATAAATAAAAGGCGATAACATATATGACAGCCAAAAAACAACTTTTACATATATGAAATATTATATCATTGCTGGAGAAGCATCAGGCGATTTACATGGTTCCAATTTGATGAAAGCATTGTATAAAGAAGATACAAATGCTGAAATTAGATTTTGGGGTGGTGATTTGATGCAAAATGTGGGTGGAACTTTGGTAAAGCACTATCGTGAATTAGCTTTCATGGGATTTGCTGAAGTGGTTATGAATCTAAAAACCATTTTAAATAACATTAAAATTTGCAAATCAGATATTGAAAAATTCAATCCAGATGTGGTAATTTTCATTGATTATCCAGGTTTTAATATGCGCATTGCAAAATGGGCTAAAGAGCGAGGTATAAAGACGCATTATTATATTTCGCCTCAAATTTGGGCATGGAAAGAAAGTAGAATTAAAGACATCAAACGTGACTTTGACAAACTTTATGTCATTCTTCCATTTGAAAAAGATTTTTATGAAGTAAAACATAATTTTCCGGTAGAATTTGTTGGTCATCCTCTAATTGATGCAATACATAATCGTAAATCAATTAATTCGGAAACATTTAGAAAAGAAAATAATTTAGATGAAAAACCAATAATTGCTATTTTACCAGGAAGTAGAAAACAAGAGATTTCTAAAATGCTTTCAGTAATGCTAAGTGTTGTCGATGATTTTCCAGACTATCAATTTGTGATTGCAGGTGCTCCTAGTCAGGAATATTCTTTTTATGAGCAATTCCTAAATGTGAAAAACATAAGGTTTATTTCAAATAAAACTTATGATTTATTGAGTAATTCTTATGCTGCATTAGTTACCTCTGGAACGGCCACTTTAGAAACAGCTCTTTTCAAAGTTCCAGAAGTGGTTTGCTACAAAGGCGGTTGGATTTCTTATCAAATTGCAAAACGAATTATTACTTTAAAATATATTTCGTTGGTAAATTTAATCATGGATGAAGAAGTAGTGACTGAATTAATTCAAGATGATTTTAATCCAAAAAATATTAAGGTCGAATTGACTAAAATTCTCGAAGAAAATCACAGAAAAAAGTTGCTAAAAAAGTATGATGATTTAGAGCAAAAACTGGGAGGAATTGGTGCAAGTGAAAAAACGGCATGCTCGATAGTTGGTTCATTAAAATAATATTAGCTCCATTTTATCGTTAGAAAATAATAAAGTCTACTATTTTGAAAAAAATCCTACTACTTTTCACACTACTTCCAATTGTCTATTCTTGTAAAACAAGTTCTTCATTAACAAGTTCAAATAACAAACTAGTAGAAAAAATCATTGATGAAGCAAAGAGTAAAATTGGATCTCCATATCGTTTTGGAGGCACTACAAATTCTGGATACGATTGTTCTGGATTAGTATTTATATCGTTTAAAAAGTATGATTTATCACTTCCGAGAACTTCAAAAGAAATGGCTAAAGAAGGAAAAATTATTACTAAAAGTAACGCTCAAAAAGGTGATTTAATTTTTTTCAAAACTGGTGGCTCAAGTCAAATTAATCATGTTGGATTGATTGTTGATGTTAATCGCGATGATATAAAATTTGTTCATTCGTCAACCAAAAAAGGTGTAATCATCTCTTCAATAACCGAAGATTATTACCAAAAATCCTTTGTTCAAATTAATCGAATTTTAGAATGATTATTTTTTTGTAGGAATATACTTTTTTGTATACTTTTATAGAAATGAAAGCATTACAATTTCCTTTAGTAAGAATAACGCTTTGTTTTGTGTTTGGAATAATTTTTTCTCAAATCACAAAACCAAATTTGACGTTGGTTATTATTTTATTATGTCTTGGAATTTTTTCATTACTTTTTTATTATTTCAAAAATAAAAACGACTTAATTCAAAAACCTTTTTTTGGTGTAACTTCTCTTTGTACGGCTTTTTTGTTAGGTGCTTTTACTTTATGCATTAGTAATCAAACTTTAAATAAGAATCATTATTTACGCCATATTGACCAAACAGAAAATGAAATTTCTACAGAACTAATTATCAAAGAAAAACTTAAAAACACTTTGAATAATGATCGTTACGTTACCGAAATGATTCTATTGAATGGCAAAAAAAGTTATGGTAAAATAATTTTAAATATCAGAAAAGATAGTGTGCTTGCCACAGTAGAAATTGGTTCTCATTTAATGGTTGATGGCTCTTTCTACAAAAACAGAAAGCCCAACAATCCAAATCAATGTGACTATGGAAAATATCTCGAAAATCAACAAATATACGCTCAGATTTATGCCGATGCGACAGATATTAAAATCAATCCAATTATAGACAAAAGTATCTCTTATTACGCAAGTAAACTACGTAACAAAATTATAAAAAATTTAGAAAAAAGTAATTTTAACAAAACCGAATTAAGTGTTGTTGTTGCCTTAATTCTTGGCCAACAACAAGATATTTCTCAAGAAGTAATACGTGATTATCAATATGCTGGTGCGGTTCATGTTTTATCCGTTTCAGGTTTACATGTTGGTTGTATTCTATTATTCGTAACCTTTTTACTAACTCCAATTCCAAATACAAAAAGAGGTTCAATTATTAAATTAGTTCTTGTCATTCTATCACTTTGGATATTTGGAATATTAGCTGGATTAGCACCATCTGTTGTTCGTTCTGTAACAATGTTTTCTTTTGTTGCAGTTGGAATGTTTTTAAGACGAAGCATCAATATTTATAACACCTTACTTGTGTCTGCTTTGCTAATCCTATTGGTAAAACCGTCTTTTCTTTTTGATATTGGATTTCAATTGAGTTACGTTGCTTTATTTTTTATTGTTTGGCTGCAACCACTTCTAACTTCCATTTGGACACCAGAAAATAAAATTGTTAAGTATTTTTGGGACATAATTACGGTTTCATTTGCGGCTCAAATTGGAACATTTCCGTTGAGTATTTATTATTTTCATCAATTTCCTGGATTGTTTTTTATTACCAATATTGTAATTCTTCCTGGTTTGAGTTTAATTCTTGGTGTTGGAGTTATTGTAATGATACTAGCTGCTTTTAATGTTGTTTGGATTCCGTTGATGAAATTGTTAGAATGGAGCATTTGGTTATTGAATAAGATTATTTCTTGGGTAGCATCGTTTGAAGATTTTATTTTTAAAGATTTATCGCTCAACTCCTACATGATGTGGTGCTGGTATTTAGTCATCATCGGAATAATTATTTGGTTCAAAAAACCGACTTTCAAGAAACTAACATTTAGTTTAATTGCCATTATTGGATTACAACTTGTTACAATTTATGCAAAATATGACAGTCAGAAGAACAGTGAATTTATCGTTTTTAGCAAAAAGAAAGTAACTATAATTACTGAAAGACAAGGAAATAAGGTTACACTTTATAGTAACGATAGCATACTAAAAACAACTGACGACAATCTTGCTTTAAAATCTTATTTAGTTGCCAATTTTTGTAAGATTGAAAAGAAAAAAGCTTTGTCAAACTTGTTTTATTTCAAAGACAAGAAAATTCTTTTAATAGATAGTAGTGCTGTTTTTATTGAAGATGAAAAACCAGATATTTTATTACTTACAAATTCACCAAAAGTAAATCTAGAACGTATCTTTCAATCATGGAAACCTGAGCAAGTTGTTGTTGATGCTACCAATTATAAAACCTATATCAAAGTGTGGCGAGAAACTTGTAGAAAAGAAAAAATCCCTTTTCATGATACATCAGAAAAGGGATTCTATAAATTGTAACTAAGATTTTTTCTTTTTAGCTGCTTTTTTAGCTGCTTTTTTAGCTGCTTTTTGTTCTTCTGCCGTGTAAGGAACAAATTTGTCAACCATTTTATTGGCTCCATCTAACCAAACTATTGGTCCACCAGCTAAATAACCAGTTTCTCCTAGAAGTTCAAAACTAGTTTTACCATCAATAGGCCCACCAGCTTTTGCAATTCTAACTGAAGGATAACCACGTATAGCAAAAAATTGTTGCAATTGACTGTTTTGAATTTTTAAAGCATCTGATTGTGGTGTTCTCCTTGGAAAATCTAACTCTACCAAAACCACTTTCTCTTTTGCCCATGCGATGAACTCCGGTGTTTTAAAAACTTCGTTTTGTAAACGAATACACCATCCGCACCAGTCACTTCCTGTGAAGAATAAGAACAATGGTTTGTTTTCAATTTTTGAAACTGCAATGGCTTCATCGATATTAGTATGCCAAGTTAATTTTTCTTGGGCTTGAATTGTCATTGATGAAACGACAAGTAATAATGTTATAAATAATTTCTTCATTTCTTTTTTTTTACAAATATATTCAAAAATAGTACCAAAAAATGTCGGCTACTTTACTTCCTGCATTAGTTTTTTAATTAGTGGAGAAATTGCTATTAAAACTAATCCAGCAGCTAAGGCGTAAATTGCTAATTGGTAGTAACCATCAGCATATACGTTTAATTTCTCTAAATTGGATGCGTTTTTGGAAGCTTTTGCAATGTTTGCACCTAGTAATCCTGCAAAATATTGACCATAAGCACTTGCTAAAAACCACATTCCCATAATTACAGCTTGTGTTTTTTGTGGCGATAATTTCGTCATGGCCGACATTCCAATTGGCGATAAACAAAGTTCTCCAAAAGTGATTACAAACCAACCAAAAGTAAATAAATCTAGAGAAGTTTTACCAGAAGCATCTGCGAAAAATTTAGTATAATAGAAAACCCAAAAACCACCAGCTAAAAATAAAAATGCTAAACCAAATTTAATAACTGTATTAGGTTCAATTTTTCGTTTTGCCATCCATAGCCAAACCAATCCAACTAATGCTGCAAATGCAATTACAAAGAAAGAATTTGCCGAATTATTAACACCATTTGGGTCTAATGAAATTCCCAAAACAGTGCTATTCAAATTTTCAGCAGCAAAATCGCTTAAGGAACCTCCGCTTTGTTCAAAAAATGCCCAAAAAATAATTGAAAATAACATAAAAATTACTGCAGCTACAAGCTTTTTGTTTTCTACAATTGAAAAGCCTTTCATTTCATAAGCTAAATACAAAATTGAAATTGGACCAATGGCATACATAAAGTAATCAGTATAAACAGTATTAGAAACCATTACAATAATTATTGGAACAATTAAAATAGAGCCAATATAGGTTATCCATTCATAGATTCTCCTTTTAGATTTTTCTAGATGTAGTAATGGAGAAAGACCAATTTCTCCCAAACTTTTTTGAGTTTGTGTAAAGGTTAATAAACTAATTAACATAACAACTGCCGCTAAACCAAATGCAACATTCCACTTTAGGTTGTCAGGAATTAAATTAGAAAGCATTTGTCCTTTTCCAATAGCAATACAAACATATCCACCAATTAAAGCACCAAGATTTACACCTGCATAAAATAATGAAAAACCTGCATCCGTTCTTGAATCACCTTCCTTGTATAATTTACCAACCATTGAAGAAATATTTGGTTTAAAAAAACCTGTCCCCACAATGCTAAAACTCACACCTACGAAGAAAAATGATTTTGGATTGATTGCTAAAATTAAACTTCCAACAATCATTAACAAACCACCCCAAAAAAGTGATTTTCTAAAACCAAAAATTTTATCAGCAAATAAACCACCAATAAAAGTAAAAGCATAAACCCATGCTTGGGTAGCACCATATTGTAAATTTGCTGCTTCTTTATCCATCAATAAATAATGAACCATATAAAAATAAAGCATTCCACGCATTCCGTAGAAGCAAAAACGTTCCCACATTTCACTAAAGAACAAATACCAAAGCTGTTTTGGATATTTTCCTTTAAAATTTTGAATCTCTTCTATTGACTGATTGATTTCCATAATTAATTAATTCCGTGGTCTTTCATTACTTTATTTAAATTTTTCACTAAGGCAAACATTAATATTGTTGCAAACATTAACAATCCGAAATTTACCCAAAAGAAATTAGCTTTATCGTCATATTGGTCCCACATACTTGCTAAAACTCCAGATAATTTATTTCCGATGGAGGTTGATAAAAACCATCCGCCCATCATTAATGCAGTAATATTTTTTGGAGATAATTTAGAAACAATCGATAATCCCATTGGACTTAGGAATAACTCACCAATAGTTATAATTCCGTAATTAGCAACCAACCACCAAACGGATACTTTTTCCATTCCGTTGTTTCCAATATGAACCGCAGCAACCATAACTAGAACGGATAAAGCCGAAATTAATAATCCAAAAGCAATTTTTGTTGGAGTTGATGGTTCTTTCTTTCTACTTCTTAAAAAGGTAAAAAAGGCGACAACAAGTGGTGTCAAAATGATAACCCAACCTGGATTAATAGACTGACTTAAATTGGTTGCCCAAATAGAAACTTTGGAACCTTCTTGAGGTAATTTCTCTTTTTCAACATTTCTAAAATAAATTGGATAATCAACTACTTTTTTAACTTCACCATTTTCTTTTTGAAGTCTAAAACTTGCATCGTATAATTCGGTTGAATCCTTTTTGTATTCAATATCTTTTGCTAATTTTAAATTACTAAAAACAGCTTGAGTCGTTCCGCTTATTTCTCTATCTGTATACCTATCAGCCCATGTTGTTAATGCCGAACCATTTAATTTAAAAACTGCCCAAAACAAAATTACCACAGCAAATATTGAAAGTAAAGCGCCAATTGGTCTTTTCTCTTCAGGTTTTGCTTTAAAGTATAAACTTCCGTAAAAGTAAACTACTGGAAGACAAGCAAAAATAAAAGCATCAGTACTATCAGAACCAAAAATGGCACTATCAAGATTTACATCTGATTGTACTCCTTTAATCAACCAACCAATAACTCCAAAAACTACCGATGGGACTAAAATGTACAATACAATTTTTGAAAACGGCATATCACCTTCTTGAATTCCTTTTTTATCGGTTTTATCGCCATAATGTTTTGTTCCTAAAAGAAACACGATTACACCAATAAACATTCCTAAACCAGCAGCCATAAAAGCATATTGCCAACCTAGTAAAATTTGTAAAGCAGCACCAAAAAAGTTACAGATAAAAGCACCAACATTGATTCCCATGTAGAAAATGTTGTATCCTTCATCTTTCTTCTCTTTGTATTGGTCTTCGTTGTAGAAATTTCCTAGTAAAGTTGAGATATTTGGTTTAAAAAATCCATTTCCAACGATAACTAAAGTCATGGCAAGATATAACATTGGTAAACTATGAATTCCCATCATAAAATAACCTGCACCCATCATTATTCCACCAATTACAATTGATTTTTTGTAACCTAAATATCTATCAGCAACTAAACCACCAATGAAAGGTGTTAAAAATACCAAAGCGATAAAAGTTCCATACAAATCGGATGCTTCTTTCTCTGTCATTGCGAAACCTGCTTCTACATCTTTAAGATATAGCGTAAAAATTCCAATCATTAAATAATAACCAAAACGTTCCCACATTTCAGATAAAAATAAGTAAGGCAATGCTTTAGGATGACTTTTCCACATAATAATTCAATTTAAAAAACAAACCTACAAGGATTTCTTGTAGGTTTGAAAGATATAAAAATATTTTTTAAAATTATCTAATGCCGTGCATCATCTTTTTAATCACTGGTGTTAAAGCAAATAAAATAACTGCAGCAACTCCTGTTAACACAACGAATACCATAAAGAATTCAAATAAGGTTTTAATTGTAAATCCAGCAAAAACAGGATAAGTTACCGTTACTACTTTTTTCTCCTTAATTAAATCTAATTCAGTAGCTGTAAAAGTTGTGTCAGAAGCAATAAACTTATTTACAAACTGTTTTTTATCTTTCTTAGCAATCTCCTTTAAACTTTTGATTTCAGCAATATTTTTAATTTTTCTATCAACATCAAGTTTAAACTCTATAGCCTTTTCTTTATCAATTTTTGCTAAATTTAATTTCGCCAAGGTAAACAACTGAGTTCCGTCAGCAACTTTGTTTCCATCTAAAATTCCTCTCAAATCAATATTGTTTTTTTCAGCCGTTAAATATTTATCCCCAGTTGGAGGAAGAATTGAACCTAAAGTTCCTGATAAAGCATAACCTGCAGCATTTGATAAAAAGAAAACTCCAAATAATAGTGAAGCGAAACGCTTTGGAGATAATTTACCAACTAAAGACAAACCAATTGGAGACAAACACAATTCAGCAAAAGTTTGAATTAAATATAAAAGTATTAACCATTTGATAGCTAGCAATCCGCTATTTCCTAAATCTTTCACATTGTGAGCAATAATGAAGTAACTAACTGCAATTAAACCTAAACCTATTGCTTGTTTTACAGTTGACAATGGCTCTTTTCCACTTGCTCTTAATTTATCCCATAAAATACTAAATGGTAATGCAAAACCAAAAACGAAAATTCCATTAAAAACTTGTACCATTGAAGCTGGCATTTGCCATCCAAACATAAAAGTTCTATCCGTTTGATTTGCTGCAATAAATGTTAAAGAGGAACCAGCTTGTTCAAATGCAGCCCAAAAGAATATGATGAAAAATCCAACTATATAAATTACAAAAATTCTATCTCTTTCAATTTTGGTTAATGAACTATCAGAAACAATTAATCCAGCTAATGTTAAACCACTTGCATAGATAATTGGATATATAATAGTTTTAATAAAATTATCCCCATCCAGAAGAAATCTAAAAGCAAAAAATAAAACTATAAAGGCTATAACAGCACCAATTAATGATTTAGTTGAAAACACAGCGCTTTGAGATTCACCTTCTTCATAATCTGAAGTATCATTATATTTTGGTAATCCGCCAAGTGGTTTTCCTTCTGGAGTTACTACATATTTATTTTTCAATACATAAAATACAGCTGTACCAATTAACATTGCAATTGATGCTGCTAAAAATCCCCATTTGAAAGCATGAACATTTTGAACACCATTTACTACTTCATCACCTAAATAGGGACAGATAGTTTGACCTAAGAAAGCTCCTAAGTTAATTCCCATATAGAAAATTGTAAAAGCAGTATCTAATTTTGTTTTTTCTTGTTTTGGATACAAACTTCCAACCATTGAGGAAATATTTGGTTTAAAGAAACCATTACCAAAAATGATAATTCCTAATGCTGACCACATTAAAGTATTTGCCAAAGATAAATTTGTTCCAAACACACTTGCACTTGTAAACAATAAAAATTGCCCAACTGCCATCATTAAACCACCCAGTAAAATACAGTTTCTGTTTCCAAAAAATCTATCGGCAATGAATCCACCTAACATAGGTGTTAAGTAACAAAGTCCTAAAAATCCACCATAAATTAATGATGCCTCTTCTTCTTTCATCATCAATGAATTTACTAAGAACAATGTTAAGATAGCTCGCATTCCGTAGAAGTTGAACCTTTCCCACATCTCGGTTCCAAATAATACCCAAAGTCCTTTTGGATGTCCTGTTTTTACTGCTGTTTCACTCATTTTAATTTATTTTAGTTTGTATTTAGTTGATTATAGTTTCTCTTTAATGTAATTCGTCATTTTGTTAAACAACTGAATTCTTGTTTTACCACCGTATATTCCGTGGTTTTTGTCAGGATAAATTGCCCAATCAAATTGTTTATTAGCTTGAACTAATGCTTCAATCATTTGCATTGAATTTTGAACATGCACATTATCGTCAGCCGTTCCATGAATTAGTAAAAAACTTCCTTTTAATTTACTAACATGATTGATTGGCGAATTGTCATCATAACCACTTGCATTTTCTTGTGGTGTTGTCATGTATCTTTCAGTGTAAATACTATCATAAAATCTCCAATTAGTAACCGGAGCAACGGCAATTGCCATTTTGAAAACATCAGCACCTTTGAACAAACAATTGCTCGACATAAAGCCACCATAAGACCAGCCAAATATACCAATTCTAGATTTATCTACATAAGCATAGTTTCCTATAACTTTTGCAGCATCGATTTGATCTTCTACTTCAAATTTTCCTAATTCATTTTGAGTACATTTTTTAAAAGCAGCACCTTTATAACCTGTTCCTCTTCCGTCAACACAAGCAATGATATAACCTTGTTGTGACAACATCATAAACCACATGTCGTTAGTATCTAACCAATTATTGGCCACTTCTTGCGAACCTGGTCCAGAATATTGAAACATGAAAACTGGATATTTTTTAGTTGCATCAAAATCTTTTGGTTTGATCATCCAAGCATTTAGTTGGTGTCCTTTTTCCGTCGTAAGTTCAAAAAACTCTTTTGTTGGTAAATCATATCTTTTTAATTTATCAACCAAAGCTGTGTTGTTTACAATTTCTTGAGCTTGTTTTCCGTCTTTAGAGCTATTCAAAGTATACGTTGGCGGAGTTGTCACACTTGAATAAGTATTGATAAAATAAGTAAAATCTGGACTAAAAGTCGCTGCATTTGTTCCAACTTGTGAAGATAATTTTACTTTCTTTTTTCCGTCAAGCGAAATTTTATAAACGTCTCTCAAAATAGAACCTTTCTCTACTGATTGATAAAAAACTGTTTTAGTTTTTTCGTCAAAACCATAATAAGAAGTTACTTCCCAATTTCCTTTGGTAACTTGATTTTTTAGTTTTCCGTTTTTATCGTATAAATAAATGTGATTGTAACCATCTTTTTCTGAAGTCCAAATAAAACTGTTGTCTTTCAAGAATGTTAAATTATCAGTAACATCTACATAAGCCTTATCTTTTTCATTCAAAACTACTTTTGGGCTAGCTGTAGTTGCATCAACAAAAATTAAATCTAAATTGTCTTGATGACGATTAAGAACTTGAACCGAAACTAAATTAGCATCGTTAGTCCATTTCATTCTTGCAATATAGAAATCAGAATAATTTCCTAAATTAATTGGTTGAGAAATATTGCCGCTTAAATTATAAATATGCAATGAAACTAAGGCGTTTTTCTCACCAGCTTTTGGATATTTAAACGTTTCTGAAGTTGGATATAAGTCCTTTTTGTACATATCCATTGAAAATTGTGGTACTTCGCTTTCGTCGAAACGAATGTAAGCTAGTTTTTTACTATCCGTACTCCAATCGAAAGCACGAACAAAGGCAAACTCTTCTTCGTAAACCCAATCAGTGATACCATTTATTATTGCATTTTTCGCACCATCATTAGTAACACGAGTTGTATTTCTTGATGCTATGTCATAAACATACAGATCATTTGCTTTTGCATAAGCAATTTTAGTTCCGTCAGGAGAAAATGTTGGCTCTTGAACTTGACCTAAAAATCCAGAAATTTTTTGAGATTTTGTGTCATACAAAAAGTAATCTGCAGTAAACGAATGACGGAAAATTTGGTTAGAATTATTAGCAATTAAAATTTGCTTTTCATCATTACTAAACACATAACTATCAATTCCATCATCGGATAATTCCTTGAAGTTTTTAGTATCTATTAATGTCGACACTTTTTTTAATGTTGCAAAATCATAAAGATCGATTTGCTGGCTTTTTGTAGCTCTGTCAGTATTTAAAACCGTATACTGATTAGTGTTTTTCATGGATTGTAATGCATCCATTCCTTTGGCACGAAAAGCGCCTGTGTAAATTTCTTCAACCGAAATTTTTTGCTGTGCTACAACAGAAAAAGTTGTTAAAAGAAAGAGCGTAATAATTTTAGTAATTTTCATTTTCTTGATTGATTATAAAACGAGTTCAATTTTAGTGAAAAATTCCCAAATAATGGCATATTTTTATGTTAAATGCAATTTTTAGTATTTTTAAATTCCTCCAAAACAAAATATAAGAATTAATTCTAAAGCGTATCTTTGCTAAAAATAAGAATTAATCATTTGAACATGAATAACGCTGTTGCCGGATTTTCAAAATTAACAAAAGAAGATAAAATCAATTGGATTGCTAATGAATACTTTACCAATCCATCAGAAGCTATTGCTACCATAAAACAATACTGGAATTCTGATTCCAAATTGCAACAATTGCATGATGAATTTATTGAAAACACGATTACCAATTTCTATTTACCAATGGGAATTGCGCCAAATTTTCTAATCAACGATAAATATTATTCAGTTCCAATGGTAATTGAAGAAAGTTCAGTTGTTGCTGCGGCTGCGAAATCGTCTAAATATTGGAGTACTCGAGGCGGATTTAAAGCCACTGTTTTGAATTCTGAAAAAATCGGACAGGTACATTTTATTTATAAAGGTGATGTTCAAAAATTAGAAAACTTCTTCAATACAACAAAATCAAAATTCTTTTCCGAAACCGAAAACATCACCAAAAACATGCAAAAACGCGGTGGTGGAATTTTGGATATTGAACTAAGAAATAAAACCAACGAATTAGAAAACTACTTTCAATTGCATGCTACTTTTGAAACGAAAGATTCTATGGGAGCAAATTTTATAAATTCTTGTTTAGAGCAATTTGCAAAAACATTAAAAGTAGAAGCTCAAAATTATGATGGTTTTTCTGAAGAAGAAAAAAACATTCAAGTGGTGATGAGCATTCTTTCTAATTATGTTCCCAATTGTATTGTTCGTGCTGAAGTTTCATGCAAAATTGAAGATTTAGCCGAAAAGAAAATTGAGAATCCTCAAGAATTTGCAGAGAAATTTGTTCAAGCGGTGAAGATTGCAGAAATAGAACCTTATAGAGCAGTAACGCACAACAAAGGAATTATGAACGGGATTGACTCAGTAATTCTTGCAACTGGAAATGATTTCCGAGCTGTTGAAGCTGGAGTTCATGCTTATGCTTCTCGAAACGGAAAATATTCAAGTTTATCTCATGCTAAAATTGAAAATGGAGTCTTTACTTTTTGGATGGAAATTCCATTAGCTTTAGGAACTGTTGGCGGATTAACTTCATTGCATCCTTTAGTTAAAATGGCTTTACAGATTTTAGGAAAACCATCGGCACACGAATTAATGCAAATAGTTGCTGTAACTGGATTAGCACAAAATTTTGCTGCTTTGCGTTCCTTAACTACAACCGGAATTCAGGAAGGCCATATGAAAATGCATATAAATAATATTTTGAATCAGTTTCAAACTTCTGATGAAGAGCGAATAATGATTAAAAAGCACTTTGAAAGTAATACTATTTCTCATGCTGCAGTTGTAGAATTTATTGAGAATTTAAGAAAATAATCTTGTGAAAAAAGAATTCTACAGCAACGGAAAATTACTAATTACAGGAGAATATGTAGTTCTTGATGGTGCAAAAGCATTGGCTCTGCCTACAAAATTTGGTCAGAATTTAATTATTGAATCTTCAGAAAATGAAGTTATTCAATGGAGAAGTCATGACAATGATGGAAGTATTTGGTTTGAAGAAAACATTCCTTTTTCCAGTATCATTGAAAAGAAGAATTATGATGAAATTCATAACATCAAAAATACATTGATTGAAATTTTGCATGAAGCTTACTTAATGAATTCTGATTTTATTACAAATTCAAAAGGTTATAAGATTACAACAGAGCTCACCTTTCCTAAATTTTGGGGTTTGGGCACTTCTTCTACTCTTATTAATAATATTGCTCAGTGGTTAGAGATTGATGCCTATGAATTACTTAAAAGAAGTTTTGGAGGAAGTGGATATGACTTGGCTTGTGCTCAAAATGATTCAGCAATTATCTACCAATTAATCAATGAAAAACCAACAGTAGAAAAAATATCTTTTGAACCTGACTTTACTGATAAAATACATTTCGTTTATTTGAACAGAAAGCAAAGTAGCAAATCTGCAATTGCTTCATATCTAGACAAGCAAGGAGATATTGGGAAAACTGTTAAAATAATTGATGCAATTACAAAGACAATTGTAGATGCAACCGAACCAAAAGAATTTGCATTAGCATTACATAAACATGAAATTGAAATGAGTAATGTTTTAGAACTTCAAACAGTTCAAGAAGCTTTGTTTGATGATTTTCATGGTGTTATCAAAAGTCTTGGTGCTTGGGGTGGCGATTTTGTTTTAGCCATTTCAAAAGAAAATCCATCAGAGTATTTTAACAATAAAGGATACAAGGTAGTGATACCTTATAAAGACATGATATTATAAAACTAAAAAATCCCGAAATAATTCGGGATTTTTTATATAATTATTAGAAAGAATCTACTAGTAGAATTCTAATCTATTATCATCAATTTTAGCATCATTTTTCAAAGCTGGGAAAACTCTTCCTGAAGCTTGACCTGCATTAGACTTCAACTTGTTTACATAATCATCATACTTAGGCAATTTTGGTGCTTTAGCAACAGATTTTGTTTTGATAACATAAACTCCAGAATTTCCTTCGATTGGAGCAGATACTTTATTTGCTGGAGATCCAAAAGCAGTTCCAACTACTTTTTGCTCTAATCCAACATTTGCTAAAACAGCGTTATCAACAGATGCAGCTGGAGCATTTTGAACAGTAGTTGCATTAGCTTTAGCAATCGCTTCTAATGAAGAACCTTTCATTTTAGCAATAATTTTTTCAGCTTTCTTTTTGTTTTTGATAATGCTTTCAACCATTGGTTTAGCTTCTTCAACAGTCATTAAACCTTTTTCGTTGATTTTTTTTAATCTAGCAATGATGTTTCCAACGTTAACGACTTCAAATCTTTTTACATCACCAACATTAGTATCATTGCTGTAAGCCCATTTTATAACTTGTCTTTGATTACCAGCAGCACCAAAAGCTTCATCCATTGGTTTAGCTTTTATTGATGGATTTACAGTAAGTTTAGCTGCTTTTGCAACTGTAGCAAAATCTTTACCTGCTGCGTCCATTTCAAATTGTGTAGCTTTTGTAAAAGCTTCGTTTGTTGTTTGCTCTGATGCTTCAATTTTTTGAGCAACTGTAGCTAAACGAACTGCGTCTTGCTTATCAGTAACATTGATAATATGGTAACCGAATTCTGTTTCTGCAATACCTATTTTTCCTACTGGATTTGCAAATACAAAATCTTTATATCCTTTAGCAAAACCAGTTTCTTTTGAGATGAATCCCATATCACCACCATTTTGTTGAACAGATGGATCTTCAGAATTTGTTAACGCCATCATTTGGAACATTGAAGGATTCGCCAAAACTTGAGCTAACAATGCATCAGCTTTAACTTTAGCTTCTTCTTTAGTTCTTTTTTCTTTTGGAGCAGCTCTTTCAGCACCAACCCAACTAATCAAGATGTGACTAGATTTAACTTGGTCACCAGCTTTTCTTCCCATCACTTTAGAAATACAGTAATAGTTTCCGTTGATGTATGGTCCGTAGATTTCACCTGCTGGTAAAGCAAATAATTTATCAGCATGTTCTGCAGGTAAATTTTGTTTTGTTACGTATGTTGAATCGTACGGTTTATCTGAATTAGCGCCAACGAAATCAGCAACATCAGTAGCAGTTTTAAAACTTGGTAAAGTATCGTTTTTACCTGTTTCTTTATTATAAACAACGCTACCTGTTAAAAGTCCGTTGATTTTAGCTTTCATTTCTTCTTCATCTTTTACAGATGGTTTGTCTTCAATTAAAACATATTCAATTTCACGAGTTTCCTCAGATTTGAAACGTTTTTCATTTTTCTTCATATATTCTAAGATGTCAGCATCTGTAACTTTTACATCACTATCTTTAATTGTAGAATATAACACAGAAACGTAATCAAAATTAACTTTGTTGGCTTCCAATTCATACTTGAATTTTCCTTCAGCATTTGTTGTGTACATACCAGCTTTAATCATTGAGCTATAGATTTGAAATTTAGAGTTGATTTCTGCATCTTTTTCTCTATCTTTCATCATCTGAGCTTGCTCTGGATTATTTTTAAAATATTCTTTAAACTTAGCCAAATCAAACTTTCCTAATTGATTTAAGAACATCGGATTTTGACCAATATTTGGGTCTTTTTTGAAAAATTCAACAATATGATTATCACTAGTACGTATACCAGCTTTTTCAAATTGCTCATTTATTAAAGCAATTGCAACTTCTTGGTCCCAAACTTGATTAGCTGCTTGCGTTTGCGTTACAGGTTGTCCGTTTTGTCCGTTCTTTTCAGTGTTTGCAACTTTAATTCTAAAGTCTTCAAAAGCAATGTCTTTTCCATTAACGCTTCCTACATCATGTGATTGACTTTTCATTCCATTTGAAAACAAATCTTGAATAACAAATGCTAACAAAGCAAGACCAATAACTAATAAAAGTAATCCTGAGCGCTTTCTAATTTTTTGTAAAACTGCCATTTTTTATATATGTTAATTTTTTAATTCAGTTTGCGAAAATACAATTATCTATGAAATAATTATAGTTGATATGCTATAATTTACAATAAAATGTGATTTTTTTTTATTCTTAGTCAGAAATAGTCATTTTTACTACTTCAATTTTGGTGTTTGTTGCCTCTTCAATCACAAAATGGAAGTTATCAATTGTAATTTGATTACCTTTTTGTGGAATTTCTTTTGAAGTATTAACTATAAATCCGCCAAGAGTTCCGTAGGAATCATTTTCAGGAATATTGAGTTTGTATTCTTGATTAAGATATTCTACATCTAAACGTGCAGAAAAAAGATAGGTAGTTTCATCAAGTTGTTGTTCTACCAATTCTTCATCGCTATCGTGTTCATCTTCAATCTCTCCAAAAAGCTCTTCGATAATATCTTCCACAGTCATTATTCCTGCAGTTCCTCCATATTCATCTAAAATTACTGCAACACTTTTTCTTTTCTTGGTTAGTAAATTTAAACCATCCTTTATAAAAATCGTTTCAGGCACATACTCAACTGGAATCATTACCGATTTAATACTTCGTGGTTTTTTAAACAATTCAAAGGAATGAACATAACCTATAATATCATCAATAGAGTTTTGGTATACTAAAATCTTAGAATAACCAGTTGAAATAAACAGTTCTCTTAATTCTGTGACAGAATCGTATATATCTACTGCAACCAATTCTGTTCTAGGTGTCATAATATCTCTTGCTTTTACACCAGAAAACTCAAGTGCATTTTGAAATATCTGAATTTCAGAATCAACATCCTCATGATCTTCAACAGAACTCATTTGCTCATTAATATAGTTTCCTAATTCAACTTTACTAAAAAATGATGGAACGTAATCACCTTCTGTATTGAAGAATTTTTTTAAAATAAAATCAGAAATCCATATGATAAATGTTGATATATAATTGAAAATTAAATAGAATACATAAGATGGAATCGCAAAAAATTTCATCAAATTATTAGAATAAATCTGAAAAAAAACTTTTGGCAAAAACTCTGAAGTAATTAAAATTATTAATGTAGAAATAACCGTTTGTAATAATAAATTTGAAAATTCAGAAAATTGAAATTCGAAAGAATTAATCCAATTCATTAACAAATCACCCATAAAAAAACCATAAACTACAATTGCAATATTGTTCCCAACAAGCATTGTTGCGATAAATTTGGATGGTTTTTCAGTAATTTTAGTTAAAATTTTTGAAAGAAATGTATCTTGTTTTTTTTCAATTTCAAGATAAATTTTATTGGATGAAATATAGGCAATTTCCATCCCTGAGAAGAAAGCAGACAGTAATAAACATATTATAATTACTGTTATCTCCATTAAGTATTATTAGGTTTGTTTTGACTTTTTCTGTCTTCAAATTTCTTTGCAAAACGGCTTCTAAAGAAAAAAGTGAAAAAAGCTAATCCTGCAAGAACAACGCTCAACCATGGTTTTTCCGCATCATTCCATTTTGAAATTGCATCATAAACCATGATGAAACCAATTAGTAAATAAATATATTTTGTTATTTTAAGATAGTTCATGTTTAATTATCGTTTTCAACTTCTCCAGAAACACTCTGAGAGTTTATTATTTTAAAATCTTTACTAAAATCTACGCCTTCACCAAAAGACACTCCTTTTGGATCGGTAAATTTATATCTTTTTTCGGTATAAAACCATTCGTTTTTTTGATCAAAATACAATTGTTCCGTTTCAAATAACTGTCCTGTTTCATTTGTGATTTTCACGCTACCTTGCAAATCAATTAAATCGGTGTTTTTGAAAGTCACAGCGTATTTTGAAGTTACAAAGGTTCGCTTTCCATTTTCATCATACAAAGTTACATTTACACCTTTTGGAAACTCTGTAAAAGGAAATTCTACAGTAGCATAATCTAACATTTTATCGCTAATAAGAATAGATTTAATTCTACCAGAATCTGTGTATTTAATATTTATAGAGTCTGCCTCTCCACTTGGAGTAAACTCTGCAAAAGTAGATTTTTGAACTTCTTTAAAATTACTTTCACATGAAAATAGTAAAAAAACCACGATTGCAGTTAATGAAAAAAGTAGTGATTTTTTAAACATTAATTGCATTACAAAATTACTGTTTGATTAATCCAACAACCAATTTTTACAGATTTTGTATTTGACTTAGTTGTAATTATTTTCTGTAAATATGATTTAGACAATTCTTCTGAAGTACCTTTTAATCGTGGCTCGACTGTAATTGCCTTTAAAACTGTATCAGAAGCCAATTTGTAAATAGCATTTTTTTCTAAATCATTTGTACCACATTCTGAAACAGCATTTGCATATAAATTACCTAAAAAGATAAAGTATTTTCCATTTGTTGGATTGTTTTCAATTGCTGTAAGAACCATTTCTTTTGACTTTTCCTTATCAGTTATTGAAAGTATTGATGCAATTGTATAAGCTGTTGTTGCTTTGGTCATTTTATCACTTTCTAATTTCACTGACTCCGAAAAAAAATCTATTGCTTTATCTTGTTTAATTGTATTTAAATAGTAGGTTGCAAGATAATAAGCCGATTTTCCAGAAGGTTTTTTAGAATGCAATTCCGCTGCAATCGATTCAAAAATTGGCACTTTTTTACATGAAACTGAGAGCATTTTTGCTACAGATTGCAACCAATTAATATCGTTTATTTTATTTTGGAAATTTGCTTTAGCGTGAGAACCAATGTTTTCACAAACCAAAAAATCTTTCATAAGGGATTCCATAGAAACAAGAACTCTATCATAAATTTCTTGATTAGCAGGCACTGTTTCCTTATTCATTTCTATAAGTGAAATAACTCCAATATACTTACTGAATAAATTATCAATAGTAATCGTTGACTTTTCAGCTTTATACTTTTCTACATACAACTGAAGATAAACAAAAATTGCTTCTGGATCTTGAAATGTTTTTTTCTGTAACTCAAATGCTTGATCTAATAAACTGTAGATTTCATTGTTGGTTCCAACTTTATTTAAGTACAAAGCCATGGCACTTTTCTCAAAGTTACCATTACTATTATTTGGAAAGGTTTTATCGTATAATTTATAAATCCCTAAAATTTCTCGAACTTCTTTCTCTTTATCTTCTCTTGATGCAATCTCAATGTTATATTGTTGTAATTGCAAACCTAATTGAAGCGACTTTTCACTAGAAGTAAGACAAGTCATTTTTATGTCGTTCCAAACTTCTTTTGCTTTAACATAATTATTTTCTGATAAATACTTTGCAAGCTTACTTTCTTTATCTGCACAATTCGCTTCTTGAGCAGTTCCAAATTGGAATGCAAAAATCATTAATAGAATAATTAATTTACGTTTCATGCTAATTGAGATTTAAAATTAGTCGTATTTTCTTTTTTGGAACCATCTATCATTAAGAGATAATCCAATGCTAAAGTTCATGTAATGCTCTCTAACTAATCCTCCTTTTTGAGTTCCTCTGTTTCCTAACTCGAAGCCAACATTTACATTTGAGAAAGCTCCTCTTAGAGGCAAACCTAATCCAAGAGTTAGTGCTGCATCTTCTATTGGTTGGTTATTGATAACTAAACCAGTATTTTCAAATCTAAACCCACCTCGATAAACTACTCTTTCAAAGTAATTTGTAAATGACTTATAGTTTGGAATATAATAACCTCCTACAGTAAATCTAGTAGCATTCTCATACGACACATTGTCTATATCATTAAATCGATTTCCGAAATTACTTGTTCCTTGAAAAGTAAGTTCTGTACCAACAATCCATTTTTTTGTATCACCAATACCTACTCCAAAAGAAAACTTAGAAGGCATTTTTAGTTTCGTATCAGCTACTTGAATCTCTTCTTCATCACCAACAACTGCATCTGCAACACCATCAACAGATTGAACAATTGCTATAAATCTTTCATTATTCAAAGTAATTGTTGCTTCTGGAGTATATGTTAAACTAGAAAAAAGAGAAATATTTTTATATAGTTTAGTATTGTATGACAAACCTGCATTGAAATTCACTCCACTAGCAGATGATGAATTAGTTTCTCTAGTACTATATTGCACTTGCTCATATTCATTTGATGAATTTAAAGTAAACTCTGTCGATAAGCTTCTGGTATCTATTTTTCCAAAATTATATTGAACATCTGCACCAATACTGAAGTTTTTAGCTAATTGATATCCAAAACCAAAGAAAACTTTATTTAGACCTCCAGTCCCTTTATAGTAATTATCCGTTCTTCCATCTGGAGCATAAACTGAATTTTTGATGTTGTATCCAACAGACGAATAAGGAATAAGACCAAATCCAAGACCAACTTTTTTCAATGGAATCCCAATAGCAAGATAATCAAGAGTGGTACGCTGTGCTTTTTCGTCTTTTTGATTTGTTTTCAATTGATTTACTGAATAAGTACCTCCAACTGAGAAAGAAGTTAATTTCAAACTAGAATACATCGCTGGATTCTGAAGGTTGATATGAATACTATCTGGAAGAATTGATAAACCTGCCATAGAACGTGTCTCTACTGTACCTCTAAATCTAACATCACCAATTCCGTAGAATGAATAAGGAGAAGACGTTCCTTCTTGAGCAAATGAAACTAGCGAAAAAAGTAAACTAATGCTTACTATAATTTTTTTAATCATTGTTATTGTATTGAAAAGTTTGGTTCAAACTTTCTAAAAGAAAATTTGGATTGGCAAATATGGTATTTTTTAATCGTTCAGCCAAAAAATCTGAGTCTCCACCAGTTAAAATTATGATAAAGTTATCATTTTTATCTAAAACAGAGTTAATAAATCCATCTAATTCAAAAGAAATTCCATTAATAACTCCTGAGTGAATTGATTGTAGCGTTGAATTTCCAATAACTTCTGAAGGAGATTCTCTCTTTAATAACGGCAATTTTGCGGTGTAATTGTGTAATGATTCGTATCTCAATCTGATTCCAGGCGATATAGCTCCGCCTAAATAATTATCATTTGAATCAATAAAGTCATAGGTGATACAAGTTCCAGCGTCAATCACTATCCTATTTTTATTAGGATACTGAAGTACTGCACCTGAAGCCAATATCATTCTATCGATTCCTAAGGTTGATGGTGAAGCATAAAGATTATTAAAAGGAAACTTACTTTCTCTAGTGACGAAATAAACATTTAGTCCTGAATCTAATGTCAAAAAATCATTTTTTTCTAGTTTTCCAACCGATGCAACTACTAAAATACTGATTTCTGAAAATTTTTTTATGACTTTTTTCAATGAGATTTGCCAGTCTTCATAGGCTATTATTTCTTTTTTCAAAAGCGTATTCTGTTCAAAAACAGCCGCTTTGATTTGTGTATTTCCCACATCGATGACTAAAAGCATAATTCTAAGTTTAGAGTTGCAAAGTTACAAATAGATTTTTTTTAAAAATTGTTTTGAATAAATTAAAAATCGTTCTATATTTGCAACCGCAATCAAGTAGCAGTAATGCTCCAAATTGTAAAGGTACCTTAGCTCAGATGGTAGAGCAATGGACTGAAAATCCATGTGTCCCTGGTTCGATCCCTGGAGGTACCACAAAACCCGAATAGCAATATTCGGGTTTTTTGTTTTTAAAAATACCCAAATAGTGTCTAACTTTTTTGTGGCATGGGTAAATGCTTTTAAACTAATCCAAAGTTAGTGACGGAAAATGATTGAAAAAGGAGAGATTTGCTTCTTTAAAATTTAGTTCACCTTTTAGATTTTCATTTGCAAAACTTTTAATTCCCTTTTCAATTTTACCAGGAAAAATTATTGGAAATAAAAACATTACCAACAATAAAACTGCAATTGTGATGCCAAAGACTTTTAGGGATTTTACTACTAATTTCTTCATTTAACTATTGACAAATAATTCTGCAAAGTTATAGTATAAAAAAGACCCTTCAAAATTATGAAAGGCCTTTAGAAAATTCTATATTAAACTAACTAAACAAAATTATTCTTTTATTAATCTTAATGTTTTTTCACGATTATTTGCATCTGAAATTTTAACGATGTAAACACCTTTAGTTAAATCTTCAATAGAGAAACTATCGTTGATTGAAGTACTTGAAAACGCTTTTACTAATTGACCCGTGATAGAATAGATTTGAACTTTCTCTACCAAAGTATTAATTGTAAAATAAGTTGAAGCTGGATTTGGAGACAATGCCACAAAATCTAAAGCATCAAATGCATCATTATTAAGAAGTGATCTATTTCCAAAAACTCTGTATCCTCCTGGCTCAATACTGATATTCATATTAACATTTGATACATTAAATGTTGTATTATCCATTAAATTTGCCCAAGTTCCGGTGAATGGAAAACCTCCAACAACATTGTAAGTATTGTCAGTAAAATTAGTTAAAACAAAAACATAGCTTAATGCAGCTGTTTGTGTGGTACTTGTCCAAACATCCAATCTAGGATGTCCTGTATTTCCAATATTCCAAGCATAAGCTCCATTTTCAAAAACATTTTCAGTTTTTTTTATGTCTATCATTTTTGCCCAACTATTGTAAATAGCACTTCTATTTGTATCTGTTAACCAGTTTCCTGTCCATTGTGGTTGTGGTTTAGTATCTAATTTACAATCTGGGTTTGAATAAGAAACTACACCATTATTACATGTCCACAAAGAGCTACTCCATCCTAGTTCACCAAAATGCCAAATCATTTTTGGTCCTGGCACTAATAAATGTACAGCTCCCATTGCTTGAAGTCTTTGATGTACCTTAGTAAGATTACCTTGTGTTTGACCTGCTTCATTTAATGCTTTGTATGCAACTCTCTCTTCATCATGACTTTCTGCATAACCAATAAATCTGTCAGTAGCGTCTGCAATTCCTGAAATATCTGCAAAGTTACCTTTTAATAAATCTGCATATGGGTCAGTCATTTTTCTCCATTGCATTATCCCTTTTGTATCTCCTGAACGAAGATAATTTGCCCATTCTACTTCTTCTGTATATGAACCGCCATTACCAAGGTGCTCAAATATCACAAGAAAATTTGGATCGATTTCCCATTGTTTGTCAGCGTACCATTTTAGTTTTGCAACTCTATCTGAACGATATCCATTAGTACAAGCATCTTGACCTCCAGAAACATTTGGTGGACATTGTTGTGTAAATCCTTTTGTCAAATCCCATCTAAAACCATCAATTTTATATTCTTGAATCCAGTGCTTAATTGTAGCAACTGAATATGCGTTTGTTAAATTATCTGGTTCTCTAAAATGATTTAAATCACTACCTACACTATATGAATGCATTGCGTCTTGGTTGATATATGGGTTCTCCGCAGATGTTTTATAACCTGTTCCATTAGCCCAACCATCATTATCTGTGTCAAGCATCCACATTCTTTCAAGTGGAGAACGTCCAAAAACATGATTTAATGCAACATCTAGAATAACAGCTATTCCATTTTGATGACATAAGTCTATGAACTCTTTCAATTTAGATGGAGGCCCATAACGCTTATCTAAAGCCATGTGAAATACAGTGTTGTAACCCCAACTTTCATTTCCTTCAAACTCCATCACTGGCATTAATTGAATAGCATTAACTTTTAAGTTCTTAAAATAATCTATTTTATTTATTAGATCTTGATAGCTTCTATTTGAATCAAAATCTCTAACTAAAGCTTCGTAGATAACTAAATCTTTTTTCTTTGGTTTTACAAAATTGGTAGTAGCAGCACTCCAATTATAATTATAATAAGCCGTTGGTCCTGTTTGCAGCACAGTTACTTCTCTTTCTTGTCCTGGAGCTATTGTGTTGTATACAGGAAGACCAGGATATACACCTAAAGAAATAATTTGAGGATCATCGAAAGGAGAAAGTACTAAAGTTGAAAATGGATCTGCCGTTTTAACAATTGCTGGAGAATTTGCAGGTCTGCTGGTATTATCACAAACCCAATATTGATAAGCATACATTTGACCAGAAGTTAAACCTGTTAACTCTAACCAAAATTTACCTGTAGTAGGGTCTTTTTTCATAGCATATGCGGCTGTTGGGGACCAATTATTGAAACTTCCTGCTACGTAAATAAAATCTTTAAATGGTGCATTTAAAACCAAAGTTGCAATTGTAGCATCAGTTGGATCATAATTGATTCCGTCAACCAACCCTGCCTCCATTGGAGCATTTATTATTCCCGGATTGACAATTACTGTAAATCTTTTAGTAACTGTTGTTGTTCCTAATGTCGCTGAAACAACATATACTTTAGTTGTAGTCACATTTGTGTCACCACAAGTAAAAAATGATGTTGGTGCAGTTGAACATGTAATTGGAACACCATTAGCCGTAACAGAATAAGTAGCATTACCACCAGTGTTTGAAGCAACAATACTAACATTAGATCCTGAATTGATAATTGTATTACTATTTTCTACAGGAGATATTAAAGACATTTGAAAAGCACCGACTTCTGAAGTGATATCTTGCGATTTTTTATCTCCACTTCCATCTTTAGCTTTAATTAAAAAACCTATCTTACCAATACCTGTTCTGTTGTAAAAAGTATTTGGTACAAATGTTATAGTATAAGTATCATTTCCCGAATTATAGGTAAGTCTATTAGTTTCACTAGAACTTGTCCATGCGCCATTTGTTGGACAATCTTGAATATTAGCATCATTAGCGTCAAAGCTCCAAGCCCAAAGGTATAGTGCGTTATTAGTCACACCCCATGTTGACTCATTAATACTACTTCCATTAAAAGTAATAGTAATTGATTGATTTTCTTCAAAAACTGTAGGTGCAATAGTATAAGTTACTGTTTGTTGCTGAGCAAAAACAATAACTGGAAAAAGTAAGCATAATAGTAAAAATCTTTTCATAGCGTAGATTTGAATTAAAAAAACACATTCCCGAATTATTAAAATAAAACGAGAATGTGTTATAAATTTATTTTATTATTGCGGCATTAACCTCAAGTTGTAATTAGCAGAATTTCTGATATCTAAAACTACTTTATAATTACCTGCTGCAGGAACTTTCATGTTTCCTCCATTCAATTTTATTTTGTATTGACCACCTGTAGTAGTATTTTCAGTATTACCTGATAATGTTCCCATTTTTACAGACCAATCATCTTTTAAACGAATTAAAAACTCATCATTAGTCAATGCTAAATCAAGAGTATACATTCTATAATAAGGAGATGCTGGGTTAGTGTCAAAAGTTAAATAAGTTGGCGAACCCCAACCGTTTGGAGTAGCCTGACCAATTATTGCAACTTGTCTTTTAGCCATTGTATAAGTAAGTGCTGGCCAGTTTACAGTAAAGAAGTATGTACCTGCGCCATCAGCTGGCTTAATATTACTACCTCCTAAATTACCTGTAAATGATCCATCTGCACTACTCTCTCCTTTGTCATTACCAGACCAAGTTGGGTCAGAATTGAATTTAAACTCAGGACTTGAAACATTCATCCATACAAAACCTTCGTATTTTCCATCATTACCTGCTGAGAAAATAGTTGCTGAATTACCAGCACCAGACCAATCTGCAAAAGTACTTGCTCCACCATAACTTCCTGGTAAATATAATTTTTGAAATTCATCAAAAGTATCATATGGAGTTGCAGTAATAGTTACTTCATTAGAAACTGCACTAACACCATTAGTTGAACTTGAAAGTTGAGTTGATGGTTTTCCGATAATTCTTAATTTAAAACTACCTGAAGTTCCTATTGAACCTCCTGCACTTAGTAACAAGTTATTCAAAATTCTTTGTGTAACTGCTTTTTCATTTACGTCTGCATCAGAGCTATAAGTTCCTAACACAATTGCTTGTGAAGAATTAGAAAAACTGTCTGTACTCTTAACTGCTTGCAATGAATAAGTAACTGATGAAGAAAACCCAAATTCTGCTGGAGTCCATGAAGCTGTAAAAGCATTATTACCAGCCGTTGTACCAGTTAAAACAAAACTTCCTCCTGTTGGTGAAGTCATATTTATTGAACTAGACGATGCCTGCGGATCTAATTTTTCATCACTACAAGAAACAATTGATGTCATTGTTCCTGCCAATAAAATTAAACTTAAAAATATTTTTTTCATAATTTTCTATTTTAAATTCCTCGAAAATGATTTACCATTTCCGAGGATATTTTGTTATAATTAATAACCAGGATTTTGTTGTAAAGTTGGGTTAGAACCAATTGCAGTAGCTGGTATTGGGAAAATTTTGAATTTATCATCAATACTTGTCCCTGCTTGAATTCCACCTTTCCATTGCCAATTATAAACTCCACCAGTATACTTTCCAAAACGAATTAAATCTTGTCTTCTGTGTCCTTCCCAGTATAACTCACGTCCTCTTTCATCAAGAATAAAGTCTAAATTAATATCTCCAGCAACTACAGTTGCAGAACCTCCAGCTCTTGTTCTCAATGTATTTACATAAGTAGCTGCTTGTGAAGTACTTCCTTGTCCTCTTGCTGCTAACTCAGCATACATTAAATAAGCATCTGCCAATCTAAATACAGGGAAATCAATATCTACAAAGTTTCCTGAAACATCAGAACCTTGACCACCTGTTGATTTAATGTTTTTGTATTTTTGAACAGCATATCCATCACCAAAGTTACCAATATTACCAATAGATAAAGATTGTCCAGTTGTGTAGAACATTCCTCTTGGATCTCCAGCAAACTTAGCTACAAATTCTGGTCTTGTTCTTAAACCAAACCAACCTCCATTGATACCAAAGTTAGAAGGATTCATTGATCCACCAACAGCTGCATGAGTTATGAAAGTTGTTCCTCCATAAGTTTGAGTATTCAATCCACTATATCTAATAGGGAAAATCATCTCACTTTGAGAACCATTACTATCATTGTCTGCCATAAATACTTTTCCATAGCTTGAACTTGTATTAATAGAGTAAGTAGAACTCAATACAGGAGTTAAAGCTGCTGAAGCTTCAGCAAATTTGTTTTGATTGATGTAAACTTGAGCATTTAAATAAACTTTTGCCAATAACATTTTACCAGCAATTTTATCAACTCTACCAAATTCGTTTGATCCTGATGCTAATAAATCGGCATCAATTGAATTTAATTCACTTACAATGAAGTCAAATATAAAAGCTCTGCTTTGCTGCTGTGGAAAACTGAATCCAACAGTATCATTCTCTGTTGTGAATGGAACGTTACCAAACATATCCATTAAATGCCAGTAAGAAAAAGCTCTCAAGAAACGTGCTTCAGCTCTATAATTAACAATTTGAGCACGAGTAGCAGATGACACATTTCTACTGTTCAATTTATCGGCTGTAGTTTGTCTTAAAAACTCATTACATAGAGATACTTGATACATACAACGAGAAAACATCGCATAAATAAATTCATTATTTGAAGCCCATGTTTGATTGTTTAATGAAGGTAAGTTACCATCTGCCCAAGCAATAATTGCCTCATCAGTTGTAATCTCATTCATAACCCAATACGCTCTCAAATATTGACCAAATCCTTCATCAATTCCTGCAATATCTGAATTACCAGCAGGGCCTTGTTGTCCAGAAACAGCTAAACCTGCATAAAGTTTTGCAAGAAACTGCTTGTAAGAAGCTTCATCTTGATAAAATACTTCTGATGAATAGATATCTTCATCAATTTCGATTTTATCTAGTTCTTTAGTACATGACGTCATTGATAAAATGGTCACCACTGAAAGAACTAACATTTTAATAATTCTACTTTTTTTCATAACTTTTTATTTAAAAATTTACATTACATCCAAAAACAAACATTCTTGCTCTTGGGTAAATTGTTTGATCAATACCAGATAAAATTTCAGGGTCTAAACCTTTGTATTTACTAATGATAAGTGCGTTTTGTACACCAAAACTTAGCCTAGCTGTTGTTGCATTACCGAATGGCTCTGCAAAGCTATATCCAAAACTAATATTATCTAACTTAATAAACGAAGCGTCTTTAATATAATGGTCTGAGAAAAATCTATTATTTCCTTCATTAACAAAACCAGTTTCAAAGAAAGATGGATTAATATTGTTAAGTGGTGTAATTTGATTGATTGAGTTGTCTAAATAACCATAAGACGAACCATTGTTGTCATAGATATAGTTTCCTAAACTTGCTCTCCAAGACATTGACATATCCCATTTTTTGTAGTTAAATGAAGACATTAAACCAAATGTAAAATCAGCATAAGGTTTTTTGTATTGGTACATATCTTTTGGTGTGATTAAACCATCGCCATTTCTATCAACGTAAACTCCTTCTAATGGTTTTCCGTCAGTTCCATAAACTTGCTCATATACATAAAATGCATTTGGAGCAAAACCTGTTGAATTAATTTGAATTGTGTTACCAACACCTCCTCTAATTCCTCCTGTAAAGAATCCTGGAGACTCAGTTCCATCAAGTGCGGTAGCTGTAATTTTTCTATCTTGGTAGTTTGCGTTGAAATTAATATTCCAATTTAAATCTGTAGATTTTAAAATATCAAAGTTTAAACCAAGCTCAATACCTTTAACTTCTAAATTACCAAAGTTTCTAGGACCATTATTTGTTAAATTCGCACCATCTGGATATGCTACGAAAGCTAATAAATCTTTAGTTTCTTTTTGATAAACATCTAATGTTCCCTTAACTTTTCTAAACAATTCGAAATCTAAACCTGCATTGTACGTAGTTGTCTCCTCCCATTTAATTGTATTAGAATAAAATGATGGTCTAACAGTTGTTATAAATGTATTTCCAAATTGATATTGAGCTTGTGGATTACCGGCTACATACTGAGGTATGTATGAGAAACTAGTTGATAATTCTTGTTGACCCGTAACTCCCCATCCTAATCTTAATTTTAAATTAGTTAAAGATTTACTGTCTTTTAGGAAGCTTTCGTTAGAAACATTCCAAGCAAATGCAGCTCCTGGAAATATTCCAGATCTTACATCTTTAAAGAAGTTGTTAGTGATATCGTTTCTTAAGTTTAATGTTAATAGGTATTTATTGTCAAAACCTAGATTAGCTCTTCCGAAGTAAGATTCTAATTTACTAACAGGACTTGTAAATGTATTTAAAGAATTGATAACATTTGCAGGATTTCTTAATTCACCAGAACCATAACCAACATTATTTCTCTCATAATAAGTATGACCAGCAGTAACATCAACATTTAATTTTCCAAATGCTTTAGTATAATTTACGTAAGCATCAAGTGCTGTATTGGTTCTGTTATTCCAAAACTCGCTATATCTTCCTAAATTATTGGTACCATTAAAAAACCCATTAATACTTTGTGCACTTAATTCATTTCTTCCTTTTGATTGTTCTCTATCGATACCTGCTAAAACTGTAAACTTTAACTCAGGCAAGAAATGTAATTTATAATCTAATTGAACATTACCATAGTAACGGTATCTTTTTGTTTGGTTGTTTCTTTGTTGAAGTGCCGCAACTGGATTATCAGCAGCTAAAAAGTTTGGATTATTAGAACCATCTAGCCATTCAAAATAACCTCCAAATTGCTGATTATCAACAGTAACAGGTTGAGTTGGGTCAAAATTAATAGCATTACTTATTGCTCCTTCATCTGCAAATCTTTCTTTTACAACAGAAAAGTTACCATTAATTGCAATTTTTAGATGATCTTTAAATAAAGATGGATTTAATCTAAGTGAGGCAGTTGTTCTATCAAACTTAGAAGTTTCTAGAATACCTGGTATATAAGTATGACCATAAGTAAACGATGTTGGTAATTTACCGAACAAAGCTCCTCTCAAACCAACATTATTATCAATAGAAACAGAATTTGAGAAAATCTCTTCTTGCCAATCTGTACTAGAATTACCTAATCTAGCCAATCTTGAAGGCGCAATGTTATATTGTGCAATATTAGCAGGATTAGTCATAAAACTTCTAAAATCAGCAGCTGAAGTAGTGTTGATTTTTTCTGCTAAAGTATTAACTGTAAAAGTAGTTCCAACCGAAACCTTTAAAGCTCCTTTTGCTCCTTTTTTAGTAGTAACTAAAATAACACCATTAGACCCTCTGTTACCATAAATCGCAGTAGCAGATGCGTCTTTTAAGATTGATATATTCTCAATATCGTTTGGATTAATTGTTTGTAAATTACCATCAATTGGCAATCCATCTAACACAATTAAAGGATCGTTGGAAGCTTGTAATGAAGCTCCACCACGAATTCTAATAGCAGCACCATCTCCAGGACGACCTCCTTGTGTTACAACAACACCGGCAACTCGTCCATTTAATAAAGATTCAGTGTTTGAATTAAATCCTTTGTTAAAATCTTTTGTTGTTAATAAATCTACAGCACCTGTAGCATCTTTTTTCTTAACAGCTCCATAACCAACTTGAACTACAACTTCTTGTAACACGTTAGCTTCTTCTGTCATAGAAACGGTAATCGATTTTTGACCATCGAAAGTGATGGTTTCGTTTTTATAGCCAATAAAAGAAAACACTAATTTGTCTCCATTTTTAATCTTGGCTAACTTAAACTTACCGTCAAAATCAGTTGATGTACCCACTTGAGTACCTTGAACAATTACATTTACTCCAGGAATCGGTTGATTTGATTTTGAATCAACAACAACTCCTTCCACAGTGGTTTGAGCCAAAACACTTAATGGGAGGATTAGCAATAAAAATAACAACTTTTTATAAATTGTTTTCATACATTTTGTTTAGGTTAATAAATTTGTTTTTTGCTTATACTTTAACTTCGAATGTTAAATTTAAGATAAATTTTCAGATAAAAAAATTAAACCTTAATTATATACCACCGAAAACGTTTTCGTGTTGAAAACTTTCTGAATATTTCATTTTTTTTGTTACAAAATTGATAGTATAAAAAAATAAATATATCTTTATTAAAAATTAAACATTTATCAAAATCACATAATGAGAAGAAAAGTCACTTTAAAGCAAATTGCCAAGGAACTGGACGTATCAATTTCGACAGTTTCAAAATCATTAAGAGACAGCTCAGAAATCAGTGAAGACACCCGTCAAAAAGTTCAAGCTTTTGCTAAATTATACAATTACAAACCTAACAATATTGCTTTAAGTTTAAAGAATAGAAAATCTAAAACTATATGCATAATAATCCCTGAAATTATTCATCATTTTTTTGCAACAGTAATTAGTGGTGTTGAACATGTTGCTAATGAAAATGGCTACAATGTAATTGTTTGCCTTTCCGACGAATCATTTGATAAAGAGGTAATTAACATGGAAATGTTAGCCAACGGTAGTATTGACGGATTTATCATGTCATTATCAAAAGAAACGCAACAAAAACGAGATTTCCATCATATCACTGAAGTCATCAATCAAGGTATGCCTGTTGTAATGTTTGATAGAATTACTAATGATATTTTGTGCGATAAAGTAATTATTGACGACAACTTAGCTGCTTTCAACGCAACTCAATTTCTAATCGATAAAGGATTTAAAAAAATTGCTTTACTAACAACCGTAGATTATGTTAGTGTTGGAAAATTAAGAACTGAAGGCTACATCAAAGCTTTAAAAACTAATGACCTTAAAATGGATGAAAATTTAATCGTTAAAATAGAGGATACCGACAACTTTGAAAATCAAATCGAAAACTTAATATTGAACAATGATTTAGATGCTATTTTCGCTGTAAACGAAATTTTTGCAGTAACAGCAATTAAAGTTGCTAAACGATTAGGAAAATCAGTTCCAAGTGATGTTTCTGTAATTGGTTTTACCGATGGAATCATTTCAAAATACTCTTCACCATCAATTACTACTGTTAGCCAAAATGGCATAAAAATGGGTGAAAAAGCAGCAAAAATGCTTCTTGAAAAACTCGAAATTGAAGAAGAAGATTACGAAGAACAATACAAAACAGAAGTAATTGAAACCGAACTAGTTGAGAGAGAATCCACAAAATAACTTCAAAAATTTTATCAACAAAAAAACGTTTTCGTAATTCATTTCTGCAAAAATCTGAAATCCGAAATCTGAAATCTGAAATCTTTTAATATCTTTACCGAATCAAAGCTTATACTTTTTACTTCGAAAACAAAAAATAAGTTTTGATAAGCATCGCGCTTATCGTATTTCTAATCAATAAATTACGATAATGGAAAAGCGTAAGTTAAGTTTCTGGCAAATTTGGAACATGAGTTTCGGATTTCTAGGGATACAATTTGGATTTGCTCTTCAGGGTGGATTCATGTCTAGAATTTTTCAAACTCTTGGTGCAGAAGTAGATGACATTCCAGGTCTATGGATTGCAGCACCTTTAACAGGTCTTTTAGTTCAACCAATAATTGGTTATTTATCAGACAATACTTGGAGTCCAAAATTTGGTAGAAGGAAGCCATTTTTCCTTATCGGAGCGATTTTAGCATCTATAACTTTATTTTTCATGCCTCATTCACCAGCTTTATGGATTGCTGCTGGATTATTATGGGTTTTAGATTCTTCAATAAACATTAGTATGGAACCTTTTCGTGCTCTTGTTGCCGACAAATTACCTGAATCTCAGCGCTCAAATGGGTTTGTAATTCAAACACTAATTATCGGAATTGGAACTTGGATAGCTAGTAATTTACCTTGGTTAGTAAACAAATTAGGTGTTTCAAACGAAGCAGCCGCAGGAGTTATTCCAAATTCTGTAATAGTGGCTTTTTCAGTTGGAGCTTTTGTGTTTTTTGCAAGTATATTATATACAATATTTACAACAAAAGAGGATCCACCAAAAGATTTAGAAAAATTTCTTTCTGAAAAAAAAGAATCCAGTTTTATTCCTGATTTAGTTGAAAGTTTAAAAGACATGCCTTCAACTATGAAAAAACTTGGACTGATTCAGTTTTTTAGTTGGTTTGCATTTTTTACAATGTGGAGTCTATCAATGCCTGCATTAACTGAACACGTTTTCAATTCTCCAAAACCTGATGTAAAAGAATATGCACAATTAGATAAAGAAGGAAAAGCGCTAAAAAATGACAAGAAAGAAGTTATCTATCTTAGTGCTAACAAAAAACAAGAATATGAATCTAAAGACAAAGTTTATAATGATGCTGCAGATTTAGTAGGATCAGCAACTGGAGTTTATGGATTATCTTCAATGGCTTTTGCCCTATTACTTACTTTTTATACAATGAAAAATAAGATAAATAGAAAATACATCCATATGGGTTCATTAATTCTTGGTGGATTAGGTTTCATTTTTATGTTTTATGCAACACCTTCAACTTTAATGTATAGCTTTATATTAATAGGTTTTGCCTGGGGAAGTATTCTATCTATGCCTTATGCCATGTTATCAAGTTCAGTTAACCCAAATAAAATGGGTATGATGATGGGATTATTCAATATGTTTATTGTTATTCCTCAAATTATTGCAGCTCTTGGCGGAATCAATTATTTATATAAATTAATTGGAGAAGCTCACATTAATGCTATGCTTTTAGCAGGATTATCACTAATTATTGCTGGATTGTGTAATTTCTTTATAACGGATAAAAACGCAATTTCAGGTTAAAAAAACTATAATGACTAACAAAAAAGCATTCATATTCGACCTTGACGGAGTAATTGTTGACACAGCTAAATATCATTTTTTAGCTTGGCAAAAATTAGCTCAAGAACTAGGAATCGAATTTACACCCGAACACAACGAAGAATTAAAAGGAGTTAGCCGCGTCCGTTCTCTTGATATTATTTTAGAACTTGGAGGAATTCAAGCTTCTCAGGAGGACAAAAACAAATGGCTTATTCAAAAAAATGAAGATTATCTATCCTATTTGGTAGATATAGATGAAAGTGAAATTTTACCTGGCGTACTTCCTGTATTACACTATTTAAAAGATAAAAACCAACTAATTGCATTAGGTTCTGCAAGTAAAAATGCACGACCAATTTTAGAAAAAACAGGTATTATAAATCTATTTGATGCAATCGTTGATGGAAATGACGTTTCCAATGCAAAACCCGATCCAGAAGTATTTCTACAAGCTGCAAAAAAATTAGGTGCAACCAATGAAAATTCAATTGTTTTTGAAGATTCAGTTGCAGGAATTCAAGCGGCTAATATTGCAAATATGACCAGCATTGGAATTGGAGAAGCAACAACATTATACGAAGCAAAATATATATTTAAAGATTTTACATTTATTGATGTTTCTTTTATTGAATCGTTGATAAATTAGAAAAAAGAGAATAGAAAATAGAGTATAGATGTTTTGAAAGTTTAAGAATTAACTTTTAAACTTTTAAACCTCTAAACTTTTAAACTTAAAATAAAAATGAACCAAGATTATATCAAAGCAGACAATTGGTCCATCATTGAAGAAGGATTTGATGCCGAAAGAGTAAAATCGTCTGAAAGTTTATTCAGTATCGGTAACGGTGCTATGGGACAACGTGCCAATTTTGAAGAATACTATTCAGGAAAAACATTTCAAGGAAGCTATATTGCAGGAATTTATTATCCTGATAAAACAAAAGTGGGTTGGTGGAAAAACGGCTATCCAGAATATTTTGCAAAAGTATTAAACGCACCCAATTGGATTGGAATTGACATTGAAATAAACGATGAAGTTTTCGATTTGGCAAAATGCAAAACTGTAGCCAATTTTAAACGTGAATTGAATATGAAAGAAGGTATTTACTATCGTTCTTTCACAGCAACATTACAAAACGGACTAGAAATTTCGGTTAAAGTAACGCGTTTTCTGTCATTAGATATTGATGAGCTAGGTGTGATTAATTTTGAGATTACTCCGTTAAATGGTGATGCCAAAATTGTTTACAAACCTTATATTGATGCCGGAGTTCACAACGAAGATGCTAACTGGGAAGAAAAATTCTGGGAACCACTGAATGTTCAACATTCAGATAATGAAGCATTTGTTACTGCTAGGACTTTCAAAACGCATTTCACGGCAACGACTTTTATGCAAAATACCATTCTGTTGGACGGTTCAAACGTAAATGCTTCACCTATTAATATTGAAAAAAACTACGAAAAAGTTCAATTTTCGTATGAAATAAATGTAGCAAAAGAACAAACTGCTACAATTCAAAAATTAGGTGGTTATACGGTTTCATTAAATCATGAAAACACTCAGATTGCTGCTCAAAATGTTATTGAAGAAGGTTTGAAAATTGGTTATTCAAATTTGGTTGAAAGTCAAATTCAAGCTTGGGCAAAAATTTGGGAAATGAGCGACATTACTATTGATGGTGATGTAAAAGCGCAACAAGGAATTCGTTTCAATATTTTCCAATTAAATCAAACCTATTTAGGGAAAGATTCTCGATTAAATATTGGTCCAAAAGGATTTACCGGTGAAAAATATGGAGGTTCTACCTATTGGGATACCGAAGCATATTGCATTCCTTTTTATATGGCAACCAAAGACCAACAAGTAGCAAGAAATTTATTGACTTACCGATACAATCAATTGGATAAAGCGATTGAAAATGCAGGCAAATTAGGTTTCAAAAATGGAGCTGCTTTGTATCCGATGGTTACAATGAATGGTGAAGAATGTCATAACGAATGGGAAATTACTTTTGAAGAAATTCATAGAAATGGCGCTATTGCTTTTGCCATTTACAACTATTTCAGATTCACAGGAGATTACTCATACATTCCTGAAAAAGGATTAGAAGTTCTTATCGGAATTGCACGTTTTTGGCACCAAAGAGCAACCTACTCTACTTACAGAAATCAATATGTGATTTTAGGAGTTACAGGTCCAAATGAATATGAAAATAATGTGAATAATAATTTCTATACTAATTATTTAGCTAAATGGTGTATCGATTATGCAGTTGAACAAATCAATAAAGTTGAAAAAGAATACACTTCAGATTATTCTCGAATATTGAGTAAAGTGAATTTGGATAATGCTGAAATCGTACATTGGAAAGCGGTTGCCGACAATATGTATTTTCCATATTCAAAAGAACATGATGTTTATTTGCAACAAGATGGTTTTTTAGATAAAGAATTGGTAAAAGTGCACGATTTAGATAAAAGTCAACGTCCAATTAACCAAAAATGGTCTTGGGATAGAATCTTGCGTTCGCCATACATCAAACAAGCAGATACTTTACAAGGTTTCTATTTCTTTGAAGATCATTTTACCAAAGAACAATTAGAAAAACATTTCGATTTTTACGAACCATTTACTGTTCATGAAAGTTCGCTTTCACCTTGCGTTCACTCTATACAAGCTGCAACTCTTGATAGAATGGAACAAGCATACACTTTCTACTTAAGAACTTCTCGTTTAGATTTAGATGATTACAACAAAGAAGTAGAAGAAGGTTGTCACATCACATCAATGGCTGGAACTTGGATGAGTATTGTAGAAGGTTTTGGTGGAATGAGAGTTAAAAATGACACCTTACATTTTGAACCAAAAATTCCTTCACAATGGCAAGGTTATTCGTTCAAAATAAACTTCAGAAATCAAATTTTAAAAGTTGAAGTACAACAAAATGAAACGAAATTTTCATTAGAAGGAAATAAAGAAATTACTGTTTTCGTCAACGGAAAAGAAGTATTAGTTGAGCCGAATAGTTTGGTAACTGTTTAGTTTCTCGCAAAGACACAAAGTCGCAAAGGAAAATTTTGCGGCTTTATTTTTTTTATTTGTTTTTATTTTAATTAAGAAAACAATATAAAGTTTGTTTCTATGCACCTTTGATATAAACGAAAAATAAAAATTATGACAGAAAACGAACTTTCAAAAATAATAGTCGATGTAAGTTACAAAATTCACACAAGACTTGGTCCTGGTCTATTAGAAAGCGTTTATGAAGCAATTTTACATCACGAATTAACCAAAAAAGGTTTAAAAGTAGAAAGACAAAAACCAATTCCCTTAGTTTGGGATGAAATTCATTTAGATATTGGATTTCGATCTGACTTGATTGTTGAAGAGAAAGTAATAATTGAAATAAAATCTGTAGAAAGTATTTCAAATGTTCATATGAAACAGTTACTAACTTACATTAGAGTATCTGATTTAAGATTAGGTTTACTAATAAATTTTAATGAAGCATTAATAAAAAACGGAATTAAACGAGTAGCAAATGGACTATATTAAACAAAATTTGCGCCTTTGCGCCTTTGCGAGAATAACAAAATTAATCATCTTTTTGTTTTTTTCAATTTCAACTTTCGCTCAAATTGACCGAGTTGAACCTCCTTTTTGGTGGAATGACATGGAACATTCTGATGTTCAAATAATGTTCTACGGAAAAAATATCGCAGAAAATCAAGTTTCCGTTTCCAATGGAATTATCATTAAAGGTATTCAAAAAACAGAAAATCCTAACTACGTTTTCGTAACCATAGACACAAAAAACACAACGGCTCAAAATTTGGTTTTCACTTTCAAAAACAAAAACAAATCGTTTACTCAAAACTATTCTTTAAAATCGAGAAAAGAAAATTCTAGAGACAGGAAAAGTTTTGATAGTTCTGACATGATTTATTTATTAATGCCCGACCGATTTGCAAACGGAAATACCAACAATGACAGCCATCCATCGGTAATTGAAAAAGCTGATAGAACAAAAATTGATGGTCGTTATGGTGGTGATATTGATGGGATGATAAAAAATTTAGATTACATAAAGGACTTGGGAGCAACAACTCTTTGGCCAACGCCACTTTGTGAAGATAATGATGAAAGAGGTTCATATCATACTTATGGTCAATCAGATGTTTATAAAATTGATCCACGATTTGGTACAAATGAAGACTATGTTAAATTAAGTAATGAGCTACATAATCGTGACATGAAATTAATCATGGATTATGTAACTAATCACTGGAGTTATAACCATTGGATGATGAAAGACATGCCAACATACGATTGGTTTCATCAATTTCCTGGTTACAAACAAACCAATTATAAAACGACAACACATTCTGATACAAATGCCTCTGAAACTGATAAAAACTTAGCGACAAGTGGTTGGTTTGTAAAATCAATGCCCGATTTGAATCAGAAAAACCCATTAGTGCTTAACTATTTAATTCAAAATGCCATTTGGTGGATAGAATATGCAAATCTTGATGGCTTTAGAGTAGATACTTATCCATATACTGATAAAGAATCAATTGCTCTTTGGACAAAAGCAGTAACTGACGAATATCCAAATTTCAATATTGCTGCCGAAGCATGGTTATATTCTCATGCACAAATTTCTTATTGGCAAAAAGACAGTAAAATTTCAGCTATTCAAAGCTATAATTCTTATTGCCCAACTGTAATGGATTTTATGTTGCAAACCATTTTAGAAAAAGGTGTTTTGAAAGAAGAAAAGCAAAATTGGAATGAAGGCGTAACCAAATTTTATGACACCTTTTCAAATGATTTCTTATATCCAAACATCAACAATATGTTTGTTTTTGCAGAAAATCACGACACACAACGTATCAATTTCGTCTATCCAAAATTTGAAGATTACAAAATTACAATGGCTTTAATTGCTACTATTCGAGGCATTCCACAATTGTACTATGGCTCAGAAATTGGAATGACTGGAAGTAAAAATGTAGGTGATGGCGATATTCGTCGAGAATTTCCTGGCGGATGGTCTGACCATAAACAAAATGCGTTTACAAAAGAAGGACGAACTGCTGAACAAGAAAAATATCATGCAGTAACTAAGAAACTTTTCAATTGGAGAAAAAACAAAGAAGTAATTCACACTGGAAAAACAACACACTATATTCCAGAAAACAATGTTTATGTTTATTTCAGATATAATGAAAAGGAAAGTGTAATGATCATAATGAATAATAGTGTTGAAAAACAAAAAATGAACATTAATCACTTTAAAGAAAGTATCAAGAACAATACTTCAGGAAAAGATGTCCTTACTGATAAATCATTTGATTTAAAAAATGATATTGAAATTGAAGGAAAATCAGTTTTAATTTTAGAATTGAAATAAAATGAAAAAACTACTTTTAATCTTATTAACCGCTACATTTTCATTTGCCCAAAGCAAAATTGAAAGTCATCAAATCATTAACAAAGAAAAAATTGAAGGAATTATCAATCGAATTGATAGTTTTCCAACAAAATTCATTGTTCCGAGAACTGTTGATGTTTGGTTACCATCCAATTATTCTAAAGATAAAAAATACAGCGTTTTGTATATGCACGACGGACAAATGCTATTTGATGCCTCTTCAACTTGGAACAAACAAGAATGGATGGTTGATGAAGTAGTTTCAAAATTGAATTCTGAAAATAAAATTCAAGATATTATTGTTGTTGCCATTTGGAACATTCCAAACTTGCGTCATATGGATTTATATCCAAACAAACCTTATCAATTACTATCAAAAGAAATTCAAGAACAAATTCAAACAGAAGTAAAAAAAGCAAAATTCCCATTTGATGACAAAAAGATAAATTCCGACAACTATCTTCAATTTATTGTCACGGAATTAAAACCTTATATAGATCAAAATTATTCTGTTTATACCGATGCTGAACATACAGGAATTATGGGTTCAAGTATGGGTGGATTAATTTCGATGTATGCTATTTGTGAATATCCTAATATTTTTGGTAAAGCTTCATGCTTATCAACACATTGGGTTGGATTTCGTGATTTTGAAAACAACCCTATTCCAGAAAGTTTTTTTACTTATATGAAGAAAAATTTACCCGATTCAAAAAATCACAAAATCTATTTCGATTACGGAACAGAAACACTTGACGCAAGTTATTTAAAGTATGAATATCGTGTTGATGAAGTGTTACAAGCAAAAGGATATACAACAGAAAATTATAAAAGTCTTAAATTTGAAGGAGAAAATCATTCGGAAGCTTCTTGGCAAAAACGAATTAATATTCCTGTAGAATTTATGTTTGAAAAATAAACAATGAAAATGAAAAAACTACTTGCACTACTATTTATATCAACAATTTCATTTGCTCAAAATGCAGATAGAAAATTCATTAATTTATCAAAAACAAACGACGGATTTGGTGTAGAAGTTTCTGATGGAAATTATTATTTTAAATTTATTAGTGATAAAATAGTCGAAACTTCATTCGTTCCAAAAAAAGAAAAAGTTAGTAATAACTCTCATGCAGTAATTTTAAATTCAAAAATAAAAAATCTTACTTATTTTGCTGAGTCAAATTCAATAGAATGCTATCCTAGTTTAGGTAAATTCAAAGTCAAAATTCAAAAATCTCCTTTCAAAATTTCTTACCTCAATAATAACGCAGAAATTCTTTCAGAAAAATCAGGCTATTTAAAACGCAAGCACATTCCACTTGAAAATGTAAAAGGAAACATTACTGCCGATTCTACTGAAGTTTTACAATTCAATATTTCATCAGACGAAGTACTCTATGGCGGTGGAGCAAGAGCTTTGGGAATGAATCGTCGTGGCAACAAATTAGCGCTTTACAATAGAGCACAATATGGTTATGAAACTCGCGCAGAATTAATGAATTTCTGTATTCCGTTGGTTTTATCTTCCAAATTATATGCTGTTCATTTTGATAACGAAGCCATTGGATATTTGGATTTAGATTCTAAAAAAGATAACACCTTAGAATATGAAACTATTTCTGGCAGAAAAACCTATCAAGTAATTGTGGGCAATTCTTGGGAAGATTTAGTAAAAAACTACACCGATTTAACCGGAAAACAACCTTTGCCACCACGTTGGGCATTCGGAAATTTCTCTTCTCGTTTTGGTTATCACACTCAAGAAGAAGTTGAAAAAACAATTCGCAAATTTGAAGAAAGTAAAATTCCTGTAGATGCAATAATTCTAGATTTATATTGGTTCGGGAAAACCGTTCAAGGCACAATGGGAAATCTAGAATGGGATAAAGATAACTTCCCAAATCCTGATAAAATGATTTCCGATTTGAATGCAAAAGGCGTAAAAACTGTTTTGATAACAGAGCCATTTATCCTTACAACATCTTCAAAATGGAAAGAAACCGTTGACAAAAAAGTCTTAGCAACACTAAAAGATGGAAAACCTGCAACTTGGGATTTCTATTTTGGAAACACTGGAATAGTTGACGTCTTCAAACCCGAAGGAAAAGAGTGGTTTTGGAATGTGTACAAACGATTAATCAATCAAGGTGTTTCTGGACTTTGGGGTGATTTGGGCGAACCAGAAGTTTTTCCATCTTATGCCAATACATTCGCAGGAAAAGCCGATGAAATTCATAATGTTTACGGACACAATTGGGCAAAACTAATTGCTGATGGTTACAAAAAAGATTTTTCTAATCAACGTCCATTTATATTAATGCGTTCAGGTTATTCAGGAAGTCAACGTTTTGGCATGATTCCTTGGAGTGGCGATGTTTCTAGAAGTTGGGGCGGCTTGCAAAGTCAAATGGAAATTGCGCTTCAAATGGGAATGCAAGGAATGGCTTATATGCACAGTGATTTAGGTGGTTTTGCTGGAGATTATTTTGACAACGAATTGTATTTACGTTGGTTACAATATGGTGTTTTCAACCCAATTTTTCGTCCACACGCTCAAGAAGATGTAGCTTCAGAAGTAGCTTATAAAGACATTGATACTAGAGAAATTGCTAAAAAAGCAGTAGCATTACGCTACCAAATGCTACCTTACAATTATAATTTAGCTTTTGAAAATACTACAGAAGGAAAACCTTTAATGCGACCATTGTTTTTTAATGAACCAAACAACAAAGAATTACTTTCAAAATCTGACGGTTATCTTTGGGGAAATGATTTTTTAGTGTATCCAATTACAGAAAAAGGTCAAACTCAAAAAGAAGTTTATTTTCCGAAAAATTCAAACTGGTATGATTTCTACACTGGGAAAAAATACGAAGCTGGAACAACTCAAAAAATAGAATTAAACAAAAATAACATTCCAACATTTGTTCGTGGCGGAAGTTTTATTCCGATGAATAAATCGATTCAAAATACTCAAAATTATGTGCTAAACGATTTTGATGTTCATTATTATTTTGATGAAAAATCGGAAACTTCAAAACTAAATCTTTACAATGACGATGGTGTGACTCCAAATAATTTTGAAAATCTAAAATTTGAAAAGTTCGATTTTAGAAGTAAATTCAAAAACAATAGTTTAAGTATCAGAGCAGAATATGATCATACTTTTGCAAATTCAAATAGCAAAAAAATAAATTTAATTATTCACGGATTTGATAAACTTCCAAAAGAAATTATTTTAAACAAAAAGCAGCTAAAAAATTCTGAATTTACATTTGAAAATAACTTACTGACAATTATTTTAGATTGTCCGTTGGATGTAACTAATGAAATTGAAATCAAACAATAAAATGAAAAAAATAACCTTCATCCTACTACTTACTATTATTTTTTCAAGTTGTAACTCAACCAAAGAGGTAACTTACACTCAAAAAATCAAAACACCTTTCGTTTGGGAAAGTGCCAATGTATATTTCTTATTAACTGATAGATTTTTGGATGGAAATCCAAACAACAATGCTATAATTAAAAGAGATAAACCAACAGCAAAATTGCGTGGTTTTGAAGGTGGCGATATTCGTGGTGTGATTCAAAAACTAGACGAAGGTTACTTTACCGATTTAGGCATCAATGCCATTTGGATGACACCTGTTATAGAACAAATTCACGGTTCAGTTGATGAAGGAACAGGAAATACTTATGGATTTCATGGATATTGGACTAAAGATTGGACAGCATTAGATCCAAGTTATGGAACGCGTGAAGATTTGAAAGAATTGGTCGATAAAGCACACGCAAAAGGAATTAGAATTATGCTTGATGCGGTTATAAATCACACTGGACACGCAACAGAATTGGATGAAAAATATCCTGATGATTGGGTTCGTTCTACTCCAAATTGCAAATACAATTCGTATGATACCAACATCAATTGTACTCTAGTTACTGGACTTTTTGATATAAAAACCGAAAGTAAAGAAAACGTCGAATTACCACCATTTTTGATTACAAAATGGAAAAAAGAAGGTCGTTATGAAGAAGAAGTTGCCGAACTGGATGCATTTTTCAAAAAAACTGGTTATCCAAGAGCGCCAAGATATTACATCATGAAATGGTTAGCCGATTATATTTTAGATTTTGGAATTGACGCCTATCGTGTTGATACTGTTAAGCATACTATGGAAGATGTTTGGTTTGATTTTGGAAAAGTTTGCGAAATGACTTTTGCAGAATTTAAAGCTAAAAATCCTTCAAAGGTTTTGGATAACAATGCGTTTTTTACGGTTGGTGAAGTTTATGGTTACAACATTGGAAGCAAAAGACTATATGATTATGGCGACAAAAAAGTAGATTATTATGCCAACGGATTTACTAGTTTAATCAATTTTGATTTTAGAAATGAGGCCAAAATGAATTATGAAGAGTTGTTTTCAAAATATTCCTATATTCTTCAGAATGATTTGAAAGGAAAAACGGTTATGAACTATGTATCGTCTCACGATGATGGTTGGCCGTTTGATAAAAAACGTGAAAAAACATTTGAATCTGGAACCAAATTATTGCTTACTCCAGGAGTTTCTCAAGTATATTATGGAGATGAAACTGCTCGTTCTTTAGATATTGAAGGAACAAATGGCGATGCAACTTTGCGTTCGATGATGAATTGGGAAGATTTGAAAACCAATAAAATGACTTTCAAAGTCTTAAATCATTGGCAAAAATTAGGACAATTTAGAAAAAATCATCCATCGGTTGGAGCAGGAATTCACAAGCAAATTACGAGTTCTCCTTATGTATTTAGTCGTGACTATTCTAATGGAAATTATTCTGATAAAGTTGTTGTTGGATTGGATTTACCTATCGGAAAAAAAGAAATTTCTGTTGGAACTATTTTTGAAAACGGAACAAAAGTAAAAGATGTTTATTCTGGAAAAACTTCAGAAGTTATTGATGGAAAAGTGGCGATTGATAGTGAATTTGGGATTGTATTATTAGAAAAAAATTAATAACAATATCATAACGTGATAATTTAAAGTAATAATTTTCAACAAATTAGTTTTGAAATAATAATTTCAATTTAATATGCACCAATGAAAATCTGTTATTTATTTTTAATTTCATTTTTATTTATTCAATGCAACGTGATGAAAAAACCACTCAATATTGGACATCGAGGAGCAATGGGACACGAAACTGAAAACACTATTTCCTCCATCAAAAAAGCTTTAGAGCTTAATGTTGATATGATTGAAATTGACGTTTTTGTAATTAAATCAGGTGAAGTTGTAGTTTTTCACGATGACATTTTAGATAGTTTGACTAATGCTAAAGGAAAAATAGAAGACTATAATTGGGAAGGACTTCAAAAAGTAACTGTTAAAGGAAACCATAAAATTCCACTTTTAGAAGAAGTAATCGCAACAATAAATAAAAAAACTCCTTTAAATATTGAACTAAAAGGAAGCAAAACTGCCAAACCTGTTTTTGATATAGTTCAAACGTTTTATGAAAAAGGATGGACAAAAGATAATTTTACAATTTCAAGTTTCCTCTGGAATGAATTAGAAAATTATAGACAACTTGATAATGTAATTTCCATTGGAATTTTAACAGAGGAGAATCCAATTGATGCAATAAACGTTGGTGAAAAATTAAAAGCTCAAAGTATTAATCCTTGGTATAAGACTTTAACATCAGAAAATATTGACCTAATTCATAAAAAAGGTTTCAAAATTTATACTTATACAGTCAACGAACCTGATACCATTAAAAAAATGATTCGTTTAGGTGTTGACGGAATTTTTTGTAATTATCCTGAAAGATTGCGTTAAAGTTTAGTGTTATAAAAGTTTATCTTTGTCAAAGATTAAAACTCTAACAAAGATTTTCAAAAATATGAATTCAAAATACGACATCCTAATTGTTGGTGGTGGTGCAGCAGGTTTTTTTACAGCAATTAACATTGTTGAGAAAAATCCGAAGTTAAAAGTCGCTATTTTAGAACGTGGAAAAGAAGTTTTATCTAAAGTTAGAGTTTCTGGTGGCGGACGTTGCAATGTTACTCACGCGTGTTTTGTTCCAAATGATTTAGTCAAATTTTATCCTCGTGGCGAAAAAGAACTTCGTGGACCTTTTCATCAATTTTGTTCTGGCGATACGATTGAGTGGTTTGAAAAACATGGAGTTGAATTAAAAATCGAAGACGATGGTAGAATGTTTCCAACTTCAGATTCTTCTCAAACTATTATTGATTGTTTTTTGACCGCTACACAAAAACTAAAAATTGACATTTTAACCAATCAAAGTGTGCAATCACTTTTCAAAGGTGAAAATTATTGGAAAGTAGAAACCAATGTAGAAACATTTTCTTGTCAAAAATTAGTTATGACTACTGGAAGCAATCCAAAAATATGGGAAATGCTTACTAAACTCGGTCATTCTATCATTTCGGCTGTTCCATCATTGTTTACATTTAATATAAAAGACAAACGAATTAAAGATTTAATGGGCTTGTCTGCTTTTGCATCTGTAAAAGTTAAAAACACAAAATTGGAATCGTCTGGACCACTATTAATAACGCATTGGGGAATGTCTGGGCCAGGAATATTAAGACTTTCAGCTTGGGGTGCACGAATATTGGCAGATAAAAATTATCAATTTGTTTTACAAGTCAATTGGTTAAACGACCTAACATTACAAGAAACACTTGAAAAACTTAAGGAACTAAAATTAGAACATTCTAAAAAAGCAGTTTCAAAGAAATCTCCGTTTGAATTTCCTAACAGACTTTGGGAAAGTTTTGTTTTAGCTTCTAATATATTGGAAGATACTAAATGGGCAGATTTATCTAAAAATCAACTATCCAATTTAGCCAATCAATTAACGAATGGCGAATTTCAAGTAAATGGCAAAAGTACTTTCAAAGAAGAGTTTGTAACAGCAGGCGGAATCGATTTAAAAGAAATCAATTTCAAAACTATGGAAAGTAAATTATATCCAAATTTATATTTCGCTGGAGAGATTTTAAACATTGATGCCATAACTGGTGGATTTAATTTTCAAAATGCCTGGACTGGCGGTTTTATTATTGCTCAAACAATTGTTAATTAAATTAAAATTTCTCATCCCTTGATATCATTGAAACTGATTATTTTTCAATAAAATAAATTTACCTTTTGTTTGTAAGTGTTTAAAAATCAACTTATATTTGATTTACCAAAAAACAAACAAACATGAAAAAACAATTACTTTTAAGTTTTTTTGCACTCATTTTCGGAACATTTTTAACCCTTGCACAAACTACTCCTGTTTGTGGAGAAACATTTACCGATCCTGCTGGCGCAACAACAAATTATGCAAATAATTCTAACGTAACAACAACTATTTGTCCGTCTAATCCTGGAGAATTTGTTACTGTTTCTTTTACATCATTTGCATTAGAAAATAATTTTGATAGGTTAAAAATCTACAACGGAACTTCTGCAAGTGCGCCTTTAATTGCAGATTTAACAGGAAGTACAATTCCATCTGCATACACTTCAAGTGATATAAGTGGATGCTTGACTTTCGTTTTCACATCAGATACTTCTATAAATCAGGCAGGTTGGGTTGCAAATATTACTTGTGGATCAACTCCAATATGTTTAGCACCTATTTCAGTAAATGCAACTCCAACAAACAATACTTCGGTTGTGTTGAATTGGGTAGATCCTAATCAAGGAATTGGTCCATGGGAAATCTTGTTAACTGCAAATGGCACAGCAATTTCGCAAACAATTATAGCACAATCAAATCCATTTGACTTAACTGGATTAACACCTGGTGTAATTTATACAGCTTCTGTAAGATCAATATGTGGAAATACTACAAGTAATTGGTCATCTCCGATAACTTTTACAACAGGAACAACAGCAACATGTACTGAACCAACTAACATAGCTATTTCTGGTGTAACAACAACTACAGCTAATATAAATTGGGCAATTTCTTCTAACAATTCTCAATGGGAAGTTTTTATAGCACCATGTGGAACACCAAATCCAACACCAAATAATACCGGAGTATTGGTTACTACAAATACCTATCAAGCCGTTGGATTGAATCCAAATACTTGCTATTCTGTTTTTATTAGATCGATCTGTTCTACTACATCAACTAGTTCTTGGTCGCAAGCCCATACATTCACAACATTAGCAAATACAACAAACCCATTAACCTGTGGAAGTATTTTTACAGATCCTGAGGGTTCTAGTACAAGTTATTCAAATAATGCTAATTCAACTGTTACAATTTGTCCTACCAATACAGGCAATCAAGTTACAGTTACCTTCACTTCATTCTCTCTTGAAGCAAATTATGATGGATTATATGTTTATAATGGAAATTCAATTACATCACCTCAAATAGCAAGTGCAAATGGAGCGGCAAACGTTCCTGGAGGTTTAGCCGGAGCTTATTGGGGAACAACTCTACCTGGTCCATTTACTTCAACACATTCTAGTGGATGTTTAACTTTTGTATTTAGAAGTGATACTTCAGTAGTTCAATCGGGATGGATTGCAAATATTACATGTGGCGTAGCTCCAACTTGTCCAAAACCAACAAACTTAGTTGTTACTGGAATTACAACAACTTCAGCAACTTTAGGATGGGTTAACAATAGCTCAGCAACAAGTTGGGAAGTAATTGCTTTACCATGCGGAACTGCTCCGACTGCAACATCAGTAGGTATAGTAACAACTGTTAATCCTTATACTTTCACAAATTTAACTCCAAATAGTTGTTACCAATTGTATGTTAGAGCAATTTGTTCTCCATCAGATATTAGCGATTGGTCTGTTGGCGCAACTCTTAATACACCTGCAACTTGTCCAAAACCAACCGCATTGATTACATCTGCTGTAACATCACAATCTGCTTCGGTAGCTTGGACAAATAATAGTACTGCCTCTTCATGGGAAGTTGTTGCTCTTCCATGTAACACAGTTCCTGATAGCTCAACAACAGGCACAATTACAACAACTAATCCATTTATTGTAAATGGACTTACCGCAAACACTTGCTATAGTATTTTTGTAAGAGCTATTTGTTCAGCAATTGATTCAAGTGATTGGTCAAACGGAATTAGTATCAATACTATGCCAACACCACCAATATGCGGAGGCGTATTTGTTGACAATGGTGGTTCAATCGCTAATTATACCAACAATGCCGACAATACTTATACTATATGCCCAACAAATCCTGGAGAAGTTGTAACAGTAACATTTACACAATTTGATACTGAAACAAATTGGGATGGATTATATGTTTTTGATGGTAATTCAATTACCTCACCACAAATTCCAAGTACAAATGGAGCAGCACAAGTTCCAGGAGGTTTAGCTGGTTCTTTCTGGGGTACAACTATTCCAGGACCATTTACATCTTCAGATCCTAGTGGCTGTCTTACCTTCAGATTTAGAAGTGATTCTTCTGTTGTAAGATCTGGCTGGTCTGCAAATATTACTTGTGGTCTAGATTTGGATAAAATTATTCTTGTTGCCTTCAATGACCAAAATAATAATGGCATTAAAGATTCAGGTGAAACCTATTTTACAAATGGTTCATTTAATTATCAGCAAAATAATACCGGACCAATTACAAATGCCTTTTCATCTACAGGAAGACAAACAGTTTACGATTCAAATCCAGTAAATACTTATGACTTTTCATATAGTATCCAAACAGAATATCTTCCTTACTATAGCTCTGGAACAACTTCATTCAATGATGTAAATATTCCAGTAGGAAGTGGAACACAAATTCTTTACTTCCCTATTGTTCTAACTCAAGCTTATAATGATGTTACTATTTCTATTGTTCCAATGGGCTCTCCAAGACCAGGATTAACTTATACAAATAAAATTGTATATAAAAACTTAGGAGTAGCTGCAACAGACGGAACAATAACTTTTGAAAAGCCAACACAAGTAACCATTACTGCAATTAGTCAAACAGGAACTATTGCTAATGCGACTGGATTTACGTATAACTTTACTAATCTTCTTCCTAATGAAACAAGAGTGTTTTATGTTACAATGAGTGTACCAGCAAGTCCAGTAGTAAACTTAGGTGATTTACTTATTGCAAATGCAACAATTTCAGCTCCTTCAAACGATATCAATTTAACAAATAACTCAACTAGAATTACACAAATTGTAGTAAATTCATTTGATCCAAATGATAAAATGGAGTCGCATGGAGAAGAAATTCTTTTTAGTCAATTTAACCAAAATGAAGATTTAATTTATACAATTAGATTCCAAAACTACGGAACTGCTAATGCCATTGATGTAAGAATTGAAGATGTTTTAGATTCACAAATTGACCCTGAAAGTATTAGAATGATTAGCTCAAGTCACAATTATGTTATGACAAGAGTTAATAACAATATTGTTTGGAATTTCAATAACATACAACTAGTTCCTATATCAGTAAATGAGGAATTAAGCATGGGATATGTGCAATTTAGAATCAAATTAAACCCAGGTTTTGCTGTTGGTTCAATAATACCAAATACCGCATCTATCTATTTTGATTCAAATCCTGCAATTGTAACAAATACTTTTACAACTGAGTTCACAGCAGCATTAAACAATCAAGCTTTTGATGGTACTAATTTTAAATTGTATCCAAATCCAGCAAGCCAATTTATAAATATCAGTTTAAATAATACTTCTGAAATTATTGATAATGTGATTATTTATGATGTTTTAGGCAAAATCATTAAAGAAGTAAAATCAATTTCTTCTAATAGTTCTACAATTGACACTTCAAGTTTCTCTAAAGGTGTTTATTTATTAGAAATATCTACTGAAAATGGTTTAAAACAAAACAAAAAACTTGTGATAAAATAATTTTTAAAAGTTAATCAAAATCATAATTCCCAATTATTAAATTTATAATTGGGAATTTTTTTTTGTAAATAAATTTGATGAGATATTGGTTTTATTGAGTTTGTAGAATTTTATAAAAAAAACCTTAGATTTTAGATATAAGTTATTAAAAATCAATGTATATTTGATTTCTATAAATCAATCAAACATGAAAAAACAATTACTTTTAACCCTATTCTCTTTGTTATTTGGGGCTATTTTTTATAGCGCTGCACAATCAGGATGTAGCCAATTTTTTTATGACAATGGTGGTCAAAATGGAAATTATACTGATTCCGCTTATGACATTAATACTTTTTGTCCAAACACACCTAACGAAACATTACTGATTAGTTTTAATTCTATTTCTTTGGAAATGGATGATGTACTTTATGTATATGAAGGTTCTAGTCCAAACGGAAATTTACTTTCAATTATTGATAGCAATAGCCCAACACAAATGACATTAAGTACAAATAATCCTGGACAATGTGTAACATTTGTATTTCAATCTAACACATCAGGAAACAGTGGTGGTTGGGAAGCAATGATTGATTGCGTAACAACAAATTTGCCTTGTTTAGCACCAGTTTCATTAAACACAACACAAATTGATAGCAATACGGTTTCTTTATCTTGGATAGACATCAATCAATCAAGTAATCTTTGGGAAATAGTGGTTACTCCTGCATTAGGAGGAAGTTCGCTTATAGCTGGTTCAAGTCCTTTTCAATTAACTGGATTAACTCCTGATGTAACTTATATGGTTGTTATAAGACCTATATGTAATGGCATACCAGGTGATTGGTCTACACCACATACTTTTAGCACCACACAAGTATTAACTTGTATTGAACCAACCATTCAATCTGTTACTGGAATTACAAATAATAGTGGTGTAGTAAATTGGACTTTGACAAGCAGTACTAATGAATGGGAAGTATTAGTTTTACCATGTACTGCAACAAATCCAACACCTAATAATGCTGGAATGTCAGTTACCACGAACACTTATCTTGCACCTGGATTAAATGCTAGCACTTGTTATAAAGTCTTTGTTAGAACAGTTTGTTCTACTACACTTACTAGTCCATGGTCACAGCCTATTACATTTACAACTTTAGCAAATCCAATACCATCACCAGTTTGTGGTGGACAGTTTATAGATAATGGTGGTTTAACTGCTAATTATGCAAATAACTCTGACAATACATATACCATTTGCCCAACTTCTCCTGGCGATCAAGTTGTTGTTACATTTACAGCATTTAATACAGAAGCTAACTGGGACGGATTGTATGTTTTCAACGGACCAACAATTTCATCAACACAAATTTCAAGTGGAAATGCTGGTGCAAGTGTTCCTGGTGGATTGCCTGGTGCTTTTTGGGGTACCGTCATTCCAGGTCCATTTGTTTCATCTGACGCAAGTGGATGTTTGACTTTTAGATTTAGAAGTGATTCTTCTGTAAACAGAGATGGTTGGTTAGCAAATGTAGAATGTCTACCACAAGCAACTTGTTTACAACCAACAATTTTAGCAGCTACAAATATTACAGGTACTACAGCAACTATTAATTGGACCGAAAATGGTACAGCAACACAATGGGAAGTTTTAGTAGTACCATCAACAGCTCCTGCTCCAACTCAATCTTCAGTTGGAACAATAACTAGTTCAAACCCATTACAAGTTACTGGATTAAATTATGCTACAATTTACAATGCTTATGTAAGATCAATTTGCTCGGCAACAGATTCAAGTTATTGGTCTTTTGCAAGAACGTTTACTACACTTTCTAACATTTGTAGCGTACCAACGAATGTATTAGCAAACAATATCACTACAACAAGTGCCAATTTAAGTTGGACTCAATCTGGTACTGTTTCACAATGGGAAGTTTTGGTTTTACCATTAGGATCTCCTGCTCCAACAGCTGCCTCAACTGGAACGCTTATTTCTACAAACCCTTATCAAGTAACTGGATTAAATATAGGAACATCTTATGTTTTTTATGTTAGAGCAGTTTGTTCGTCAACAACAATGAGTAATTGGACATCTAGAGCATTTACAACACTTCAAACCAATTGTATTACACCATCAAATGTTGTTGTAAATAGTACTACACCAACAAGTGCAAATTTAAGCTGGACTCAATCTGGTTCTGTTTCACAATGGGAAGTTTTGGTTTTACCTTTTGGTTCACCAGTACCTACAATAGCATCAACTGGTATATTAGCTCCAACAAACTCTTATCAAGCAACTGGATTGACTACAGGAACAACTTATACTTTTTATGTTAGAGCAGTCTGTTCAACTACTGAAGTAAGTAGTTGGGCATCTAGATCATTTACACCAAACATTACATTGCCTCCACTAACAACTAGTACTAATCAATACACAGTTGACCAATTAGTGACAAATGTTTTAATCAATAATCCATGTCTAACAGTTTCAAACATAACTTCTAGCACAGGAACTAACTTTGGTTCTGTTAATGGAATTGGTTCGTTTACAAATACTAATCCATTATTTCCAATTTCATCAGGTATTGTTCTATCATCAGGAAACGCAATGAGTGCACCAGGTCCGAATACTTCAATATTAAGTGAAGGAAGTTCTGCTTGGACAGGAGATGCCCAATTAGAAGGAATAATTTCAAGTGCTATTGGTGTACCAATGGTTTCTAAAAATGCTACAAAATTAGAATTTGATTTTACTAGTTTAAATTCTTACATGAGTTTTAATTTCTTATTAGCATCTGACGAATATGGTACTTTCCAATGTGATTTTGCTGATGCTTTTGCTTTCCTTTTAACTGATTTAGACACTGGAATCACAACTAATCTTGCAGTTATTCCAGGAACAACTATACCAGTCTCTGTTGTTACTATTAGAAATAATTTACACAACAATTCGTGTGCCTCTGCAAATCCATTATTTTTTGATTCTTATTACGCAAATAATCAAACAGCTTCAGCAACAAACTATAATGGTCAAACCGTTAAAATGACTGCATCGGCTAACATTATTCCAAATCATAATTATCATATTAAGTTGGTAATTGCAGATAGAAGTGATACTGCTTATGATTCGTCTGTATTTATTGAAGCTGGAACTTTTGCTTCTGGTCCGCCTCAATGTTCTGATAAAATTGAACTAGTAGCATTCATAGATGAAAACGGAAATGGAATTAAAGATACTAATGAAGTAAACTTTACTTATGGTTCGTTCACTTCATTACAAAACAATGCAGGAAATGTTACCAATATTTCATCTCCATCTGGAACATACACAATTTATGATGCAAATCCTTCAAACGTTTATGACTTTGGATATCAAATCAATACAGAATATGCTCCATACTATACATTAGGTACTGTAAATTATAATGATATTAATATTCCATTGAATAGTGGAACACAAACATTGTATTTCCCAATTACATTAACTCAAGGGTTTAATGATGTGTCTGTTACCATTGTACCAGTTGGTGCTCCAGTTCCTGGATTCAATTATGTTAATAAAATCGTTTACAAAAACTTAGGTGTTATTGCTACTGACGGAACTTTGACCTTCAATAAAGATGCAAATGTTTCTATAACTAATGTTTCTCAAGCTGGAACAATTGCAAATGCAACAGGTTTTACTTATAACTTCACAAATCTAGCTCCTTATGAAACGAGATACATTTTCGTAACAATGAGTGTTCCTGCAATTCCTACAGTTAATCTTGGAGATTTGTTAACTAATACAGCAAGTATTGTAGCTACTGCAAATGATATCAACTTGACTAATAATAATCATTCAAATACTCAAGTAGTTGTAGGTTCTTACGATCCAAATGATAAAATGGAAGCTCATGGCGAACAAATTCCATTCAATCAATTTAGTCAAAATGATTATTTGTACTATACTATTCGTTTCCAAAATGAAGGCACAGCTAATGCCATTAATGTTAGAATTGAAGATTTCTTAGATGCTCAATTGGATGAAGCAAGTATAAGGGTTGTTGATGCAAGTCACAATTACATCATGGAGCGTGTTGGCAATCATATTATCTGGAAATTTGATTATATTCAATTACCAAGTTTCTTAGAAAATGTAGATTTAAGTAAAGGTTATGTAACATTTAAAATCAAAATGAAACCTGGATTTGCAGTAGGAGATATTGTTCCAAATACTGCTTCTATTTACTTTGATACTAATCCTGCGATTGTTACTAATACTTTTACAACTGAATTTACAGCTGCTTTAGCAAATGCAAGTTTTGGATTAGAAAACTTTGTTTTATATCCGAATCCAACAAATTCATTTATTCAAGTTAATTTACAAAACACATCTGAGTTGCTTGAAAACGTAATTATTTACGATGTTTTAGGTAAAACAGTTAAAACCATTTCTGCGAATAATTCAAACGAAATGAAAGTTGATGTTTCTAACTTATCGAAAGGTGTTTATCTGGTTGAAATCACAACACAATCGGATTTAAAAATCACTAAGAAACTGGTAATCAACTAAAAAATAAAAATAAAATTTTAAAAGTCCCGAAAAATTAACTTTCTCGGGACTTTTTATTTGCAATAAAAAAGCTACATTTGATTAACTTTAATTTTAAGTTTATGAAATCGCCATTAACAACAAGTTTGCGCAAGCAAACACCAATAAATAAAAAGGCGATACCATATGTGACCGCTAAAAAATAAATTTTACATATATGAAAAAATTTCTACTCTTTTTGTTACTAATCACATTTTCATTTGTAAACGCACAAATTAACACACAAGTGAGTAATTACAATGTTTGTGATACAAATTCTGATGGATTTGCTCAATTTGATTTAAACACTAAAATACCTGAGATTTTAGGAAATGAAAATCCAAGTATTCATAATATAACCTTTCATTTAACAAATGTAGATGCTCAAGTTGGTGCTAATCCTATTCAAAATCCAACAAGTTTTACTAACGTGGTTCCTACTCAAATGATTTGGGCAAGAGTAATTAATACACAAACTTCACAACTATGGGTAAGTCAATTTAACCTTGTTCTAAATTTACCAGCAAATGCAGGAAATGATGGTTCAACTACAGTTTGTGAAACATCAACAACAGTAATTAATTTATTTGCACTAATTACTGGTGAACAACCAGGAGGAACTTGGTCAAGAACTTCAGGAACTGGAGGAGCTTTTAGTGCGTTATCTGGAACTTACACACCTGCATTTGGTGCAACAACAAGTACATTTTCATATACAATTCAAGGAATTCCACCATGTGTTAATGATACTAGTGTGGCTGTAGTTAACTTATCCGCACAACCAAACGCAGGATCAGATGGAGTAATAACAGTTTGTAATACTTCAACAACACCAATAGATTTATATTCCTTAATCACTGGTGAGCAATTTGGAGGAACTTGGTTTAGAACTACTGGTGTTGGCGGAACTTTTAACACAGTAACAGGAACCTTTACTCCTTCTCCAAACGCAACAACAAGTACATTTACCTATACATTAACTGGAACTGCTCCATGTATAAATGATTCAAGTATTGCTACTGTGATAATAAACTCTTGTGGACCGATAATTTGTTTAACTCCAACAGATTTGAATGTTACAAATGTATCTGATACTTCTGCTGTCTTAGTATGGAATCAATCAGGCCCATCTACAAGTTGGGAAGTATTTGTGGTTCCTTTTGGAGCACCGGCTCCAACTACTCCAACGGGTGGAATCCTTGCTACTTCTGGTCCTTTTCCAATAATAGGTTTAACACCAAATACTTGTTATTCTTATTATGTAAGAAGTCTTTGTAATGCAAATCAGTTTAGTCCTTGGGCTGGACCAATGAATTTTTGTACTTATGATTGCACAAACAATGCACAATGTCCAGAACGTTTGAATTTAGTTGCCTTTTTAGATGAGAACACAAATGGAATTAAGGACATCAATGAAAACTTTTTCAATTATGGAAATTTTGTTTATAATATAAATTCTGGAGCACCAATTTATGCAAATTCTAATTCTGGTACTTTCAGTATTTTTGATAGTAACCCTACTAATTCATATAATTTAAGTTTTGTAGTTAATTCTAATTTAATACCATATTATAGTTCAACAAGTACATATTCTAATATAACTCTTCCAACAGGCAGTGGAACAACAACTTATTATTTCCCAGTAACCTTAATCCAGCCTTATAATGACCTAAAAGTTTCACTTCTACCTTATGGATCACCAAGACCAGGATTTACTTATCAAAATTGGATAAGCTACAGAAACAATGGTTTTCAGAACATAAATGGAACTGTAACTTTTGTTAAAGATCCTTTAGTTACAATAACTTCAATTTCACAAACAGGTACAACTTCTACTTCAAATGGATTTACCTATAATTTTACAAATCTTGCACCAAATGAAGAACGATGGTTTACAGTTACTATGCAAGTTCCAACAATTCCGACTGTTAATTTGGGTGATGTAATTACAAATTCTGTTAGTATTGCTCCATTAACTGGTGATGCTTTTCCTGATGACAATCAAATGAGTTTGTCTCAAATAGTTGTTGGTTCGTATGATCCAAATGACAAAACAGAAGCTCATGGTGGCAAAATTGATATTGATGATTTTACTTCAAATGATTATTTAACGTATACTATTCAATTTGAAAATACTGGAACTGCAAATGCCGAATTTGTAAGAGTTGAAGATTTTCTTGATGCCTCTTTAAATCCAAGTTCGATAGAAATGTTGGGTTCAAGCCATGCTTACAATATGAGACGAATTGGAAATCAATTGATATGGAATTTTTATAACATCAATCTACCTCCAACATCTATCAATCCAACAGGAAGTCATGGGTTTATCCAATTTAAAATTAAGCCTACAGCTGGCTTTGCTCTTGGTGATATAATTCCTAATAAAGCATTCATTTATTTTGATTATAATCCACCAATTATAACAAATGAATTTCAAACTGAATTTGTACAATCTTTAAAAACTACAGATTTTGATAGTTCTAATTTTGTATTGTATCCAAATCCGACAAATTCAAATATTAATGTTAGTCTGTTAAATTCGTCAGAGGCAATTAACTCAGTAGAAATTCATGACTTACTTGGGAAAAAGATTAAAGAAGTGATCAACTCTTCATCAAATGATGTAAATATTGATGTTTCAGATTTATCAAAAGGTGTTTATTTAGTTCAAATTACAACACAATCTGACTTAAAAATCACCAAGAAATTAATAATTCAATAGTCTAAAAAAAAACCGATTCGTAAATGAATCGGTTTTTTTTATGTTAGTTTAAATACCAAATACTAATTGTCAAAATAGTGGCAAAACTTACCCAAGCTAAATAAGGAATCAAAAGTAGTCCTGCTATTTTATCAATTTTCTTGAACTGAGTATAAGTTTCAAAAATCATCAGAAGCAACAATACCACTTCAATTGATGCGAGAAGTAAGTTGTGTAATTTGAAAAAAATCAACGACCAAAGCGCATTTAAAGCTAATTGAATTATAAAAAACAAAAAAGCTTTTTTTACAAGTGTTTCGTTGCCATCCAGCTTGTTCCATACCAATCCACCTGCGACTCCCATCATAATGTATAGGGAAGTCCAAACTGGAGCAAAAATCCAATTTGGCGGATTAAAAACAGGCTTTATTAAAGTTGGATACCATGTAGTTATACTTTCTCTTGTAACCATTCCGGATAAATAACCTATTACCAAACAGGTCATTACTACTAATGCTATTCTTAAAACTTTTTGCATCTTGTTTAAAATTTTCACAAATATAGTAAACAAAAACGTGTGGTTTTCGTAAAATAAGTATCTTTGTACTAAAATTAAGATAATATGATTTCCGAAAAGGATTTTATTTCTACATCACATTCAAACACTATTGAAAAAGGAACATATGAATGGAGTGCTCCAAGTAATATTGCATTAGTGAAATATTGGGGTAAAAAAGACCATCAAATTCCTGCAAACCCTTCAATAAGTTTTACTTTAAATCATTGTAAAACAATTACAAAATTATCATTTGAGAAAAAATCAACTTCGATTGATATCAATGAAACAGGTAATAGTTTCTCATTTGATTTATTATTTGAAGGAAAACCAAAAGAGGATTTCAAACCTAAAATTCAGAAATTTTTCGAACGAATTGAAGTTTATTGTCCTTATTTAAAAGAATATCATTTTACAATTGACACTCAAAATACTTTTCCTCACAGTTCAGGAATTGCATCATCGGCATCGGGAATGGCGGCTTTGGCAATGAATATAATGAATTTAGAAAAAGCGTTAAATCCTACAATAACAGATGATTATTTTCACCAAAAAGCTTCTTTCTTAGCAAGATTAGGATCTGGAAGTGCTTGCAGAAGTATAAAAGGCAACATTGTTGTTTGGGGAAAACATAAAGAACTTGACGGTAGTTCCGATTTATTTGGAATTGAATTTTCATCAAAAGTTCACTCAAATTTCGAGAACTATCAAGACACTATCTTGCTTGTTGACAAAGGCGAAAAACAAGTTTCGAGTACTGTTGGACACGATTTAATGCACAATCATCCATTTGCAGAACAAAGGTTTTTACAAGCTCATCACAATTTATCAGCTATAAAGTCCGTTTTAGAAAATGGAAATTTAGAAGAGTTTATTAAAATTGTAGAAAGTGAAGCTTTAACACTTCATTCAATGATGATGACCTCAATGCCTTATTTTATTTTAATGAAACCTAATACATTAGAAATCATCAATAAAATTTGGAAGTTTAGAAACGAAACCAAAATTCCGGTATGTTTCACATTAGACGCTGGTGCAAACGTTCATGTTTTGTATCCCGAAAACGTTAGAGTTGAAACTTTGCAATTTATTAAGGACGAATTAGTTGGCTATTGTCAAAATGGTCAGTATATTTGTGATGAAATTGGTTTTGGAGCACAAAAGTTATAATTTAACATTACCTCAAATCAGAATATGAAAGGACCACTATTTTATTCAAAAATATTACTCTTCGGAGAATACGGAATCATTAAAGATTCTAAAGGTTTATCTATTCCTTATAATTTCTACAACGGCGCTTTAAAAGTGGATGAAAATCCAACTCAAGAAGCCATCAAGTCTAATGAAAGTCTACGAAAATTCGTAGTTTATTTAGAAGAGTTACAAAACGAACAAGCAGATTTAGTTACGTTTAACATAGAACTTTTAAAAGCTGATGTTGCCAGAGGAATGTATTTTGATTCAAGTATCCCACAAGGATATGGCGTAGGAAGTAGTGGTGCATTAGTTGCTGCTATCTATGACAAATATGCAAACGATAAAATCACAGTTTTAGAAAATTTAACTCGTGAAAAATTACTGCAACTAAAGACAATTTTCTCTCAAATGGAATCTTTTTTCCACGGAAAAAGTTCTGGTCTTGACCCTTTAAATAGCTATTTGAGTATTCCAATACTTATCAATTCTAAAGATAATATTGAAGCAACTGGCATTCCTTCTCAAAGTTCTGAAGGTAAAGGCGCTGTCTTCTTGTTAGATTCTGGAATTGTAGGTGAAACTGCTCCAATGGTAAATATTTTCATGGAAAACCTAAAAGATCAAGGTTTCCGTGCTATGTTGAAAAACCAATTTGTAAAATACACCGATTTATGTGTAGAAAACTTTTTAGGTGGTGATAAAAAATCATTGTTTTCTAATACAAAAAAACTTTCAGCAGTAGTTTTAAATAACTTTAAACCAATGATTCCTGAGCAGTTTCACGGAATTTGGCAAAAAGGAATTGACACCAATGACTACTACTTAAAACTTTGTGGTTCTGGAGGTGGTGGTTACATTCTGGGTTTCACAGAAGATTTAGAAAAAGCTAAAAAATCACTAAAAGATTATAAGTTAGAAGTTGTTTATCAATTTTAACTTATAAATCATGCTAAGCAGACAAACCAAACTCACCATACTGAAAATACTCAGCATGTTCTCTGTGGTTCGTGGTTACAATATTCCCATTATTGCTTTAGCACAATATCTATCTGCAATTTTTATTATGGCTCCAGAAAAAAGAGCCTTATCAGTGATTTTAGATTTTAATCTTTTTATAATAGTACTAGCATCAAGTTTAACTATTGCGTCTGGTTACATCATAAACAATTTTTACGACAGTAAAAAAGACTTAATAAACAGACCTAATAAATCCAAAATTGATCGATTAGTAAGCCAGAGGACAAAACTTCAAGTCTATTTTACAATTAATTTTGTCATTGTTCTTTTAGCGCTTTTAGTCTCTTTTAGAGCCGTTTTGTTTTTCTCTGTCTATATATTTTTAATTTGGTTTTACTCACACAAACTAAAAAAATACCCAATTATTGGTAATCTTACAGCTGCTTTTCTTGCTGTGCTTCCTTTCTTTGCTGTGCTTTTATACTACAAAAACTTGTATCCACAGATATTTGCTCATGCATCATTTTTGTGCCTTCTAATATTAATTAGAGAAATGATAAAAGATTTAGAAAACATAAAAGGAGATATTGCAAATGATTACAAGACAATTCCTGTAAAATTTGGTGAAGAGTTTACCAAAAAAATCATCACAGGATTAACCGTACTAACTATTTTTCCGGTTTACTTATTGGTAGAAATATACGATGTAGGATATATGGATATATATTTTTACGTAAGTTTAATTATTCTAATATTCTTTTTACTTCTTTTATGGAAAGCAGAGAACAAAACACAATATTTACAATTGCATATTATTTTGAAATTTTTGATTGTATCAGGCGTTTTCTGTATTGTACTAATAGATCCTCAAGTACTGATTCACGGCAAGACTTTGCTTAAAATTTAGAAGCGAATCAGTAGTAATTCTTGTAAACCCTATTCCTGCTGTCCGCACTACATGGTAGTTGCTCCCATCAGGGCTAGTTAGTAATCGATTTGAATAGAATCAAAGTTTCAAAAACCTATTCATCTTCTTTAAACCAACTCGAATACATTACGTAATTATTAGAAATACGCTCAATTTCACCAGCAAAATCTGAAGCATTAATATCTTTAACTTTTTTAGCAGGAACTCCAGCATAAATCGTCCCAGATTCTACAATAGTATTTTGAGTAACAACAGCTCCAGCTGCTACAATCGCGTTGCTTTCCACAACACAATTATCCATAATAATTGCTCCCATTCCAATCAATACATTATCATGTAATGTACAACCATGTACTATAGCATTATGCCCAATTGAAACATTATTACCAATATTTGTAGGATGTTTTAAATAAGTAGCATGTATAACAGCTCCATCCTGGATATTCACTTTATTACCAATCTTAATATAATGAACATCTCCACGAATGACAGCATTAAACCATACGCTACATTGAGCACCAAACTCAACATCACCAACAATAGTAGCATTTTCAGCTACGTAACAATCTTCAGGAATCTTTGGTGATTTCCCATTTACTGATTTTATTATCATAGTATACTAAAAAAGAATCCTGATATTTTACATCAGGATTCTTATTATATTATTAATTAATAGCAGGACAATTACAGTGATATTTTTCTGGTTTACAGAACAAATTAATACCTAAAGTAATTTGGTGAAAACCACCTGTATCAAATTTTATATCTCCCATCAATTGTGAATAAGTGTAGGCAAACATATAATTTTTATAATTTATACCTAATATTGGAGTAATGTATTGTAGCTTTTGTTTAGCAATTGAAACTCCATCTAAATATTCAGCACCGTCTAAACTTCTTCTGTAAGACAATCCACCCCAAACTCTTCCAAATTCAAGATTTTTATATGCTTTAATATTCAAATCTACTGTTGACTCTTTAGTTAAGAAAGTATGCTGAAACATAACTGATGGCTCCAACAATATTCTATCTGCATCACCAAAAGTATATCCCATATTATAAATAAGTCTCTTTAAATTCACTGGTTCTCTTTGTGAATAAATTCTTCTTTCACTAGCCAAAGCATTTTTAACTGTGAAATGAGCATAGAAGTCTAAGAAATTATAAGAAGCACCTACGTCTACATTAAAGTAATTAGCTTTTTGAACAATAGTTCCATCAATATTAGGATCAAATGCAGGGTTATTATCTCTAAAATCTGTTTCATCCAATAAACTTTGTGCAAATCCAACATTAACACCAAAAGACAATTGATTCAAATCCACATCATCTCTTGAAAACATAATATGATGTGCATAAGCCACTCTGAATCCTTTTTGTGAATGATATCCATTTTTATCATTTATCAAGATGATACCCATTCCGTCTTTCTCGGTAATACTTCCATTAAAACTTAAAGTTTGTAACGCCGGTGCATCTTCTTGACCAAACCATTGTTGTCTTCCTGTTAAACGCACTTTTGCACAATTTGCAGCACCTGCCATAGATGGATGCAACAAGAAATAATTATCAGATAAATAATCTGAATATACAGGTAAAATTTCTTGTGAATAAGATTGCTTAGTAATTAATACCACTAAAGCAAGTAAAAAATGTTTAATCTTCATTGTTTTTTTATCTTTTTAATGAGAAATGGGCTTTAAATTGTTTCATTGCACCAGCTTCAGGATAGTCAACTGTAAACCAGTAATCCGTTGATGGCATTAGGTTTCCGTTGTAGGTACCATCCCATCCTTTGCTTGCTGGACTGATTTGTTTAATCAATTTTCCTTGGCGGTCAAATATATAAATTTTTGCGTTTATTTCTTTATCCAAACCAACAATATTCCAATAGTCGTTAATTCCGTCCCCATTTGGTGTAAAATAGTGAGGGTAATCGATGATTTGTACACCTGTTAATTGGAATGGATCACAGCTACTTGCTACGCCACCTTTGTCGTCCCATACCGTTATGGTGTGTACTCCAAGTGGTACATTTTCAAACACATTGCTGGTTTGTCTTGGACCTCCATCAAGGCTGTACAAATAACTTCCATATCCAGTTATGTTTACTGTAATGGTTTGCATGTCTGAGAAAGCGTTGCTTATTTCATAGCCTACACCTACAGCCACAGCTTGTCCTGATTGTATTACTTGAAATGAGTCCGTCTCTGAACATCCCAATTGTGGTGGACTAACACTGGTCATTTTTACAGTATATGTTCTTGTAGCTCCTGTTGGATCTGCTGTTGTTACATCATATGTAGGGTTGGTGCCTATAACTAATGTTGGATTTGATGCTTCAAACCACTCATAAGTATAAGTTCCTGGCGTTGGATTAGTAACCTGAAGTGTTAATGGTCTTACTACTTGTTGCGTGTTATAATCCACACAAATTACATTAGTACCTGTTGATGTAAATATGGTTGGTTCTGGTAATTTCTCTACTGTTGCATTGAAAGACACTAATCTAAAACATTTAGTG
>NZ_BAABCS010000005.1:0-99828 GCF_039539165.1 Flavobacterium chungnamense
AAACCTAATGCCATCAACGGATTACTGGTTTACAGTTGACTATCCTGAAGCTGGTGCAATGAAACAATTTAAAGCCCATTTCTCATTAAAAAGATAAAAAAACAACATATTAAACAAACAAAAAAACTCCTCAAAAATGAGGAGTTTTTTTATTTAATATAAGAAATTTGATAATGCATAATAAATTAATTGCTTTTAGAGAAGGACAAAAAAAAACAAATTCAAAAAAATGAATTTGTCTTTTTTTGTGGGCGATGAGGGGTTCGAACCCCCGACCCCCTCGGTGTAAACGAGGTGCTCTGAACCAGCTGAGCTAATCGCCCTTTTATCATGATTATGATTTCTCTTAATCAGGGTGCAAATATAAGGCTTATTTTTAATTCTGCAAACATTTTTTATAAAACTTCTGCTACCACAAAAGTACTTCCGCCTATGTATATAAAGTCTTTTTTGGTAGATGATTTCAAAGCTTCTTGATAAGCGTTTGAAATAGAATTATATACTTTTCCGTTTAATTGAAAATCCGCAGCTTTTTTTTGTAAAATTTCTGCATTTAATCCTCTTGGAATATTTGGTTTGCAGAAATAATATTTTGCGTTTTTAGGAAATAAAGGCAAAATTTCATTCAAGTCTTTGTCATTTACTACTCCTAATACAATATGTAATTGTTCAAATTTTTCATTTTGGAGTTGATTTAGAACTATTTTTAATCCATGTGAATTGTGAGCTGTATCACAAATTACTTTCGGAGTTTCATTTAATTGCTGCCATCTTCCTTGCAATCCGGTGTTTTTTATTACTTTTTGTAATCCATTTCTAATGTTTTCCTCAGTTATTTTAAATTTATTTTGACTTTGTAAAACTTTAATGGTTTGAAGAACAGTTTTTTTATTATGAGTTTGATAATCACCCAATAATTCTGATTGATATGTCTCCTTAATTAAATCTGATGCAAAGAAAATATCAGAATTGGTTTCTTTGGCTTTATTTAGAAAAACATTTTTTGTTTCTTTTTTATATTCACCTATTATTATTGGAACGGTATTTTTAATTATTCCAGCTTTTTCAAATGCAATAGCTTCTAATGTGTTTCCTAGAAATTGTGTGTGATCTAAACCAATATTTGTAATTACTGAAATTAATGGATTTAAAATATTGGTTGAATCTAATCTTCCACCCATTCCAACTTCAATTATATTGATATCCGTTTTTTCTTTTTTGAAATATTCAAAAGCTAGTCCCACGGTCATTTCGAAGAAACTTAATTGGTTTTCTTCAAAGAAAGATTTATTTTTTGAAATGAATTCACATACAAATTCCTTTGAAATTTCTTTACCGTTTATCTTGATTCTTTCTCTATAATCTTTTAAATGTGGTGATGTATAAAGTCCAACTTTATAGCCTGCCTCTTGTAAAACGGATGCTAGTAGGTGAGAAGTAGAGCCTTTTCCATTTGTTCCAGCTACATGAACACATTTTAAATCACATTCAGGATGATTAAGATGCTCAGCAAGTAACAGCGTGTTTGTTAAATCTTCTTTATATGCCGATGCACCTTGTGTTTGATACATAGGTAGTTGGCTAAACATCCAATTTATAGTTTCTTGATAGTTCATTTCTTTTTAATAAAATAATCTTAAAACAAAATATTTTCCCAATTTTGTAGTTTAATATTGTATTAGAATTTATCTTTAGTGCAAATTTGAGATTATTTTTAACAACTAAATCAAAAATCTAATTTATATGATTAATTTTTTTCTACAAGTCCAAAATGATACCATCGCACAAGCTACAGGAGCAGTAATTGAAGGCACTGTAAATACAACTGAAATTTCCGTTTTAGGATTTATTTTAAAAGGAGGTTTTTTCCTTATTCCAATCGCTCTTTTGCTTTTTTATACCTTTTATATAATTATTGAACGTTTTTTATATATCCAAAAGCGCGCTGTGATTGATCCAAATTTGATTAGAGATATTCGTGATAATTTGAATGCAGGAAATATTGATATGGCAGTTTCGGTTGCCGACAGAAGTAATACAGCATCAGGTTATGTGCTTAGAGAAGGTATACTTACTATTGGAAGACCAATTTCAGAAATTGAATCAAATATGGAGCGTGCTGCTAATATTGAAGTTGGTGAAATGGAAAAGAAACTTGGTCAATTAGGACTTATTGCAGGTATTGCACCAACCTTTGGTTTTATTGGAACTATTTCAGGAGTTATTAAAATTTTCTACAGTATTTCTCAAACGGAAGATATTAGTATAGGTAATATTTCAGGTGGTTTGTATGAAAAAATGATTAGTTCGGGAGCAGGATTAGTTGTTGGTATTATTGCTTATTCAGCTTATCACTTATATAATGGTAGAATTGATAGTTTCACCTTAGCAATTCAAAAACAAGTACTTGATTTTGTTAACATAATTCAACGTCCAAATGGTAAAACGAAATAAACGATTTCATGCAGAAGTCGCTACATCATCTTTGAGCGACATCATGTTTTTCTTGTTGTTGTTTTTCTTAATCATTTCCACATTGGCAAATCCTAATGTGATAAAAATGACGTTACCAAAGTCTAAAACAAGTGAGAAGACAAACAAGCAACTTATAAGTCTGTCCGTAACAGAAGATAAACGATTTTATCTTGACAAACAAGAAGTAGCTTTCGATCAACTTGAAGCTTCTTTGCTAGCTCAAATGGGTGATGCTAAAGACCAGACAGTTATGGTTAGAATTCCATTTAATCTTCAAGTACAAGATTTAGTTGATGTATTACAAATAGGCGTGAAGAACAAATTGAAGTTTGTTATAGCAACTAATAATTCTAAATAGGAGCGAATGGTTCGGGATTTATTGGCAATCCATTTTCCTGCTTTTCATTACAATAAAAAATGCTTCCAAACAATGGAAGCATTTTTTATTTTCATTTCAAACGAAGTTCACTGAACTCCAATTGAAATAAAAGTTATGTGAAGTAATCAAGACTAGATAGCCATTGTATTGAATATTTATTCATAGCTAAAATTATAAGTTATGGTTCCAACTTGTTTTTCTGCACCTGTAGGACTAGGAGACCATTTTGTATTCAATGCGGCTTTTTTTGCCTCTGCCATTAAGCAACTACTCACGCTTGCTCCCGAAACACCTCTTTTTCTTTCGGCACTTATTACTTTTCCATTCTTATCAACTGTTACTTCCACTACAATTTTACCAGCTTCATTACAATTATTTGATGGATTAGGTTTTTCTAATGCTTTTCTACCATTTAAAGCATATCCAGAACCGTTTCCTAAACCATTACCACTTCCGTTTCCGCCACCACTTCCTGAACCGCTTCCAGGCCCTGTTCCTGTCCCATTGCCAGGTCCGTTTCCACCACCAGTTCCGCCACCAGAACCACCAGTTCCTGAATAACCGCTAGAGTTGATGTCGCCATTAGCACGTCCTTGATTTCCTGAAGTTCCGCTGTTTCCATCACCACCTTTTTTATTTCCTTTTAAGATATTGGCTAAAGCATCATCAACTTTTTTAACAGGTTTTTTTACTTCAACAGGTTTTTTAATTTCCGGTTTTACAATTGGTTTTGGGTTTTTTACTGGTTTTGTTTTCGGAATTACAGCATCTGTTTTATCAGCATCAGTATCTTCAGAAATTATATCTTCATAAGGAGTTGGTTGTGCTTCATTGTTTTTTGAAACTTCTTTAACATCTAACTCTTTACTTTGATAGTCTGCACCAGAACCAAAGTCAGTATCTCCAAAGTTAACAGTAACGCCACCACCGCCACCGCCGCCAGCCATTGTTAACAATTCAGCATCAGATGGAGGCCAAAAGCGTATGAAAAACATAATCAATAGCAATACAGCATAGATAAGTGTCGCGATTATTAGCGATTTTCTTTTGTCAGCAGGTGTAGAATCTAAACTCATTAGTACTGTTTTATATGTTTTAACGTCGAAATATACTAAAAATTGTTATTCTTCGTGCAAGGGATTAACATTTGATAAACTTTTCTTTAGCCAAATAAAACCAATTAAGCCAGAAATCAAAGAACCAATTAATATCATAAATTTTGAGTTGGTAATTATTTGATGGTCTTCAAATGCTAAAAGCGTAACAAAAATGGACATAGTAAAACCAATTCCACCAAGAAATCCAACGCCAATAATTTTCTTCCAACTTAAGTCCTCTGGCAAATGAGTAAATTTTAATTTTACAGACAAATAAGTAAAAAGAAAAATTCCTATTGGTTTCCCAAGTACCAATCCAAAAATGATGCCTAATGAATAGGATTCAGAAAAATTGTGAATCCAATCCTTGCTAATCACAATGGCTGTATTACACAATGCAAAAATTGGAATAACGATAAAAGCTACAGGATGATGCAACCAATGTTGTAATTGAGACGAAATAGTTTTAGAACTTCCATTTCCAAAAGGAAGAGCGAAGGCTAATAAAACGCCAGTGATCGTAGCGTGAACTCCAGAATTTAACATAAAATACCACATAAAAATTCCTCCAACAAGATATAAAATCAAGTTAGTTACTTTCAATCGGTTCATTATCAGAAGAACTCCAAAAATAGAAAGAGAGATAATTAGATTGGTAAAGTAAATGGTTTTGGTATAAAAAAGTGCAATTAAAATTATAGCACCTAAATCGTCGATTACAGCAAGAGCGGTAAGAAAAATTTTGAGCGAAACAGGTACTCTGTTTCCCAATAATGATAAAATCCCAATAGCAAATGCAATATCTGTAGCCATTGGAATTCCAATTCCATTCTCTGTTGATGTTCCAACATTGAAAGCAAAATAAATTAAGGCCGGAATCAACATTCCGCCCAAAGCTCCTGAAATAGGTAAAATAGCGTCTTTTATTTTAGATAACTCGCCAATATATACTTCACGTTCTAATTCCAATCCAATTAATAAAAAGAAAATGGTCATCAAACCATCATTTATCAAATGCTCAGCACTATGACTACCGATTTGGTAATGCCAAATAGAAATATATTCCTCTGAAATTGAAGAGTTAGCCAAGACAAGAGAAATGACTGTACAGATTAATAAAACCAATCCGCCAGCTTTTTCACTTTCAAAAAATGATTGGAATAATCCTTTTGGTTTCATTTTACACCAATTGTTTTAATGCAATTTCAAATGCCGTTGCGCTGATATTTATTTTTGAATTATTTAAATTGTATGTTTTTTCGATAGCTTTTTTTATGGTTTCAGAAATGTCATAAAAAACAGCTTCGTCAGTCATTTGAACTTTTTTCTCCATAAAGTAAGCAAAAACTCTTGCCATTCCACAATTAGAAATAAAGTCAGGAATCAAACTCACTTTGCTATCAGTTTCCTCCATAATTGGTCCGAAGAAAATTTCTTTATCTGCAAATGGTACATTCGCACCACAAGAAATCACTTCTAAACCTGAACCTATTAAATTATCTAATTGGTCTTTTGTTACTAATCTAGAAGCTGCGCAAGGAGCAAAAATATCTGCACCAATAGTCCATATTTTTTGATTGATTTCTTCAAATGGAATCATATTTTTGGCAACCAATTTGTTTCCGTCTTTATTCAAAAATAATCGTCTGATTTCTTCAAATGAGAATCCGTTTTCGTTTATTATTCCACCATCTCGATCAATAATTCCGATAACTTTTACGCCCATTTCAGCAAGATAAAAAGCTGCGGCTGAGCCTACATTTCCAAATCCTTGAATGATGGCTTTTTTATCTTTAAAATCACCACCATAAGTGTTGTAGTAATGACGAACTGCTTCGGCCACACCATAACCTGTAATCATGTCAGCAACAGTATATTTTCTTAAAACGTCTGGTGAGAATTTTGGGTTTTCAATTACTTTGATTACACCTTGACGCAATTGTCCAATTCTATTGATTTTATCCGCTTCGGTTGGTTTGAAATGGCCGTTAAAAACACCTTCTTGCGGATGCCAAACACCACATTCTTCTGTATAGGGAATTACTTCGTGAATTTCATCAACATTCAAATCGCCACCAGTTCCGTAATAACTTTTCAATAAAGGCGAAACGGCTTTGTACCAACGTTGCAAAACGCCTTTTTTGCGAGGATCATTTGGGTCAAAATTGATTCCAGATTTTGCACCACCAATTGCCGGACCAGAAACTGAGAATTTCACTTCCATTGTTTTTGCCAATGATAAAACTTCGTTCATGTCTAATCCTTTTCTCATACGAGTTCCACCGCCAGCTGCGCCACCACGAAGTGAGTTGATTACAGTCCAACCTTCGGCTTCGGTTTCGCTATCTTTCCAATTGAATACTATTTCGGGTTGTTTGTTTTCAAATTTTTTAAGTAAATCTTTCATTGTATTTAATCTGAATTTGTTTCAGATGTTGCTTTTTAGTTAGTTAATTTGTTTGTGGTGCAAATATAAGGTTTTTAAAAATAGTGAGTTTTGTAGAATTGATACTATTTTAATAAACTACACCAGATGAATGATCCATCTTCGCTCCAGTAACGCTACTCAAAACATTGATTTCATCTCGTAATTTCAAAACTCCTAAAAGCGCAAAAATCAACGCTTCTTTAAATTCTAATGTTTTATTATTCGGAATTATGATTTGGATATTTGGTAAGTGATATTGCATTCTTTCAATTAAAAAATCATTGTAAGCTCCACCACCAGTTATTAGAATTTTTCCTGTTTTGTTTGGTAATGCTAATGAAGTTTGCAAAGCAATGTGTTCGGTAAATGTATGCATTTTATCTTCAATTGAAATCGAATATTTTTCAATTAATGGTAGCACAATTTCTTTTACAAATTCAAAACCGAGTGATTTTGGAAACGATTTTTTGTAATAATTTAAAGCATTTAATTCATTCAATAAATTAGAATCAACTTTTCCTGAACGAGCGATTTTTCCTTTGTCATCGTAATCTAATCCTAATTTATTGGAGTAAAAATTTAGAACGGTGTTTACAGGCGAAATATCAAAAGCAATTCGTTTTGAATTATCTTCAAATGAAACATTAGAAAAACCACCTAAATTCAAACAATAATCATATTCTGAAAATAAAATTCTATCGCCAATTGGTACTAATGGTGCGCCTTGTCCACCCAATTTCACATCTTGAACTCGGAAATCACAAACGACTTTTTCTTGAATTATTTCTGCAATTTGTGGAAGATTTCCAATTTGTAGTGTGAAACCATTTTGAGGTTGATGTAAAATGGTATGTCCATGAGAACAAACGGCATCAATATTTGAAATTGAGTTTCTTTCGATAAATGATTTAATTATGTTTCCTAAAAGTTCGGTGTAATTTTCATTTAATTCAATCAAATTTTCTTCAGAAAAACTTACGGCTACTTTCAATTTGTTTAACCAGTCATGAGAATACGAAATGGTTTCGGATTCCAAAATTTGATAACGCCATTTGTTGTCTTTTATGGTAAAATTGATGTGTGCTAAATCGATTCCGTCAAGCGAAGTGCCTGACATTACTCCTATAATTTTGTAAGTTTCTTTAAACATTGGCTAAATTTACGAAAACGTTTTAGAAATTGATGAAAATGTGCTATTTTTGGACACTAAAATTATCGATTTACTAAATAAACTAATACAAAAATATGGATTTTAATCTTACCGAAGAGCATTTGATGATTCAGCAAGNAGTTAGGTTTTATGGGAATGATGGTTGATCCTAAATATGGTGGAGCTGGTTTAGATAGTGTTTCCTATGTTTTGGCAATGACTGAAATTGCAAAAGTAGATGCGTCGGCCGCAGTAATCATGTCGGTAAATAACTCATTAGTTTGTGCTGGAATGGAGAAATATTGCAACGAAGAACAAAAAATGAAATATTTAGTTCCTCTTGCAAAAGGTGAAGTTATTGGTGCTTTTTGTTTGTCAGAGCCAGAAGCTGGAAGTGATGCGACTTCTCAAAAAACAACTGCAATTGATAAAGGAGATTACTATTTATTAAACGGTACAAAAAACTGGATTACAAATGGTTCGACAGCTTCAACTTATTTAGTAATTGCTCAAACCGATGTTGAAAAAGGACATAAAGGAATCAATGCTTTTATTGTAGAAAAAGGATGGGAGGGTTTTGATATCGGACCAAAAGAGAAAAAAATGGGAATTCGCGGAAGTGATACACATTCCTTATTATTCAATGATGTAAAAGTTCCAAAAGAAAATAGAATTGGTGCTGACGGATTCGGATTTGCTTTTGCAATGAATGTTTTAAATGGTGGAAGAATCGGAATTGCATCGCAAGCATTAGGAATTGCAACTGGTGCTTATGAAATTGCTTTGAAATATTCTAAAGAAAGAAAAGCATTTGGAAAAGAAATTTTCAATCACCAAGCTATTGCTTTCAAATTGGCTGATATGTATGTAAAAGTTACAGCAGCTAAATTATTAGTAATGAAAGCAGCTTGCGAAAAAGATGAAGGTAAAGATATTGCACATTCTGGAGCTATGGCAAAACTATATGCTTCTGAAATTGCTTTAGAAGTTGCTAATGAAGCAGTTCAAATTCACGGAGGAAATGGTTATGTAGCCGAATACCATGTAGAACGAATGATGCGTGATTCTAAAATCACTCAAATTTATGAAGGAACTTCTGAAATTCAACGTATTGTAATTTCTAGAGGATTGGTTTAATCTTCAATTTACTATATTTATAAACCCTTTAAGCTTTTTTCTTAAAGGGTTTTTTATATTTAATTCATGTATGTTTTTTTTAAATGTTAAAACGATATCAGAACACTTTTTATTTTGGCAATAATTACGTTTCTTTGTTGTTTACTATTAGTTTACAATCAAAAATACAAATTTTTAGATTTGTTAAAGTTTAAATTTTAATAATCTTGATTGTACTTTATAACGTAAATGTAAAAAAGATGCTATATATATGTTAATCCCTTCTATTCAAAATACATTAAACGAGTTAAATGACTTGTTATCTCAATTATCGGCTGATGATTATACTTGTCAGTGTCATGGCTTGAGTAATGCTACAATTGGTGAGCACACACGTCACATAATTGAACTTTTTCAATGTTTAGAAAATCAATATGAAAGTGGTGTCATAAATTATGATAGCAGAAAAAGAGATTATGCTATTCAAACCTGTACAGAAACTGCAAAATCTGCTATTGAAACTGTAAAAAATAACCTTGAAAAGCCAAACAAAAATTTTCTTTTACACCAAGTTATTGACGGCGAGACTTTAGAAATAGAAAGTAATTACAATCGAGAATTGCTTTACAATTTAGAACATTGTATTCATCACCAAGCTTTGATAAAAGTGGCGGTTTTACAAAATGATTCAATTAAAATTGATGAAAATTTTGGAGTAGCTCGTTCTACAATTGAATATAGAAATCAATGTGCACAGTAAGTTTTGTTTTTTCTAACGGAAAAGCAATTTTAACACACAATCGTGATGAAAAAGTAGCTCGTCCAAGTGCAATTGAACCTCAAAAATACACTGTAAATAACAAAAACATCTATTTTCCAAAAGACCAAAAAGCTGGTGGAACTTGGTATGCTGTTGCAGAGAACGGAACTGTTTTAGTATTACTAAATGGTGCCGATGAAAAACATCAATTAAAACCATCTTACAGAAAAAGTCGCGGATTAATTGTTCTTGATTTAATAAGTTCAGATTCACCCATTGAGGAATGGAGTGCTATCGATTTATTTGGTATAGAACCCTTTACAATTGTATTATTTCAGGACAAAAAATTGTATCAATTACGTTGGAATGAAATCGAAAAATCTACTTTAAATTTAGATGTAAATCAAAGTCATATTTGGTCTTCGTCAACTTTATATCCAAAGGAAATTAGGGAACATAGAGTTGAATTATTTCAAAATTTTATAGTTTCTAATGAAGTCTCTTCTGAAAAACTTTTTCAATTTCATCGTTATGCAAAAAATGATGATTCTGAGAACGGATTGATTATCAATAGAAACGATGAGATGAAAACGCTGAGCATAACACAAACTGTTATCCAAGAAAATAAAGTCGTACTTTCGTACCACGATTTACAAAATCAACAAGAGTTCACTAATTCAATTACAATAACTTAGTTTGAAATTATTTATTCATAAACTTTTTCATTGGGAATATTGGCCGTTTCAAATTGTCTATATTCCTATTTATTTTTTGTGGGCTTTTTATGCTTTAAAGTCACGAACAATTTTCTTTTTTAATTCCTGTAATCCTAAGATTAAAAATGGTGGATTTATGGCTGAAAGCAAAAAGGAAATTTACAATTTAATTCCACAGAAATATTATCCAAAAACAGAATTGATTTTAGAAAATAATGATTTTGAAAAGGTAATTTCAGTTTTTCAAAGTTCGAATATTCAATTTCCATTTATTGCAAAACCCGATATTGGTTTGCGTGGCTCAGCAGTAAAGAAAATCCACGATTTTGAAGAATTAAAAGCCTATAATTCAAATGCAAATTTTGATTATTTAATTCAAGATTTAATTCCTTTTGAAAATGAAGTAGGTATTTTCTATGTAAGATTTCCTAGTGAAAAGAAAGGGAAAGTAACAGGTATTGTTTCTAAAGAATTTCTAATTGTTGAAGGTGACGGAATTTCTAGTGTAGAAGATTTAATTATAAGAAATCCGAGATATGCTTTACAATTAAAGATATTAAAACAGGAATACGGGCATCTGTTAAAAGATATTTTGATGAAAGGCGAGAAGCGAAATTTGGTGCCTTATGGAAATCATGCTCGTGGAGCAAAATTTATTGATGCAAGTAATTTAATTTCAGATAAATTAACCAAAGTAATTGACGATATGTGTCAAGAAATTCCAGAATTTTACTTTGGAAGATTAGATGTTATGTATTATAATTGGACTGATTTAGAAGATGGGAAGAACTTTGCAATTGTTGAAGTAAATGGTGCAGCAAGCGAACCAACTCACATTTATGATCCAAAACATTCTCTATTTTTTGCTTGGAAAGAATTAGCGCGACATATTACTTACATGTACAAAATTAGCATTGAAAATCATAAAAAAGGAGTTCCATATCTCTCTCATAAAGAAGGAATTAAAGAATATAGATTACATTTAGAGCAAAGTAATAAGATTGTAAATTTTTAATGCAAATTTTAAAAAACATATTCGTCGGATTTTTAGTCAGTTTTATTGGCTCAATTCCGCTTGGTTATTTGAATATTGTGGGTTATGAAGTTTATAAAAGTTTCGGATTAAACGAAACCATTTTCTATTTACTTGGAGTGATTTCAATTGAGTTTTTTGTAATTTATTTCACTTTGATATTTGCTAATAAATTAATTGAAAATAAAAAACTGATTAAATTTATTGAAGGATTTTCTATCGTTTTTATGTTTTTATTGGCTTATATTTTTTATTCAAGTGCTTCCAAAGAAGCATCTTCACAATCAGTTTTAGACAAATATGTTGATTATTCTCCATTTGTTGTTGGAGTAATATTAAGTTGTTTAAACTTTATTCAAATTCCGTTTTGGACAAGTTGGAATTTGTATCTATTAAATGGAAATTATATAGAAGTTTCGAAATCAAGAAAATATTTCTACGTTTTCGGAACTATTTTCGGAACCTTTTTAGGAATGTTAGTTTTGATTTTATCTTTAGATTATGTAACCAATCAAACTGATTTTTTGGCAAAGTATTTAATGAAAGTAATAATTCCTTTAGTATTTATAATTTTGGGATTAGTACAAGGATTTAAGTTTTATAAAAAGTATTCTAAATAGTTTTTTTATCTTTACCATCAAGTAAAGAAACAAATGGAATTGAAGATTATTTCATCAGTTCGCCAAAATGGCTCGAGTCACGAACATCAAAAAACAATTTTAAATTGTGAGTAAAAACATTATTATTACAGGAACTTCTCGTGGAATTGGTTACGAAATGGCATTACAATTTGCAAATGCCGGACATCAAGTCTTGGCCATTTCAAGAAAAACACCACAAGAATTAATAGAAAACCCAAACATTACTTGTCTTTCTATAGATATTGCTGTAGAAGACGAAATGCATATCATTGATAAATTTATTTCTTCCACTTGGATAAAAGTAGACATTCTAATTAATAATGCTGGAAGTTTAATCAATAAACCTTTTTCACAGCTGACACAACAAGATTTTGAAAGTGTTTACAAAGTAAATGTTTTTGGAGTAGCTAATTTAACAAGAACGTGTTTGCCTTATATGCCAAAAGGAAGTCATGTAGTTTCAATAAGTTCTATGGGCGGAATTCAAGGAAGTATGAAATTCCCGGGATTAGCAGCTTATTCATCTAGTAAAGGCGCCGTAATTACTTTATCAGAATTATTGGCAGAAGAATATAAAGAACAAGGTATTGCATTCAATGTTTTAGCACTCGGAGCTGTAAATACCGAAATGTTACAAGAAGCTTTTCCAGGATATGAAGCACCAATTTCACCAAAAGAAATGGCCGATTATATTTTCAATTTTGCTTTGACAGGAAATAAATTTTATAATGGAAAAGTATTGCAGGTTTCTAGTTCAACTCCATAAAATGTTTTTAAATTGAGTGAAGTCCTATCAAAATACCTTCCTGAACATGCTGTCGAATTGTGTTTTGAATTAATCAAAGCTAATTCGGTGCATTTAAAAATCGTTAACGAACGACAAACGCGACATGGTGATTATCGAAAAGGACTTTCAGGTAAACATGAAATTACTGTAAATGCCAATTTAAATAAATACCGATTTTTGATAACATTAGTTCACGAAATTTCCCATTTAGTGGCTTTTGAAAAATACGGAGGAAAAATTTTACCTCATGGAGTAGAGTGGAAGATGACGTTTCAAAGATTGATGGTTCCTTTTATTCGACCAGAGATTTTTCCACATTCTGTTTTGCCTTTGGTGGCGAATCATTTTAGAAATCCAACTGCTAGTAGTGATACTGATGGCAAATTAGCTTTTGCTTTAAAACAATTTGACGAAAGGAAACCAGATGTTCATTACATTCACGAAGTACCAAGTGGTAGTTTGTTCAGAATAAAAAACGGTAGAATTTTTCAGAAAAAAGGACTTCGAGTTAAACGATATGAATGTATTGAAGTAAACACAGGAAGAACTTTTTTGTTTAACGCCAACGCTGAGGTTGAAATAATTCCTGGATAAGATGAAGAAATTTAAGGCTTATTATTTATTGTTTCTAACCTCTGTGATTTTTTTTGTTATTAGTTTTTTAGTCCATTATAAGATGACTTTTGATATTAATATATATGATACTTATTATGTTATTAGTGAAGTTGATTTCTACATAATGAATTCTTTTTTTACAATGATGATAGGCTTATTATATTTTATTTTTGAAAAATTTAAAATTATTTTATTTTCTGTTCTTTCAAAGGTTCACATATTTGGAACAATATTTTTATTTTTTCTAATTATTTATTTTAATTATTACAATTTATTAGAATATCAATCAAGTGAATTTTTATTTGATAAGCCAGATTATAATAAGTACATAATTATTTCAATTTTAGTATTAATCTCGTTACAACTCCTATTTATTATAAATATATTTGTATCTCTAATTAAAAAAATGAAGACATTTCGTTCTTCAAAATAAATATGAACAATAATTATTACGCAATATTGATGGCTGGTGGTGTTGGATCACGATTTTGGCCCGTTTCTACAACAGAATTTCCAAAACAATTTCATGATATGTTGGGTTCTGGACATACATTGATTCAGAAAACTTTCAGTCGTTTATCAGAATTAATTCCTGCGGAAAATATATTTATATTAACCAATGAATTATATAATGATTTAGTTTTAGAACAATTGCCAATGGTTAGTCAAGAGCAAGTTTTGTTAGAACCAGCAATGCGAAATACGGCACCATGTATTTTATATGCATCATTAAAAATTCAAAAGTTGAATCCTGACGCGGTTATGGTTGTAGCACCAAGCGATCATTGGATTGAAGATGAAGAGGAGTTTGCAAATAATTTGAAACAATGTTTTGATTTTTGTGAAAAAGAAGATGCTTTAATGACTTTAGGGATTAAACCAACATTTCCAAATACAGGTTTTGGTTATATTGAATTTGATAAATCTGATGTAAATCCTATTAAGAAAGTAAATCAATTTAGAGAAAAACCCGATTATGAGACGGCAAAATCGTTTCTTGAAGCAGGAAATTTCCTTTGGAATGGAGGAATCTTTATTTGGAGTGCCAAATCTATAACTTCTGCTTTTGAAAAGTTTCAGCCGCAAATGAATAATTTATTTTTACAAGGTTTGGAAAGTTATAACACAACTTCTGAAAAAGATTTTATTTTAGAAAACTATGCTTCTGCAGAAAATGTTTCGATTGATTATGCTGTAATGGAAAACGCTAAAAATGTTTATGTTTTACCAGCAACTTTCGATTGGAATGACCTAGGAACTTGGGGACAATTGCATGAAAAAATTGATAAGGATGAGAATAATAATGGAGTTATTAATGCCAAAGTTATTTTAGAAAATGCCTCAAACAATATAATTCGTTCCGATGCTGATAAGATTATAGTTGTAGATGGTTTGCATGATTACATCATAGTTGACAAAGAAGGAGTTTTAATGATTTATCCAAAATCTAAAGAGCAGGATATTAAACGAATAACAGGTTTAGCAAATAATTTGTAAGTAATTTTATAAAAAATAGCGCAACCTTTTGTAAATTTATACATCTAATGTAAAAAATACAATTTATGAAAGGCACAAGAACTAAAAATCAATTACATCTAATTTTCTTTCTTGTATTTTTTTTCCAATTTTCATTTGCACAATTGTCAAGTTTTAGTTTGGTTGTAACAAAAACAGATGAGGCTTGTACAGGCAATGGTTCCTTGAGTTTTAATGTTCAAAATACCACACCAGGAGCAACAATTGTTTATTCAATTTATTTGTTGCCAAATGTAACTACTCCGATTGCGACAACTTCCAATACAACCTTTACAGGATTGCAATCAGGTAATTATACAGTTATTGCAACTCAAACGTTGGGTAATTTATCTAACACTGCCCAACAAAGCATTCAAATAAATGATACAAGAGTTTTACTTACTTATCAAGTTTCAAGTTTGCAAACAAGTTGTGCAATTGGAACAATAGTAGCGACTGTTTTAACAGGAAATCCAGTAACTTATGAAATAACTTCTGGACCAGTAATAAGACCACCACAAGCTTCAAATATGTTTGCTGGATTAGGGCCTGGAACCTATAACATTAGAGTTAACGATGCTTGTGGTGAAGGAGTTGTTCAGACCTATACCTTAAGTTTTACTAATCCGCCTAATCTAACTTTAGGTAACTTTATCAAAACCTGTGCATTAAATACTTGCAATACAATATCAGGTACCTTTTTAGTAACGGCTGATTTAAATACTTCAATAAGATATCCGCTTACAATTCAAACTACAACATTTCCGCCTTCTGGTGGTGCTCCAATTATTCAAAGTCAAACTTTGAGTTCTGGAAGTTCTAATAGTCAATTAGTGTCTTTAATTGTTCCTTTTTTTCATGCTCAAAATTATACTTTTAATATACAAGTAACTGATGCTTGTGGCAACATTTATTCTAACAATGCTATTCCAATTTTTGGGCAACTTAGTGCTAATTCACAGCAATTGTATGCCAATTGCATTACTGGAATAGAAGTTTCACTTTGTGATTTTTTACCGCCTTATACAACAAGTTTTATTTCAGCACCTGCTGGTTTTAATCCTACACTTTTTAATAGCAACCATCCTGGGCCATTTAATTCAAGTGTTTTAGTTTATAGTTCAAACAGTATAAATGATTTACCTGTTGGTAACTACACTATTCAGATTGTTGATGCTTGCGGAAGAACAGTACAAACTCAGGTCTCAATAGTAGCTGTTTTACCCGGATTTGAAGTTGTGCCAGTTCCTGATTCATGTGCTGGTGAAGCAATTGTAAGAATACCAAATGGCGGTCCATTAGTTACGTCTGTTATAATGACGAGCGGACCTTCAACAATAAATCAAACTTTTCCTTACAATGTTTCTTTTAATATAAACTCAGGTGTTTTTACAATGCAGTTACCTTCTGGAACATACAATTTTACAGGGACTGATGTGTGTGGCAATAGTTTTCAATATGAAATAATAATTTTGCCAAGAGTGGTATCAATGACAGCAGCTGGAAATAGTTTTCCCGGTTGCACTTCTAATGATGGAATTATAACGGTTACAAGTGCTGGTGGGACAATATCCTCAATTAGAATTACCAGTGCGCCATCGGCTTTGAACCAAACATTACCTTATTTGGTTCCTTTAGCCAATCCAAATAGTATGTATGTTCAGATAACTAATTTACCAGCAGGAAATTATACTTTAGCGATAACAGATAATTGTAATCAGGTATACACTTTAACAGCTACTATTTCTAATGTAGTTTCTAATGATCCATTAGTGTTATTGGATAGAAAAGGTTGTGGAGTAGGTTTTGATTCTATAGGATTAATAAGTCCAAACGGACCTCTTCAAGTAGTAACTATTATTGCAGCACCTTCGACTTTTTCATTTCCGTTACCTTATAATGTTAGTTTTAATATTGCCGCCAATGGCATATTTTATATGAATTCTTTACCAGAAGGAACCTATACTTTCTATTCTAAAGATATTTGTAATGTAGAAAGAACAGAAACTAGGTTATTAACCGGATACCATACAACTACCGAGGATATTCAGGTTGTTTCAAATTGTGGCTCGTTTGATTTAGTATTAAATTATAATGATAATAGTGCATATTTATCACAGTTTTGGTTACAAAAATACAATTCTATAACAGGACAATGGGTGCATCCAACAACTGGAGTAGTATATCCAACTAACTCAATGCCTAGTTCAAGTAATTCAATTAACTTAATAAACAATACCACAAATTTAAACATAGCTGCTACTGGGCAATTTAGAATTTTGAAAACTTATGAATATTTTTCTAATGGAAGTCCAAGTTTGTTAAAATGTATAGAAAACATAAGAAGTTTTGAATATAATGGTGGGTTGCAAATAACAGCAGCTTACGCGCTACCTTGCGTCAATCAAGGGACACAAATTATAATTGTTGCCAATGGAATTCCTCCATTAACCTATAGAATAACTTCAAAAGACGGTTTGCCTTTTTTAGTTAATAATGGTACTTCAAATATTTTTTCTGGACTTCAACCCGGAATTTATAATTTTCAAGTTCAAGATACTTGTGGTAATATTGTTAATCGACTTTTTGATATAACGACTTTGCCAGAACCTTCAATAACACCTAGTAATTTATGTCAAGGTCAATCAGGCGAGTTGTCGGTTCAGGCATTTTCTTTTTTAAATTATCAATGGTGGAAAGGAACAAATACGACTACTATTTTAAGTACTACAAATGTTTTAACTTTCAATCCATTTAATGGAGTTACAGATGCAGGAACTTATTATGTTAGAATTTATTCAACAATTCCAGGTTCTTGTGTTGATAGAATTTTGTCCTATACAATTCCTTTGAGTACAATTCCCAACGCTGGTTTGGATGGAAATTTGGTGCTTTGCGGAACATCAAATTCAGTTAATTTATTTACATTATTGAACGGAACTTACGACACAGGAGGCGTTTGGCAAGAAATTACAAATAGCGGTATGTTATCAGGAAGTAATTGGCTACCACTTGGAATTCCTTATGGAGTCTACAATTTTAAATATACGGTTTCAGGATTTTGTAATGCTATAGATGAATCTTTTGTATCAATTACTTTTAATCCTATTCCGATGGATCCAATTGTAGATGTTGATTCTAATTATTGTAGTGGTGATGATATTCAGTTTTTTACAGAAACTATACCAAATGCAACTTATCAATGGACTGGACCTAATGGTTTTACGGCTACTACTCAGAATTTGGTTTTTAACGATAGTACCACAATTTTATCTGGAAATTATACGGTTACAGCTAATTTAAATGGTTGTACCTCTTCAACAACTAAAACAATTTTGGTAAAACCTATTCCTCAATTTACTATAGAAGCTAATTGTATTAATAATAATTTCACAATTACCGCAGTGTCTGCTAATGGAACATTTTCAAACTCTGATACTTTCTTGTGGTCAGGTCCTGATGGTTTTACTAGTACAATAAATCCAATTCAAATTTCAAACAAACCAAAAGGAACTTATTCTGTTGTTATTACAAATATCGATGGATGTAGCACGTCTCAATCAGTGGAAGTTTTAAGCACATTATGTACTATTCCAAATGGGATATCTCCAAATGGTGATGGTCTTAATGACTCTTTTGATTTATCAGGATTTACAGGAATTCGTGAGATAAAGATTTTTAATCGCTATGGAATGGTTGTATATGAACAAGAAAATTATATTGACCAATGGCATGGACAACAAAAGAATAGTGACAAATTATTGCCAGACGGAACTTATTATTATTTGATTAATTTTGAAAATAGCGAACCAAAAACAGGTTGGGTTTATTTGGTAAGAGAGTACTAAACTATTCTTCTTTATTTTGTGCTTTTCTAATTTTTTTAAACAAGTTAGAAGAATAAACAAAATCAACTATAGCTTCATTATCAGTTTTGAAGATGTCTTTTTTGGAACCTTCCCATGCAAGAATTCCATTTTTAAGAAAAATGATTTTGTCTCCAATCTCCATAACGGAGTTCATGTCGTGAGTATTTACAACTGTTGTTATATTGTATTCAACAGTAATTTCATGAATCAAATTATCAATTACAATAGCCGTTTTTGGATCTAATCCTGAATTGGGTTCGTCACAAAAAAGATATCTTGGATTGTTTACAATAGCTCTTGCAATAGCAACACGTTTTTGCATTCCACCTGAAATTTCTGAAGGTTTTTTATGATTGGCATTAACTAAATTAACTCTATCAATTACAGTGTTTACTCGTTCTCTAATTTCTTCAGGAGATTTTGTGGTAAACATTTTTAATGGAAAACCAATGTTCTCTTCAACCGTCATGCTGTCAAACAAAGCACTTCCTTGAAAAACCATTCCAATTTCTGTTCTCAAGGCACGTTTTTCATCCGCAGATAGTTCAGAATAAATTCTTCCATCAAAAGATATCGTACCAACATCAGGAGTAAAAATTCCTAATAATGATTTTAATAAAACAGTTTTACCAGAACCACTTTGACCAATAATTAAATTAGTTTTACCAGCATCAAAAGTGGCTGAAATTCCTTTCAAAACTTTAGATTCTCCAAAAGATTTTTCTACGTTCTTTACTTCTATCATCGGTTAATTGGTTAAAAGTAATTGAGTTAAAATATAATTCACCAAGATGATTACTACAGATGTCCAAACAAATGAAACGGTACTTGCTTTACCAACTTCTAACGCTCCACCTTTCATATAATAACCATGAAAAGAAGGAATTGTAGCTAGAATCATAGCAAAAACAACTGTTTTTATAAAGGCATAAGTGATATGAAATGGAATAAATTCGGTTTGAATTCCTTGTATAAACTCATTACTTGCTGTAAAACCACCGTAAACTCCAGCCATCCAACCTCCAAGAACACCAAGAAACATAGCTATTCCAATCACAAATGGATACAATAAAAGTGCGATTATTTTAGGGAAAACTAAATAATTTAATGAATTTACGCCCATTACTTCTAATGCATCTATTTGCTCAGTAACACGCATTGTTCCTATACTTGATGTGATAAACGAACCCATTTTTCCTGCCATAATGATGGAAATAAAAGTAGGAGCAAACTCTAAGATTACTGATTGTCTAGTAGCAAAACCAATTAAATATTTTGGAATCAATGGATTGGTTAAATTCAACGCCGTTTGAATAGAAACAACACCTCCAACGAAAAAGGAAATAAAAGCAACAATTCCAAGGGAATCAATTATTAAATCGTCTATTTCTTTGAAAATTAATCCTCTCATAACCGACCATTTTGTGGGTTTATTGAAGACTTCTTTCAGCATTAAAAAATACCGGCCTATTTGCGTTAAATAACGAATTAACATCATAGTTTTAAAATATGGTCAAAAATAGTGAGAAGTTATGAGTTTTAAGTTATGAGTTGTGAGATTTTAACTTAAAATAGTTTCTCTTTCATCTTCTGAAGTCTGTAATTACGAATAAATTTAGCTTGTTCTTCAGTAACCAAAAGTGGTTTTTTAGAAGATTTTGCCTTCCAAAAACCTTTTATGTAATCTATAAAGAGAAAAGGTTTTTTCTTCAACATAGCCAGTTTTAAGGAAGCAATAGCTGTGATCCAAAATCCATATCCTAAGGAATAAAACGCTTCTCCTTGTTTGTAACGAGCTGTTTTGTTGTAGTTTGCGCCTGTTGTTTTGAGATGTTTTACATGTAAACTTTCATCGGTAACCACTTTCCAATTGTAGAATTTACAAAGTAACTCGTCAACGGTATCCCATCCCATTTCAGGTTTTAAGCCGCCAATTTGTTTGAAAGTTTCTTTTCGATAAGCTTTTAATGCTCCACGAATATGGTCTTTATCAGTTAGGTTTTCTAAAACCCAGTCGCCATTTTTTTCTATGTAGCAAAAACCGCCTGCCATCCCAATTCGTTCATTTGATTTGAAATGTTTAATTATGGTTTCAAAATAATTGTTCGGAAAAATTAAATCGGCATCTGCTTTTACAATAAAATCATAGTTTTCATCCAAAGTTTCTAATCCTTTTTGAAATGCTTGAATAACTTTGCTTCCTGGCAAATGAATGGCATCAGAAGTCTTATTAACTAAAGATATAAAAGAATATTTTGAAACAAATGAATTGACAATTTCTTCAGTATTATCAGTAGAATTGTCATTCACCACAACAATTTTTGTTGGTAAAACTGTTTGTTCTACCAAAGATTGAAGTGTCAAAGAAATCAAAGATTCTTCGTTGTGTGATGGAATGACGATGTAATACTTCATTAGATAATCACTATTTACTAATTACTTTTCACTCTTTCAGCAAAAACAATATAATATCTCGGAGTAAAGTATCTTAACAATGGTCTGAAACCAAGTTTTTTAACTGGATGTGTGAATTTTTCTCTTGCAGTAATTTTCCAACCTGTTTTTTCTAAAAGCCAATCCAATTGCCAATCTTCAAATTCGTGATAATGTCTGTCCCACATATCGGTTTTGCTTCTGTATGCAGGCGAAAACCATAAACACAGCGGAATGGAAATCAGCAATTTATCACATTTTACATTTTGTAAAACAGTGTAAGGATTTAGTAAATGTTCGAAAATTTCAAAAGCTGTAAAAACCGTATAAGTTTCGTTCTGTAAAGCCGTTTGGTCGTTGTCTAAATCTTCACCTTTGGTGTTTTTTACAGTATAACCATTCTCTTCCATGATTTTTGAAAAAGGATTGGGAACACCTAAATCAAATATGATTTCTGATGTAGTAACGTGCTTTTGTAAAAATTCTAAAGTATGCTTAAAGCGTTTATTGGGAAATGTTTTTTCGTACATGAACATTGAAAATTAAAGATGCAAATGTACTAATTTTTACTTCGTACTTTGTATTTCTTACTTCGTACTTTCTTTTACATTCTATAAACAATCGCATTGATATTCATTCCGGCGCCAACCGACGCAAATAGAATTACATCACCTTTATGAATTTCTTGATTTTCAATTTTTCCTTTAATCAAAGAATCGTATAAAGTTGGAACAGTCGCAACACTTGAATTCCCTAATTTATGAATGCTCATTGGCATAATTCCTTCAGGTGGCGTTTGTCCGTATAATTTGTAAAAACGTTGAATAATCGCTTCATCCATTTTTTCATTAGCTTGATGAATCAATATTTTTTTCACTTGATTGATGTCAATTCCAGTTTTATCTAAACATTCTTTCATGGCTTTTGGAACATTGCTCAAGGCAAATTCATAAATCTTTCTACCATGCATTTTTATGTAACGAACATCAGGGTCATGGTCTTTGTTAAAGGAATTTCCAAAGAATAAATAACTGGCTTCATCATAAGCATAAGTAGCCGATTCATGAGCTAGAATTCCTTCTGCTTCACCATCAACCGCTTCAATAATTGTTGCACCAGCACCATCAGAATAAATCATTGAATCTCTATCATGCGGATCGGTAACTCTTGATAATGTTTCAGCACCAATAACCAAACATTTTTTTGCCATTCCGGCTTTGATAAATGCAGTTGCTTGAATAACACCTTCAACCCAACCAGGGCAACCAAAAAGCATATCATATGCTACACACTTTGGATTTTTTATGCGTAAATTGTGCTTTACACGAGTTGCCAAACTTGGAAGTAAGTCTGCTTGAATAGCTCCTTTTTTTTGATTTCCAAAATTGTGAGCAAATATGATGTAGTCTAGAGTTTCAGGATCAATTTTTGAGTCTTCAATTGCTTTTTTTGCTGCAATAAAAGCGATATCAGATGTCAATAAATCATCAGAAGCATAACGACGTTCTTCAATTCCAGTAATTCCGTAAAATTTTTCTGTAATAACCTCATTTGGAAGTGGAAACGGCGTTCCATCTTCGTTCAAGAAAACATGATTTGAAAAGTCTTTATTGGTTACTATTTCTGTTGGAATATAACTTCCAGAACCTGTTATTTTTATGTTCATTTTTTACAAATTATAGAACTAAATTATTAATAAAAACCTTTGCTTGTATCGAAACAATTGTTAATGTGGAATAAATTATGAATTAGACAAAGAAAGATAGCTAAAATTATTGATGTCGTAATTATTCCGCTTTCTGCTGAGCGATTTTTATTTGCATAATCGTTGAAAGATTGTGTGCCATATTTTTCATGCGTTCGCAATTAAAACCTTCAAAATTTTCGTTAATGGCAGCTTCAAAATGTGTCAACCAAATTTCAAACAATTCTTTTGATAAATAGGATTTCATATTTACATCCAAATGAATTTGTGTCAAATTATTAAAATATCCACCCGTTCCAAAAATAGCTTGCGACCAAAAAGTCACTAGAATAGGTAAGTGTTCCTCCAACTTTATTTTGACAACATCAGTAAAAATGTAACTGATTTTATCATCAGCTAAAAGTTTTTTATAAAAATCCTCTACAATAATATATAAGTCATCTTGATTTTGAACGTCATTCATTTCAGAAAAAATTAAAGTGCAAAGTTACACGATTCCAAATTCAATAGGCTGATTTATGTCATATTTATAAAAGAAAAAGGTTTCAAAAATTAATTTGAAACCTTTAAACTTCGTATTTCTGATTTTGTACTTCCGTACTTACAAATTACATATATGCTTCAATAGGAGCACAGCTGCAAACTAAATTTCTATCACCATAAGCATCATCTACACGACGAACGCTTGGCCAAAATTTATTTTCTGCAATGTAATCCAATGGGTAAGCCGCTTGTTCTCTGGTGTAAGGGAAAACCCAAGTATCAGCAGTTAACATATTTAAAGTATGCGGTGCATTGTGCAATACATTGTTAGTTTCCTCTTTAGTTGCTGCTTCAATTTCTTTTCTAATAGAAATCATGGCATCACAAAAACGATCCAATTCTGCTAAATCTTCCGATTCAGTTGGCTCAATCATCAACGTACCAGCTACTGGGAAAGAAACGGTTGGTGCATGAAACCCATAATCCATTAAACGTTTTGCAATATCGGTAACTTCAATACCTTTTTCTTTGAAAGCTCTACAATCTAAAATCATTTCGTGTGCCGCTCTTCCCATTTCTCCTGAATATAAAACTGGATAGTGCGATTCTAAACGCGTTTTCATATAATTGGCATTCAAAATTGCATATTTTGTAGCATTTGTAACGCCTTCTGAACCTAACATAGAGATATATCCATAAGAAATTAAGCAAACTAATGCCGAACCATATGGCGCAGCAGAAATAGCCGTAATCGCTTGATCTCCACCTGTAGGAATGATTGGGTTGGTTGGTAAAAACGGAACTAATTTTTCGTTTACACAAATTGGTCCAACACCTGGTCCACCACCACCATGAGGAATTGCGAAAGTTTTGTGTAAGTTTAAGTGACATACATCAGCACCAATTGTTGCAGGATTGGTCAATCCAACTTGTGCATTCATGTTCGCTCCATCCATATAAACCAAACCGCCATTTTCATGAATAAGTTCTGTGATTTCACAAATAGCACTTTCAAAAACACCGTGCGTTGACGGATAAGTAACCATTAATGCTGATAAATTATCTTTATGTTCGATGGCTTTTGCTCTTAAATCTTCTACATCAATGTTACCGTTTTCCATTGTTTTGGTTACGATAATTGTCATTCCTGCCATAGCTGCCGAAGCTGGATTGGTTCCATGAGCTGATGATGGAATCAAGCATACATTTCTGTGATTATCACCACGAGATAAGTGATAAGCACGAATGGCCATCAAGCCTGCGTATTCTCCTTGTGCACCTGAATTTGGTTGTAAAGTTGTTCCTGCAAAGCCTGTAATAACATTCAATTGATGCTCTAACTTTTTAAGCATAATTTGGTAGCCTTCTGCTTGTTCAATTGGAGCAAATGGGTGAATTGAATTCCAATTTGCCATTGATAATGGTAGCATTTCGGCAGCAGCGTTCAATTTCATCGTACATGAACCTAATGAAATCATGGAATGATTTAACGATAAATCTTTACGTTCTAATTTTTTGATATAACGCATCAACTGACTTTCAGAATGATGACTATTGAAAACATCATGCGTTAAGAAAGTTGAAGTTCTTTCTAATGATGATGGTATGTTATTTGTTGAAGATAATTCAGAAACTTTGAAACTTTCTTTACCTGTTGCTTCTGCAAAAATGGCAATGATTTGATTCAAATCTGAAATTGAAGTCGTTTCATTTACAGAAATTGAAATGGTTTCACCGTCAATATAAAAGAAATTAACTTCATGTTTTTCTGCAATTGCTTTCACTTTAGATGCATCTGCTTTTACAGCAATAGTATCAAAGAAAGAAGTGTTTACATTATAAACACCCAATTTGTTTAAAGCATCTGATAAAGTTACTGCAGAAGCATGTACTTTGTTAGCAATATATTTCAAACCTTTTGGTCCGTGAAAAACGGCGTACATTCCAGCCATAACAGCTAATAAAACTTGAGCTGTACAAATATTAGAAGTTGCTTTTTCACGTTTGATATGTTGCTCACGAGTTCCTAATGCCATTCTCAAGGCACGATTTCCGTTAGCATCTATTGTAACACCAATGATTCTTCCTGGCATCGAACGTTTGTGTTCTTCTTTAGTTGCAAAAAACGCAGCATGTGGACCACCATAACCCATCGGAATTCCGAAACGTTGTGAAGTCCCAACTACTACATCAGCACCCATTTCTCCTGGAGGTGTTAATTTTACCAATGATAAAATATCTGATGCTACAGCCACTTTTATTTCTTTTTCATGAGCTTTTGCAATAAAATTGGCATAGTCATTTACTTGACCAAATTTTCCTGGATATTGTAAAATCGCTCCGAAAAAGTCTGTTGAAAAATCAAATGTTTCGTGATTTCCAATTACTAATTCAATTCCTTTTGGAGTAGAACGTGTTTGTAAAACCGATAATGTTTGAGGTAGAATTTCTTCAGAAACGAAGAATTTACTAGCATTGTTTTTCTTTTGATCACGTGTACGAACGTCAAATAATAAAGCCATTGCTTCAGCAGCTGCAGTTCCTTCATCAAGAAGTGATGCGTTGGCAATTTCCATTCCTGTAAGTTCGATTATCGTAGTTTGATAATTCAAAATAGCTTCCAAACGACCTTGAGCAATTTCAGCTTGATAAGGCGTGTAAGCTGTGTACCAACCTGGATTTTCAAAAATATTTCTTTGAATCACAGCAGGAACAATCGCTGGATGATAACCCAAACCAATATACGATTTGAAAACTTTATTTTTCTTTCCTAATTCTTGAATGTGCGTTAGGTATTCATATTCAGTCATTGGAGCGTCTAAATCCAAGTCTTTTTTTAGACGGATATTGTCTGGCACAGTTTCATAAATTAACTGGTCAAGACTTTCTACTCCTATGGTTTTAAACATATGTTGTAGGTCGTTCTCACGTGGACCTATGTGGCGTAATGCAAATGAGTCTGTTTTCATTTAAATAATTATATATATAAAGTTTGTGTGTTGTTTTAAGAGAACAAAAGTAATTATTAAACTTTTATTTTTAAGTTAAACAAAGGGTAATATTTTGAGAAATTGTTAACTAAAAACAAGGTTTATTAACATAATGATTAGTTTTGTAGCATGCGATTTTTTAGAAAACTTTTCGGTTTTTACATCAATTCAAGCATTCATGTGGCTTTGTCTGTTTATGCTTTGGTGCAGTTGACGCAAATTTTGTTTAGCATTTCTAATGATTTTGCTACTTCTTACTTCGCTTTTTTTGGAACTATTGTTGGATATAATTTTGTAAAATATGATGCTTTAGCAAGAACAAAAAAAGTACAAATGTCACTTCAATTAAAAGGAATTGCCTTTTTGAGTTTTCTATCTTTGATAGCTACTGGATATTATTTTTTGCAATTAGAAAAAACTGCAAAAATCATTGGTTTTGTATTTCTCGCTATAACATTATTATATACTTTACCGTTCTTTCCCAACAAAAAAAATGCTCGAAATTGGGCTGGATTTAAAATTTACATTGTGGCATTGTGTTGGGTAGGAGTGACGCTTTTTCTCCCAATAATTAATAACAGTTTGCCTTTAACAAGTTATATGTTTTTGGTTGCAGCACAACGATTTATATTGATTTTTGTATTGATATTAATTTTTGAAATCATCGATTTAAGATTAGATGATCCGCATTTGAAAACCGTTTCGCAGCAAATAGGAGTCGTAAAAACCAAACGAGTAGGAGTTACGTTGATGGTTTTATTCGTGTTGTTAGAATTTTTATCGACTGATTTTAGAATAGAATTTTTTGCTTTGAAATCGGCTTTGGCAATAACAACGATTTTATTCTTGTTGTTTTCAAATGAAAATCGTTCACGCTATTATGCCTCTTTTTGGGTGGAAAGTATTCCTATTTTTTGGTGGTTATTTTTGGTGGTTTTCGGCTAATTCTTTTAGAACTTTATTGCGATCAGAAATAAAATTAGTTAAATGTTTTTTCAGAAGAAGTACATCAAATAATTTTCCAAAAATACCATAAGGCGTTTGATATTGAATTTTATCAATCATCATTATAAATCCGTTTCCATCGATGAAGGAATGCTCGTGTTTGAAGGACTTAAACTTACCTTCAACCATTTCATCCACAAAATAACTTGGAATTTCCATTGCTGAGATTATGCTTTTATGAGTTAAATAGAATCCAAAATGTTTACCACGCCAAGTAACGGTTTCTCCTTTATTAATCAAGCCAGAAGTTATCCCATCAATAGCAGTTTCGTTAGATTTTGCTGTGGATATTTTATGAACATCAATATTTCTTGATAAGTCGAAGATTATTGCTATCGGTGCTTTAATTTTAGTTGTAAGGTTTATTGTGGTCATTATTAGAAAGTATTTTTCTTTTCAATTTCTGGTAATATTTTATCTATTCTCATTGCTAATTCTGGTAGTTTGATTGTTGGAACTGCTGGAAATAAATGATGTTCTAAATGATAAAACATACTAAAGGTTATTTTGTTTTTCCATTTGCCTCTTTGAGTTCTAGCCATTTCAGGATTTTCTTCTGTATCGTGATGTACTGTCCAAACAGCAAAAAAAGCCATTAGAAATTCAGCAAAAATCATTATACAAATGTGATAAATTAAAAAATCAATTTTAAAGTAGAATGCAATAAATACGAATATTGCAATGGAACACAACTCTAAAATCATGTTTTTTATGTAATTTTTGTTTCCAAGTTCAAAAGTGACTTTATGAATTAAAAACATATGAATTGGTCCATATAAAATAGCCTCATACCATTTCATTTTTGCTGATTTACCTTCATAATCTTCATCAGACAAACAATATTTGTGATGCCTAATGTGATTGAATTTCACTGCATGAATTGAAACCATTAGTAATATACTATTTGAATAAACTGTAAACCAAGTTAAAAATTTATTAGTTCCTAATGAATTGTGGAAACCATTATGAACTTGTCTCAAACCGGTTAAAAAGAAAAAGGCAGAAAACGGTAACGCTAAAAGATAATATCCAAAATAAGCTAAAGTTATCGAAATAACAAACCACGGAATAGTTAGATTATTTTCAATTAACATTTCTTTGAAAGTTAGGTTTTTCAAATCTTTCCACTCCACTTTTTTAAGGATTTCTTGATGTGTCATTTTTTGATATTTTACAACTTATAATGCCCAATTAAATTATGAATGAAAAGTAGTGTATTTACCACTGCAAAAAGAACAAAAAGAGTATTCATAAAATAGCTTCCAACTTTAAATAAGGTTCTTTTCGGAATGTCATACATTGGATAATACGCAATTTGAGTGGCTACTTTTCCAACCCAATAAGCAGCAATCAATCCAGTTAATGCAACTGCAAGAGCTGACTGTTCTTTTAATTCATTTGTAAATAAAATGGCAATCAATCCAAATGAGAAGTTTAAACCTTGGATATATCTTCCGTAGGTTTTTGCAATTTCTTGGTTTAATGGTTTCAATTGTTTCACATCATTATACCAATCAAAAACTTGATGACGGATGTAAGGATAAATCATTGCTGTAAATATTTGACCTATTCCACTTAGGATAATCAGCCAATTTGGTATAATGAAGTTCATAAGTTTATTTTTTTAAGTTCGTATTCGCTTGTGATTTTTCTCATAATAATAAAAAAATATATTGCAATTGACATTGGGAAGAGTACCATTAATGTAAGTTCAATGAAATCATTACTTGATTGATAGTAAAACTGCTCTAAATAAAGCAAAGTGAGCTCTGTTATAGTTGCAAACCAGTATATTGTTAAATGTTTTTTAGCATATCTTGATTTCAGATAAGTAATATAAGTTAGAATAATTGCAGATATAACTTGAATTATCCCAAGTGGAATTTGTGCTAACATTCCAAGATATAAAGTAATAAATAGAGTTAATGTAGTATAAAATGCAATATTGTTTATTTTTCTTAAAGTTTTCATCGTATAGTTTTTTTACCTTCAATAGTAATTTTTGAACCCAATGCTAGAAATTCAGATGTTGGCACCAAGTCTTGTAAAAATTTAAAATCGTTACCATAAATACTTTCTAAATCAACATTAATTTTTGATTGAATTACTTTTAGTTGTTCCCATCTTGGATGCGAAACAGCATATTCAATTGATTTATCTTTATTGTAATTGGTGTAACCAAAATAATGTTCAGTGATGAATTCGGCTTCTGAATTTGGTTCAATTGGAATTGCTTTTTTCTCAGTTGTCATTGCGATAGAATTCCATTTAGCATTTTTATACCATTCGTATTGAAAAGATTTTGAAGTTTCGTTTTCAGTTCTGGAATTACGCATTTTCATGGTTTGATAATGTTCATTGTATAAGGTGTTGGCAACAATTGAAATGGCATGCTTCGGAACAATCTCTTTAACGAAAACAACGCCTCGTTTCCAAATTCCATTTTCGAATCTTTTCACATAAAATCGTAAATTGACTTCTTCAAAATTTATATGAAAAGGAACTTTGATTCCTAAAACTTTTACGTTTTCAAACATAAATCCGATTAGACTGATGTAACATTTGTCGTTCCATAAGTCGATTTCGGTACCTTTTGGAACATAATTTTCTAAAATTTTTGGATCAATTTCGTAATTGAACATTGCTAAATCATTCCACTCTGCTGTTAAGAAGCTCATTTGTTAAGTATATTAAATTTAGAATCAGAAAAGCTGCAATAGTTTATGTATAAATTATAAAGTGCAATTATTAGGCACGCATAAAAGAATTCATTTATGAAAAATTTGAAAAATAGTGTTACAATAAACCAATAAATTATTAAAAGAATTAGCAAGAGTCTATCATTTGCAATAGCATAAAACGTTAAAGTAAAGGCTATAAAAACCTGAAAGAATCCAAGCAACATTAAGAATCCATCACTGCTATCTAAATTGTAGCCAACAACATTTTCTATGAAAACAGGAATAAGAGCTACTATTGTTAGAATTAAGTTTAGGTAAAATACAAACTGTCTCATGATTATTTATTGTTTTAAACTTTCAGAAAAAAATGAAAGTTTTGATTAAATTTTTTTAGTTTTATTTCATTATTTTAACAACCAATTTTGCCAACCAATTGTCTTTGTATTCCGTCATTTTGTCTAACATATTATCTGCTTTTAGAACAAAATCATACAATTTAGTGGTTTGATCTACAAAATGTTTTTCTTCTGCTGTATTGTCAGATGTTATTGAGGAAACTTCTTTTAAAACTTTCAAAGCAGGTTTGATTTCACGTTTACTACGTTCTCTTGAAATTTTCACTGCTAATTCGTCTAAATCTTTTTCGGCAGTGAAAAATTCTCTTCTTTCACCAGCTTTGTATTCTTTGTAAACAATTCCCCAATCCATTAAGGCTCTTAAGTTCATAGAAGCATTTCCTCTTGAAATTTGCAATTCTTCCATAATGTCTTCCATCGAAACTGCCTCGTGCGAAACCATCAACAGCGCATGAATTTGAGCCATGGTTTTGTTAATTCCCCATTGACTACCCAATGCACCCCAAGTTTGAACGAATTTATTTTTAGCTTCTTTGAATTCCATTTTGATGGTTATTTCATTTTGATAGGACAAAGATATATAAAAGTTTTTAAAGTTTCAAAAAAAAATGAAAGTTTATTTTAAAAAGAAACCGAAGCTGAACTTCGGTCATTTTTTTTCGGACTTCGTATTTCGTAACTCGTACTTTAAATCAATCCAGCACGTTTCAGCAACGCATCAGCTTTTGGTTCTTGACCTCTAAATTTTTTATACAATTCCATTGGTAATTCTGTTCCACCTTTTGAAAGTACATTGTCTTTAAATTTCGTAGCCACTTCTTTATTGAAAATTCCTTTTTCTTGAAAATAAGCAAACGCATCAGCATCTAAAACTTCTGCCCATTTGTAACTGTAATATCCAGAGGAATATCCTCCTTGAAATATGTGTGAAAAAGAAGTACTCATGCAATTTTCTTCTACATCAGGATATAGACTTGTACCTTCCATGGCTTGTTTTTCAAAAGCTTTGACATCAGCAATAGTTTGAGATTTTCCGTGATACGTCATATCTAAAATTCCGAAACTCAATTGACGTAACGTTGCCATTCCTTCTAAAAAACTCGCGCTTTCTTTGATTTTTTCTACATATTCTTGCGGAATGATTTCTCCTGTTTCATAATGTTTAGCAAACAAAGCCAAAGCTTCTGGCTCGTAACACCAATTTTCCATCACTTGACTTGGTAATTCCACAAAATCCCAATAAACAGAAGTTCCAGATAGGCTTGGATAAGTTGTATTGGCTAACATTCCGTGTAATGCGTGACCAAATTCGTGGAATAAAGTTGTTACTTCATTGAAGGTTAGGAGTGAAGGTTTCGTTTCTGTTGGTGGAGTAAAATTACAAACGATAGAAACGTGTGGTCTTTCATTGATTCCGTTTTTCACTGCTTGCGATTTATATGATGTCATCCAAGCGCCATTTCGTTTTCCTTTTCTTGGGAAAAAATCGGAGTAGAAAATGGCAACTAATTGTCCTTCGAAATCCAAAACTTCAAATGTTTGAACATCTTCATGGTATTTGTCTATATCAAAAACTTCTTTAAAAGTAATTCCGAATAGTTTTTCTGCAATAGCAAATGCTCCATTTAAAACATTTTCTAACTTGAAATAAGGTTTTAAAATTTCATCATCAAAGTTGAATAATTTTTGTTTCAATTTTTCTGAATAGTAAGCGCCGTCCCATTTTTCTAGTTGGTCAATTCCGTCTAGTTCTTTTGCGAAAGCAGTTAGTTGAGCAAATTCTTTTTGGGAAGCAGGTTTTGCTTTTTCTAATAAATCATTCAAAAAAGAAAGTACTTTTTCAGGATTTTGAGCCATTCGTTCTTCCAAAACAAAATCAGAATGTGATTTGTATCCTAATAAATTAGCACGTTTATGACGTAATTCTACAATGCGTTTTACGTTTTCTTTATTATCGAATTCGTTATTTTGAAACGATTTTTTTCCAGCTGCTATTGCAATTTCTTTTCGCAATTCACGATTTTCAACATAAGTAACAAAAGGTAAATAACTAGGAAAATCTAATGTGAAAACCCAACCTTCCAATTCTTTTGATTTTGCCAAACTCGCTGCCATTTCTTTAGTGCCATCAGGCAAACCTTTTAAATCAGCTTCGTTTGTAATATGCAATTGATAGTTGTTGGTTTCAGCCAAAACATTTTCGCCATACGTCAATTTGATTTTGGCTAATTCAGTATCAATTTCGCGTAATTTTAATTTGTCTCCTTCATTAAGTAAAGCTCCATTTCTTGAAAATCCTTTGAATTTTTTATCCAATAAAGTCGCTTGTTCTGTAGTTAAAGTCAAATTATCTTTTTGATCATAAACGGCTTTAACTCGTTTGAATAAATCTTCATTTAAAGCGATATCATTACTAAATTCAGTCATCAACGGAGAAACTTCTTGAGCAATTTTTTGCATTTCGTCACAAGTTTCTGCCGAATTCAAATTGAAGAAAATCGATGATAATCTATCCAATTGTTCGCCAGAAAAATCTAAAGCAACAATCGTATTTTCAAATGTTGGAGCATCAGAATTTGTAATTATGGCATCAATTTCAGCTTTTGCTTGAGCGATATTTTCGATAAAAGCAGCTTTGTAATCTTCTAATTTTATTTGCGAAAAAGGTGCAGTATTATGTTTGGTGTTGAATATTGAGGTAAGTATTTTCATTTTTTTATTTCACAGAGTTTCACAGAGTTTTTTCACAGAGATTTACAAAAAAAGAACTATTTTCTTTGAGCAAATCTCAGTGATTCTCTGTGCAATTTTTATTTTTTCAATTCAGATGCAGCTTTATTCACCGCTTCTTTTAGACTTTCTTTGTAGAAAATGATTTTGTCTAACACACATTTATCATGACTTCCTATGATTTGTGCGGCTAGAATTCCGGCATTTTTAGCTCCGTTTAAAGCAACCGTTGCTACAGGAACTCCACCTGGCATTTGAAGAATCGATAATACCGAATCCCAACCATCGATAGAATTACTAGATTTTACAGGAACTCCAATTACAGGAAGAGGCGACATAGAAGCAACCATTCCAGGTAAATGAGCCGCACCACCAGCACCAGCAATAATTACTGAAATTCCGCGAGTGTGTGCATTTTTACTAAAATCAAATAGTTTCTCAGGAGTTCTATGTGCCGAAACAATATCCACTTCGGTTTCGATGTCAAATCCTTTTAAGATGTCGATCGCTTCTTGCATCACGGGCATATCGGAGATACTTCCCATTATTATGGCTACTTTGCTCATTATTGTTGTTTTATTATTTGAAAAATAAATATTTGATTAAATAGATTATAAATGTAATTATGAAAAGGTAAAGAATGATTAGTATAAGAAATGAAAAAAATGCTTTATTTCTTTCTCCTTGATATTCATTTTTATCAGATAAAATTATCCAATTCTTATTTATAAGATTTGAAGAATCTGTCACATTAATAAAATTAATGATGATGTCTAAAACATCCATATTAACTTATAACTCTGATACTATTCTTAACTTCTTCCGCAACTTTCCTAGCTTCAACCATATTCTCATTTACAATTGTAACGTGTCCCATTTTTCGGAAAGGTCTTGTTTCTCTTTTGCCATAAATGTGTGGCGTTACACCATCAATCGCCATGATTTTTTCAATGTTTTCGTAAATTACTTGACCCGAAAAACCTTCTTCACCGACCAAATTTACCATAATTCCGGCAACTTTGCTATCAGTGTTTCCTAATGGTAAATCTAAAACGGCACGTAAATGATTTTCAAATTGCGAAGTATAACTCGCTTCTATCGAATAATGTCCCGAATTATGAGGTCTTGGAGCAACTTCGTTTACCAAAATTTCATTGTCTTCTGTTTGAAACATTTCTACCGCTAATAATCCAACGTGATTGAAAGCTTCAGAAACTTTAAGTGCAATCTCGGTTGCTTTTTGAGCTACTTTATCATCAATTCGTGCAGGACAAATTACATATTCAACTTGATTAGCTTCGGGATGGAATTCCATTTCCACTACAGGATAGGTTTTCACTTCTCCAGAAACGGAACGAGTAACAATTACTGCCAACTCATTTTTAAACGGAACCATTTGCTCTGCAATGCATTCCACTTCGGGTAAATTAATTAAATCTATTGTTGAACGAACTATTTTTACACCATTTCCATCGTAACCAAATTGTGCACATTTCCATACAAAAGGAAATTCTAATTCGTCTTTTTCTAACGATTTTCTCAAATCATTCAAATCTACAAATCGTTGATGAGGTGAAGTTGGTATGTTATTTTCAACATAAAAGTCTTTTTGACGACCTTTATTCTGAATCAATCGCAATGTTTTTGGTGATGGAAATATAGGTAATCCTTCCGATTCCAAAACGTCTAAAGCATCAAGGTTTACGTTTTCGATTTCGATGGTTAACAAATTTACCATTTTTCCAAATTGGTAAACGGTGTCATAATCCATCAAACTCCCTTTATAAAAAGCATTGCAACTGTATCTTGCCGGAGCTTCTTCGCTTGGTTCCAAAACCAAAGTTTGAATGTCGAATTTTCTAGTTTCGGTCAATAGCATTTTGCCTAATTGTCCGCCACCGAGAATTCCTAATTTAAAATCGGATGAGAAATAATTCATTGTGTTGTTGTAGTTGTTTGTGCAAAGATAAACATTTGAAAATTATTTTAATCGCTTCAAAATATCTTTCACTGCCGATTTGTAACCGGGAGTTTGATAGCTGCAATCTCTTTGAAGCAAAACTTTTAATTCCTCATTTACCCAAGTGTGTTTTTTGCCAAGATTGTACAAAGTTCGCATGGTATAGGTAGCATTTGCAGCTTTGTTAGATTCAATCAACCAATCCAAACAAGTTTCAATTATTTTTTCTTCTTGATTTTCGGTTAATAAATATTTTTTAGAATTGGATAAAAACAAACAAATTTTAGAAATAGAACGAATTGCAGAATCAGATTTGTATTGATGTAACGTTTCGCGAAAATTATCTAAAAAAGGTAAAAACAAATCCATTCTTTCTTCACAAATCAATTCCAAAATCCAACACGCTTTATGATGGTTTTTATCCTTAACATTAAATGCAATTTCTAATAAATACTTTAAATAATAAGGATTGGCAAAGATGAAATTTTTATTATCATCTCTACTTTTCCTATGTGCCGTGCTTTTAGCAATTTGATTGTAATATGCTGTATTCATTTTGTAAATATATTAAATTAGCAAAAAAGTCAAAATACTTGTTATTAAATAGTTATTAGTTCGTAAATTTGCTCCTTTATTTTTTAAAACAACAACACAATGATACACCTTCACGATAAAACTTTCGAGCCATTTATTTCTTCAGAAGAAATTGACTTCGCAATTGCAAATATGGCCAAACAAATGGACGACGATTTTTTTGATGAAGTTCCAGTTTTTGTTGGAATTTTAAATGGTTCTTTTATGGTAATGTCCGATTTGATGAAACATTACAGAGGAATGTGTGAAGTGAGTTTTATGAAAATGGCTTCTTACGAAGGAACACAATCTACCAATGATGTTAAGCAACTAATCGGAATCAACGAAAATCTTGAAGGAAGAACGGTTGTAATCGTTGAAGATATTGTAGATACAGGAAATACAATTGAAGAATTAAAAACAATTTTCAAAGAAAAAGGAGTAAAGCATTTAAAAATCGCAACTTTATTCTTCAAACCAGAAGCCTATAAAAAAGATATTAAAATTGATTACGTAGGGATTAGAATTCCTAACAAATTCATCGTTGGATATGGTCTAGACTACGACGGATTGGGAAGAAATCTAGCAGACGTTTATCAATTAGCACAATAATCTAACAATCCAATAATCTAACAATCTTAATCAAAATGATCAACATCGTTCTTTTCGGAAAACCAGGTGCAGGAAAAGGCACACAAGCTGAATTTTTAAAAGAAAAATACAATTTAACGCATCTTTCAACAGGAGATATTTTTAGATTTAACATCAAAAATGATACTGATTTAGGAAAATTAGCCAAAACCTATATGGATAAAGGCGATTTAGTTCCAGATGAAGTAACTATCCAAATGTTGCAAAGCGAAGTTGATAAAAACCCACATTCGGCAGGATTTTTATTTGATGGTTTTCCAAGAACTTTAGCGCAAGCAGAAGCTTTAGATAAATTTTTAGAATCTAAAGATCAAAATATTACGGCTACTGTTGCACTTGAAGCGGATGATAATATTCTTGTAGCTCGTTTGTTAGAAAGAGGAAAAACTTCTGGAAGACCAGACGATCAAGATGAAGAAAAAATCAGAAATCGTTATGACGAATACAACCAAAAAACAGCACCTTTGATGGATTATTACAAAGCTCAAGGAAAATTTCACTCTGTAAATGGTATTGGAACCATTTTAGAAGTTAACGAACGATTGAATCAAATTTTCGATAAATTATAGTCTAAAGAATTGACTTGGAGATAAATTTCGAGCATTCAATTTTTTTTCAGATATTTGCACTCACAAAAGGAGCTATTTCCGATAATAGGGATTTATGCTCTTTTTTTGTAATTTTAAACTATGGAAATTTTAATAATACTTTTTCTAATCATTTTGAATGGTGTTTTTTCAATGTCAGAAATCGCATTGATTTCGGCAAGAAAAAACCGATTAGAAACGGCTGCAAAAAAAGGAAATGCCAATGCCAAAGCGGCTTTAGACTTGGCAAATTCACCAAACGAATTTTTATCAACAGTTCAAATTGGAATCACATTAATCGGAATTCTAACCGGTATTTATTCAGGTGATAAAATAACAACCGATGTTCAAAATTTTGTAGCATCATTTGAATCATTAAAACCTTATGCAAATTCAATAGCGGTTGGAATTGTAGTAGTAACTTTAACTTTTTTCTCTTTGGTTTTAGGTGAATTATTACCAAAACGTATTGGATTAAATTATCCAGAATCAATTGCAAAAGCCGTTGCAGTTCCAATGAAAATTGTGTCTAAGGTTACTATGCCTTTCATTTGGTTACTAACAACTTCTACAGATTTTTTACTGAAAATATTGCAAATAAAACCTACTGCCGACGGAAAAGTAACCGAAGAAGAAATCAAAGCAATTATTAAAGAAGGTACAGAAGGCGGAGAAATTCAAGAAATCGAACACGATATTGTGGAACGCGTTTTTCACATTGGAGATAGAAAAGTAAATTCGTTAATGACACATAGAAATTCTATTGTTTACTTTTCTTATGAAGATTCTGTTCAAGAAATAAAAGACAAAGTTCTTGACGAATTACACTCGTTTTATCCAGTTTGTGAAGACAATCTTGATGATGTTGAAGGAATTGTTCTTCTAAAAGATTTATTCGTAAGTTTTGAAAAAGGTGGTGAGTTTGATTTGAAGAAAATCACTAAAGAACCAGTATATTTCATCGAACATACATCAGCATATAAAGCCCTAGAAAATTTTAAAATATCTAAAGTGCACTATGCTTTAGTAACCGATGAACACGGAGTTTTTCAAGGAATTATTACATTAAATGATATTCTAGAAGCGCTAGTTGGTGATGCTGCCGATTTCTATGAAGATGAATTCAAAATCGTTGCTCGTGAAGACGGAAGTTGGCTTGTAGACGGACATTATTCTCTACACGATTTTCTAACGTATTTCGATATGGACGATTTGATAGGAGATTACGAAGTAACAACAGTAAGCGGATTGATCGTAACCGAATTAGGAATCATTCCAAAACAAGGACAAAAACTAATTTGGAACAAACTAGAATTTGAAGTTTTAGACATGGATGGAGTCAAAATAGACAAGATTCTTGTTACAAATATTAAAATTAATTAAATAAGTATTCAGTGATCAGTAATCAGTTCTCAGTTTTTCTGATGAATTGAATTTGTTCATTGAAAAAATAAATAGTGATAGGTGAAAGTATTTTTTTAGATAATCTAAATCACTGAATACTGAACACTGAACACTGAACACTAATAAAATGACAGAAGGAAATTTTGTAGACTACGTAAAAATATATGTTACTTCCGGAAAAGGAGGTAAAGGTTCTACGCATTTGCACAGAGAAAAATTTATTGAAAAAGGCGGCCCAGATGGTGGTGATGGTGGCCGTGGTGGACACGTTTATATAAAAGGAAACAAAAATCTTTGGACATTATTCCATTTGAAATTTGTAAAACACATGCGTGGTGGTCACGGTGGTGATGGAGGAAGTTCCAGAAGTACAGGTCACGATGGAGAAGATAAATACGTTGAAGTGCCACTTGGAACTGTTGTGAAAGATATCGAAACAGGAGAAATTCTTTTTGAAATTACAGAACATGGTGAAGAACGAATTCTAGCTCAAGGAGGAAAAGGTGGTTTAGGAAACTGGCATTTTCGAAGTTCCACAAACCAAACGCCAAGATATTCACAACCTGGAATGCCTTCAACTGAATTGGATGTTATTCTAGAATTAAAAGTTCTTGCCGATGTTGGTTTAGTAGGTTTCCCAAATGCAGGAAAATCGACATTACTTTCAGTTTTAACTTCTGCTAAACCAAAAATTGCAGATTATCCGTTTACAACTTTAAAACCTAATTTAGGAATTGTTGCTTACAGAGAATTTCAATCGTTTGTAATTGCAGATATTCCTGGAATTATTGAAGGTGCAGCTGAAGGAAAAGGGTTAGGACATTATTTCTTACGTCATATTGAAAGAAATTCAACTTTATTGTTTTTAGTTCCAGCTGATGCTGATGATATCAAAAAAGAATACGAAATTCTATTAGACGAATTACGTCGTTACAATCCAGAAATGCTAGATAAAGACAGACTTTTAGTAATCTCAAAATGCGATATGCTTGATGATGAATTAAAAGCAGAAATGAAACAACATCTAGATAAATCCAAACTCGGAATTCCATATATGTTCATTTCATCTGTTGCACAGCAAGGTTTAACAGAATTAAAAGATAAACTTTGGGAAATGCTAAATGTAGAAGATGAAAAGCCTGAGAACAGCCACGGTTTGTAAGATATTTCTAAATAAAGTAAAGCTTCGAAATTTTCGAGGCTTTTTTTTGTGTTTTGATTTCCTAAAGTAAAGTTAAAATTAACTTATTAATTCAGGTTTTCGACCATAAAATTTAAATAATCCTCAAAAAATCGTAATTTCGCAACACTAAAATTTTGCAATATTCAATTCAAAGTGTAACAAATTGCATTTTAAATAGACTATTAGCTAACAAACAATTAACCTTTTATATTTTCAATTATGAAGAAAATTTTATTATCCTTAATTGCTGCCATTATGCTTGTTCCAACAAGTGTTAAAGCTGACGAAGGAATGTGGTTTTTAATGTTCATCGAACGTTTGAATCACCGCGATATGCAAAAAATGGGCTTGCAATTGACAGCCGAAGAAATCTACAGCATCAACAATCATAGTTTGAAAGATGCTATTGTACAATTCAACGGAGGTTGTACAGCAGAAATCATCTCTAAAGATGGTTTAGTTTTAACAAATCACCACTGTGGTTATGATGCTATTGCAGAATTATCATCAGCAGAAAAAAACTATTTAAAAGATGGTTATTGGGCTGCAGATAGAAAATCTGAAATGAAACCATCAAGCTTATATGTACGCTTCTTTGTTCGTATGGACGATTGTACAAAAAGAATTTTAGCAGTAGTAAACTCAAGTATGAGCGAAGCAGATAGAGAAAAAGCTATCAATGCTGAAATTGCTAAAATTGAAAAAGAAAATAACGAAGGTGGAAAATATACAGTTTCTGTTCGTCCATTTTTTCAAGGAAATGAATACTATTATTTTGTTTATCAAGATTATAAAGATGTTCGTTTAGTTGGAACTCCACCTGAAAGTTTAGGAAAATTTGGTGGTGATACAGACAACTGGGAATGGCCACGTCACACAGCAGATTTCTCAATGTTTAGAGTTTATGCAAACGCTGATGGTTCTCCAGCAGAATATTCTGAAAATAATGTTCCGTTAAAACCAAAACATTATTTACCAGTTAATTTAAGTGGTGTTAAAGAAAATGATTTTGCAATGATTCTTGGATATCCAGGAAGAACTAACCGTTGGATGCCAGCCGGTGGAATTGAGCAAAATGTAAAATTTGCATATCCTGCTTGGGTTGAAGGTGCGAAAACAGGTATGGATGGAATGAAAAAATATATGAATCAAAGTGATGCTTTGAATCTTGTATATGCTTCTAAATATGCTTCAACTGCTAATTATTGGAAAAACCGTCAGGGAATGATTGATGCTTTAACCAAATTTGGTACTGCAAAATCTAAAGCAGCCCAAGAAGCTAAATTTAATAAATGGGCAAACAAACCAGCAAATAAAGCTAAATACGGAAACGTAATTGCTAACATAAATAATTTTTATGCTTTAACAAACGAGAAATCTCGTCACGATAACTACTTACAACAATTATTCAGAACATCTTCTTTCGGAACTATTGGAAGAAGTTTAGGAAGACAATTAGATTTGTATGTGAAAGCTGATGCTGCAAAACGTGCTACAATGGCACCTCAAATCACTGAGATGGCTACAGAAATGTTTAAAGAATTACACATTCCTGCAGAAAAAGACATTCTTGCAGCTCAATTGAAAACATATGCAACTAAATCAACAGGTTATGCAATTGCTCCTATGGTAAAACAAATTGGAGATGCTAACAATAATGATTTTACAAAATATGTAAACGCTGCATTTGATTTAAGTATTTTTACATCAGTAGATAGAGTTAAAGCATTCTTAGATTTACCAAGTGAAGCTATGCTAACAAACGATCCATTATATGCTTTGTCAAATGATATGGTTGCACATTTCGGAAAAAAATCGGATGAAGTAACTAAAGCTCAAAATGATTTTGCCTCTTCATTCCGTTTATTGGTAGAAGGTTTAAGAGAATCTAAAATTGGAGCTATTAAATATCCAGATGCTAACTCAACGTTGCGTTTAACTTACGGAAAAGTTCGTTCACTTCCTGCTGACAAAAGAAATGATGCAGTTGTAAATAACTACACTACACTTGCAGGTCAAGTTAAAAAATACAAAAAAGGAGATCAAGAATTTGATTTACCAGCGCGTGTTTTAGAAATGAACAAAAACAAAGATTTCGGTCGTTATGCAGATAAAGATGGTTCACTTCACGTGAATTTCTTAACGGATAATGATATCACAGGAGGAAACTCAGGTTCGCCAGTTCTTAACGGAAAAGGAGAATTAATCGGACTAGCTTTTGACGGAAACATTGAAGCAATGGCTGGTGATGTAATCTTTGATAACAAATTACAAAGAACAATCAACGTAGATATTCGTTACGTACTTTGGGTAATCGAAAATTTCTCAGGTGCTAAACACATCGTTGACGAAATGACTTTGGTAAGATAAACCAAAGTACGAATTACAAAATACGAATTACGAGATAATCGTAAAATAATAACTCCGAATTAAGAAATTAGTTCGGAGTTTTTTTATGAGCGAAAGGCTCGGGAATTTTTTGTTTCCATATTCCTGCTTTTCGCACTGCACGGCAGTTGCTTCAAATGCTGAGCATTCACCAAACACTTATATAAAATAAAAGTCAAGTGAGGTAATCAGGGCTAGATAGTAATTGTATCGAACAAATGTTACTCATTTACAATTACTCTTAATCCTTTAGTATGGCTAGTGTATTCTGGAGCATACATACTTTGTATTGTTGTTATTCCATTTGAAAAATCACCAATATTATTCACTCTAATATCATATTCTATAACATAAGTTCCTTTGTTTATTTTGTCAAAAAAGAAGTGAGTTGCAGCATCTTTTGTACTCAAGTAATATCCTAAACCATCATTCCATTTATATTCTGAAAGAACATTTACTGGTTCAAAACAAGAAGCTCTCATATCTTTTAAATGAATAAATTCTAGATCTTCTTTTGTTGTGATTACTAAGCGAACAGTAACTAAATCTCCCAATTTTAATGTGTTTTCGGCTGTAATTCTTTGTAATTCTTCACCTTTAGCAGTATTTTTCTTTATGAATAGTTCTTTAGTAGTGGATAATAAACTTCCAATATTAGTTTTTATTTTGTCTAAATCTTCAAAATATTGCCAATATACACCACCGTAACCCGGAACATCAGTCTTGTTTTGAATAGAAATAGAAGCCATTTCTTTAGTAATCTCATTAGACTTCCATGCCATTTTAATATAACCTGTTTCAGCTTCTTTTTCGTTTTCAGAAAGTTTTCGTGTCATTATTTTTTTATCACCAATGTTAAAAATTGTATTATCCTTAATACTAAGCCAATCTTTTCCTTGAAGTAATAAAGCATAAATGGCTTCAGTTGTTGATTTTGTTGTTGGCCAATTTTTAGTTTGTTTGCTTTTTAATAACCATACTTTCATTTCATCAACTGATTTTGAATCATTATTAATTTCAGAGAAAGCTTCAATAAGTAATGCTTGTGTTTCAATTGGTGCTTGATACCAATTCCAACCTGATGTGTTTTCAATCCAATACATTCCTAAATCCTCATTGTTAGATGAATTTTCTTTTAGACTTTCAATTATCTTTTTAGCAGTAAATTTTTCATCAAATCTATTTAAGACTAATGACGCTAAACCTTTATTATAAATAGTATAATTGTGCCAATTCGATTTGATTGTTTTTAGTTGCTTATTAATAATTAGTTTTACTTTTTCCGAAATAGGAAAACTATCTAAATAAAAACTTCTAGCATATAAATAATGTAAATCCTCATAAGGATTGTTTTTATAGTTTTTAACTTCAATATTGATGTTTCTTTCTAAATATTTAGTATCTAAATAAGGTAGTGCAGTATTATTGATTTCTTTAAAACTCAAATTGTTATCATTGTTTGTTTTAAGTATTTGCAAATGACCAAGTCCTGCAACAATATGAGTTGTAATATATTCATTCTCTGTTCCTCCATCAAACCAAGCAAACCCTCCAGATGGTCTTTGTTTTTCTTTTAATTTATTAAAAATGTTATTAGATGAGGTCTTCATATTCTCTAAGTCAAATAATAACGCTAGTTTTTTCTTTTTTTCTTCTTCGTTTTCAATATCATTTATCCAAGGAGTTTCTGCTAAAATTAATGATTTTAGTTCTTCATTTAGGTCTAATTTAGACACTGGCTTTCCTGAATTTTTCCAATCTTCAAATACTTTTCCAATTTTTGGATTACTATTTATTATTTTGGTTGCCAATACATTTGCATAATACCTTGCAAAAGTTTGCTCGGCACATTCATGTTCATATTCCATTAAATAGGGTAGTGATTGAATTGCTATCCAAGTTGGATTGGAAGTGTATTCTAATACAAATTGGTGATTTGTTAAAGTATTTGAAATGTTGTTTTTTAAATTATCAAACGAATATTCTTTTTTGGAGTTTTCTCTAACCCAAATAGGAATACTCTCTGTAACTAGTATGTTATTTGTTAAAACTGGTAAGACACTTTCTTCTCCATCAGAAAAATTATCTGCTTTAGCAATTAGCTTATATTGAATTCCTTGAATTCCTTGAGGAATTGTAATTTTCCATTTCATAATTGTATTTCCAGTTGGAGTTATTGTAAAGTTTTTTGCACTATTTAAATTGAATGTTTTACTATCAATGTTTTCCATTGTAGTTGCATCAAATAATTGTAAAATAGCAGTTCCAATTTTAGAACTTGAAGTTAGATTGCTCACTTTAGCTGAAATTTCTATAGTGTCACTTTCTCTGAAAAACCTTGGCATATTTGGAACTATCATCAGTTCTTTTTGGGTAATTACGGATTTTTCTATATAGCCCATTGTAGCATCTTTTTTATGAGCCAATAATCTAAATTTCCACTGAGTTAATTCTTCTGGACTTTTAAAGCTAAAATGTATTTTTCCGTTAGCATCCGTTTTAAGATTTGGATAGAAAAAAGCTGTTTCGTTTCTGTTTGTTCTTGTTTTTACAGTGGTTAACATTTCTTGAGCTCCATATGTTGTAGTAACTATTACTACACCATTTGCACCTTGTGAACCATAAAGAGCAGCTCCTTGTGCACCTTTAATTATGTTCAGGTCAATTATAGAATCAATAGGCATTTGCGCTAGTGTATTTGCATCTGAAATTTTACCATCAATAACAATCAAAGCATCATTACTGCCGTCTATACTTTTGTTTCCTCTTAATGAAATTTTTACATTTGAGTTTTCTCCAACTCCTGTAGTGTTTATTTGTACACCAGATATTTTTCCTAATAAAGTTTGAATAGCATTTGGATTTGAAGATTGAACAAGTTCTTTGAAACCAATTTGTTTTTGAGCAGAAACAGTAGCGTCTTTAGATCTTTTTATTCCCATTGCGCCAACAACTACTTCATTTAAAACAGTCTCATCTTCTTTAAGAGATACTTTTATGCTTTTAGCTTCATTAACTGTAATAATTTTGTTTTCATAGCCAACAAAAGAAAATATAAGTGTCTCTCCAGGAGCAGCTTCGATTTCAAAATAACCGTCCATATCTGAGGACACTCCTCTTGTTGTTCCTTTAATAACAATATTTGCGCCTGGTAATGGTAGTTTGCCATCGGTTATAAATCCGTAAATTGTTTTAGCATTTATTGGTTTTCTAGCTTTTTTGGTGATTTGTTTTTTATATTCTTTGGTTACTATTTGGTTGTTCTTATTGTTAAAATCAAATCCAAACCACATTAATTGATTACTTTCATTTTGAAATTCAATAGTAGAAAAATTATAATTAAAATTATTTATGAAAAACTCTATTGTCTCAAATCCAATAGCAGTTTTTCCAGAAAAATAACTTCTATAATATTGTTGTGAAATTAAGTTATTCCAATAACTACTTTTAAATTGGTCTAGTGAGCTATCATACATTGAAGCCAATGCTTCAAATTCGAATTTTTGACCATCTTCATTTATTATGAACGACCAATTTTCGTTTTTTCCAGGTTCTAATTTGTTTCTAAATGTTTCTGTTTCTATAGTTATTTTCGGAGTATCTTCAATTATTAAAACGTCTTTGGTAAATATGAAGCGTTGATTGTCATAAACAGTTTCCAATCCAATTTTAAAAACATTTTTAATTTCTTTTTGAATGGGTATCTTTAATTCAGTCTTATTGTTTTCAATTGAAAGGCTTTTTTCAAAAAAAACTTTACTATCAAAAACGCCATAACTAGATAAATAAAGTTCAGGTACAGCACTATTTATTTGAACTAAAACATACCCATCTTTTTTTGGGTCTTTGTTAAGTTGTTGTATGGTGATTAATTCATCAGCAAAAGATTGTTTGTCATTAATTTGATACAATTCAAACGAAGCTTTAGTTTCTATGTTATTATTTGATTTATCATTAGCTGTAAAAACTAATTTATAATAGCCTGATTTGTAATTAGAAATAAAATCTAATGCAATAGATTTATCTACACTAGTGTTTATTTTTTTTGAAAACACTAAGGTTCCAACGGTATTTTCTTCATTGATTTTTTGATTATTTTCATTTGGAAATAATTTTTCAAAATCTTCATTAGTAATTAGATTTATTTCTGGTTTTTCAAAAACACGTTTTTTAAACTTTCTTTTAAATCCATCAATAAAAAAAAGCTTTAGTTCTCCATTTGTAGTAACAAATTGATTATTTAAATTAGTACTATTTAATAAAATATTGTTTTTTTCGTTTGAGATAACTTTGCTTGGAATTTTAATGTCGAGTTTTAATGATTGTTTTCCAATAGTAATATTAGTTTCTGCAGAATGGGTTTCACCATTATTATCGGTTATGTCAGCTTTTATGGTGTAGTAATAAGTTGGATTTTTTTCAAATTCAAAATCTTCGTCAGCTTTTGCCACAAATTCAATTTTAAAATTCCCAAGATTATCAGTTGTTGTGTTAGAAGAAATAAAAGATTCATCATTATTAGTGTAGTTTCTCTTATTAATACTATAGGAAACTTTTGCGTTAGATATTGAACTTCCTGCAAATGATTTTGCTTTACCAGTAATTGTTATTTTATCATTTAAAGTATAACTCTCTTTGATTGGTTCAAAATTAATTTCAAATTTAGGTCGTTTATATTCTTCTACGCTAAATCTAATTTCAGAATATTCAAATTTGCCATTATCCCAAATAGGGTGTTCCTCTTCGATTTTATTGAATAATGCATCGTTTTCATAGTTTTCAGGTTCTTCGGCACTTATTGTGAATTCACCTGTTAAACCATTTTTTGGCAAAATAAATTCTCCATTGAATGAGCCAAAGTCATTAGTTGTAACATCAAATGATTTTATTTCTGAATAATTTGCGTCTTCAATTATAATGTGAACAAGAAAGTTAGGAATCACTTTATGAACTCCATTTTGGTTTTGTATAGCTATTCCTTTATAGTAAACAGTTTGTCCAGGTCTATAAATACCTCTGTCAAGATAAATACATACTTTTGCTTTTATTTCTTCATCTTCTTCATTCTCATATTTGTTTAAATTATGTAAATAATTCCCATCTAAATTTAATGTATCACTTTTATTTATAATAGTTATCTTACGATAATTATAGTTTGAGTTTTTTATTTTGCTTTCATCAAATTGAATTATTCCTTCTTTGTCTGTGATTAAATTAAAATCATTGCTTTTTACTTGACAATTTTCAATTGGTTTACCTGTTTTTCTGTCTAATACTTGGTAAACTGAATTTGATTTGTTTTCGTATCCTAAAACACAACTATTAGAAATAGTAATTATTCTATAGATAGCTTTTTTATCATCAAAATTTTCAATTTTAAGTAAGTAACTTCCAAGTTCTAGTTTTGGTAACAGTACTTCTGTTGTATAATTAAAATAATCATTATTACTTTTTAAAGAGAATTCGTGTGATTTATAGATTTTGTTTTTAGAAATAAAATTATTAACGATACTGTCATTTAAAAGATCTTTACTATCAAATTTAGAAGTTATCTTATAGAAATTAATATCAAATTTGTCTATGTTTTTATAGCTAATAAAGGCACGAGTATTTTCATTTTCATAAGATTGTTTTTGAATTTTTATGCTTAACTCTTTTAATGTAATTTGATGTTGTTTTAAAGTTGCTTTTTTAAATGTATTTGATCTGTTTTTTAAAGTAAGAACGCTGTCTAAACAAGCAACAGCTTTAATATTAAAATCAGGATATTTATCCTTTGATGCATATTTATTGTAGATACTAGCTTTTTCAAATAAAATTCTTTGCATTAAAATTTCATTAGATGTCTCTTTTTTCAAAAGGTCTAATTTCTTTAAAAAATTAAAATCAGATTTTAAAATGTAATTATTGCAAAATAGTAACCTTTCTAATTCCATTTCAGATAATCCGGCAGGATAATCAAATTGTTGATATAGAAGTAAGATCTTTTTTATATTTTTATCTTTTAATGAATCAAATTTTATTTTTTTGAATTCTTCATTTGATACAGAAAATAAGTTTCTAGATTGTTGATTATTATTAGGGTTGTAGTAATGCCATTCTCTAATTTTAGTACTATAATAATCTATATTTGATTGGATTAAATAGTTGTATAATGATGATTTATTAAAGTATTCTTCATTAAAGAAATCGAAAATTTCTGAATAGTTTTTAAGATTAGTATTTTTTAAAATTTCTTCATTTTCAAGCGTTTCTTCATATGTAATTTCAATTTTATCTTCAAAATCTTTATCTGTCCAAGTTAGAAAATCATTAGCTTTTATTGAATCAAGTTTTGTTCTTTTCTGAAGTTTATATCTATTAACTAACAAATAAGAATTTAGACATTTTGCATAAACCAAATTCAATAATGCTTTTGAAGGAATTGAGGCCTTGTTAATTTCATATTCTAAATTAGAAATAATTTTATATTGAGCCTCTTCTTCTAAAGACATAATATACTTGGATTTATAAAAAAAACACTTTATAATCTGAACCTCATTTTTGTCAGTAACTGCTTTATTGTAAATTGTTGTTACTTCGCGAAATGCCGATTTTGTTTTATTATCAATTTCAAGCTTAATAACTTTTTCCCAAGATTTTTCATACTTCTGTGCAAATGATGATATAGAAAATATATAAATAAGTAAGATTGTAATTTTTTTCATAAATGTGAGTTTCTATATATAGAGTATGATTTTTTTAAAAAGGTTGGAATTGGTTTTATTTTATTAAAATTAGTTTAAAAAAATAACATACTCAAACCAATTTCTTATTTTTGAAAAATAATAACAACCCATGAAATTTCTACCTTTTTTATTTCTTCTAATTTCCTTCAATATGATGGCTGAAACTGATTTTGAAAAAGCAGAAAAACTCTACAAACAAGAAAAGTACGATCAAGCTAAAACTCTTTTTGAAAGCTATTTAAAATCCAATCCAAATCATTACAAAACGGTTGAGTTTCTTGGTGATATCGCAGGGCATCAAAAAAAGTGGGATGAAGCTATCAAACAATATAAAGTTTTAAAAACTCAGTTTCCTAAAACAGCCAATTATTGGTACAAATATGGTGGAGCTCTCGGAATGAAAGCCAAATCAGTTAATAAATTCAAGGCTTTAGGAATGATTGATGATGTGGAAAGCGCTTTTCTCACAGCAGCAAAATTAGATGTGAAACATATCGATTCACGTTGGGCATTGGTAATGCTTTACATAGAATTGCCAGGAATTGTTGGTGGAAGTGAGGCTAAAGCTGTAAAATATTCTAACGAATTAATGGAACTTTCTAAAGTAGATGGCTACCTTTCCAAAGGTTACATCGACGAATATTTCAACCGTTATAAAAAAGCAGAAGCAAATTATATAAAAGCACACGAAATTGGCAATTCAAAAACCACTTTTCAAAAATTATATAATTTATATTTGAATAAAATTAAAGACAAGGCGAAAGCAACAAAGTTAAAAGAACAATTCGAAAAAAAATAACAAAACTCAAATTCCAAATTCCAATAATTATAGGTTTGGGATTTGGAATTTTAATAATTGGAATTTCAAATGCGTACACATTTCATAGCCATTGGCGGTGCAGCCATGCACAATTTAGCATTAGCATTACACAATAAAGGATATCAAGTTACAGGAAGCGACGACGCGATTTTTGAACCATCAAAATCACGTTTAGAAAAAAAAGGTTTGCTGCCAATTGAAATGGGTTGGTTTCCTGAAAAAATCACTCAAGATATTGAAGCTATTATTTTAGGAATGCACGCCAAAGCAGACAATCCTGAGTTGTTAAAAGCAAAAGAATTAGGATTGAAAATCTATTCTTACCCTGAATTTTTATATGAGCAATCTAAAAATAAGACAAGAGTTGTAATTGGTGGTTCACACGGAAAAACAACTATAACTTCAATGATTTTACACGTAATGCATTATCATAATATCGAAGTTGATTATATGGTTGGAGCTCAGTTAGAAGGATTTGACACCATGGTTCATCTAACAGAAAGTAACGATTTTATTGTCCTTGAAGGTGATGAATATTTGTCTTCTCCAATTGATAGACGACCAAAATTTCACTTATATCAACCTAACATTGCATTACTTTCGGGAATTGCTTGGGATCATATTAATGTGTTTCCAACCTTTGAAAATTATGTAGAGCAATTTGAAATTTTTGTAAATCAAATTACGAAAGGCGGAATTCTTGTTTACAATGAAGAAGACGAAACCGTAAAAAAAGTAGCCGAAAATTCTGAAAACCCAATCAGAAAAATTGCTTATCAAACGCCAAGTTACACGGTTGAAGATGGAACTACTTTGCTTGATACGCCGGAAGGTCCAATGCCAATAGAAGTTTTTGGCGCTCACAATTTGAATAATCTAGCAGGAGCAAAGTGGATTTGTCAAAATATGGGCGTTGATGAAGCCGATTTTTATGAAGCCATAGCCAGTTTTAAAGGAGCAAGTAAACGATTAGAAAAAATTGCAGAAGGAAAAGGAAAAGTAGCTTATAAAGATTTTGCCCATTCACCAAGTAAAGTTTCAGCAACGACAAAAGCGGTTAAGAATCAATATCCAGATAGAACTTTGATAGCGTGTTTAGAATTACACACTTATAGTAGTTTGAATGCCGAATTTTTAAAAGAATATCAAGGCGCACTTGACGCAGCAGATGTAGCCGTTGTTTTCTATTCTCCAGATGCTGTAAAAATCAAGCAGCTAGAAGAAGTAACATACGACCAAATTGCGCAATCATTTCAAAGGGAAGATCTAATAATTTATACCAATCCAGCCGATTTTAAGAATTTCTTATTCAGTCAAAACTTTGATAATTCTGCATTGTTATTAATGAGTTCAGGAAATTATGGTGGATTGAATTTTGATGAGGTTAAGGAGTTAATCAATTAGAAATTTGTCAATGAAAAAATATGCTATTATAGTATTTGTTTTATTCACAGTTTTTGTGTTTGGACAGCACAAATCTGCTTTAAAAATAACAAAGTTAACCGGAGATTTCTATGTTTATGAAACTTATAAATTTTACAAAAACAAACCAATTTCTGCAAACGGAATATATCTTGTGACTAATGAAGGAGTTGTGATGTTCGACTCACCTTGGGATACAACGCAAGCATTGCCTTTGTTGGATAGCATAAGAAAAAAGCACAATAAAGAAGTAGTTATGTGTATTGCAACACATTCTCATGATGACAGAACAGGTTCTTTAGGGATTTATAATCAAAAAGGAATTAAAACTTTTTCGACTAAACAAACGGATGAAATATGCAAGATTAATGTTGAAGAGCGAGCTTCTAATTTATTTGAAAAAGATACCTTTTTTAAGTTAGGACAATACTCATTTAAAACATTTTATCCAGGAAAAGGACATACGCCAGATAATATTGTGATTTGGTTTGAAAACGAACAAATCCTATATGGAGGTTGTTTTGTTAAAAGTAGTCAAGCTAAAGATTTAGGAAATCTATCCGATGCAAATGTTTTAGAATGGGAAAAATCTATTAATAAAGTTATCCAGTTGTTTCCAAAACCAAAATATATAATTACAGGTCATCAAAGATGGAAAAGTAAAAAATCCTTAAAACATACATTGAAGTTAATAGAAAACGATATTAAGGAATCTATTCAACAAATTGTTTCTCATACTTAAAATGACCAACAATTTCCCAACTAAACAAACAATCTTCTGCGACTTGTCCGCCACCAACATTGTGAACAATAATAGGGTTTCCATCTATTGATTTTTTGTAGGTTATAATTCCAATGTGAGGTAATTTTCCATTAATCATCCAAGTTACAATTTCGCCTGTTTTATAATCATTTGGATTATTTGAAACTTTAAGTTTTTTACCTTTTCGTTCAAAGAAAACTTCAAGATTCGGAACTCTTCTATGATCAATATTAGTATCTGTTTTTTTAAAACCCCATTTGGTTGGATATTTCGAAAAATTAGCTTTCATATCTTCGTGAACTTCTTTTTGCAAATCAATTCCAAGTTTTCGGTAGGCACGAATTACAACGTCTGAACAAACTCCAGTTTTAGCAGGAACATCACCATTAGGATATTTTAATGAAACATAATCTGGAGTATAAACTACATTTTCATCAATAATTGAAATTGCAGCATTTGAAAGCTTCTCTTCAAAAGTAGAAGGATTTTCAATCGCAGCAACTGAAATGTTTTCAGTTTTCAATTTATTTTTTTCAGCTTTTTTGCATCCAAAAGAAAATAAAATCACAAGAAGAATTAAAGGTAGTTTCATGAATTGTTTTTTTATTCAAACGAAAATTCTAATCATTTTATTTTGAACTCTTTAAAAAAATATAGTTCTTTGTGCTTTATAAACGCCAAAATAATTATGTACACACCTATCAATCAATGGGCTGAAGACGATCGCCCAAGAGAAAAATTTCTACTAAAAGGAAAATCTTCCTTATCAGATTCCGAATTACTTGCTATTTTAATTGGTTCCGGCTCTCGAAATGAAAGCGCAGTGCAACTTTGTCAACGCATTTTATTTTCAGCCAACAACAATTTAAATCAACTCGGAAAATTATCCATTCAACAACTTACCGAATTTAAAGGAATAGGCGAGGCAAAAGCGATTTCTATCGCAGCAGCATTAGAATTAGGAAGAAGAAGACGATCTGAAGATGCGATTACTTTAGATAAAATAACTTCAAGCAAAGTTGTTTTCGAAATCATGCAACCCATAATTGGTGAATTGCCACATGAAGAATTTTGGGTTTTATATCTCAATAATTCCAATAAAGTAATCCATAAATCACAACTTTCAAAAGGAGGCATTACAGGAACAGTTGTAGACAGCAGAATAATTTTCAAAACCGCATTGGAATATAACGCAACTTCGTTAATTTTGACACACAATCATCCGTCTGGAAAATTGCTAGCAAGTGATGCAGACAAAGAAGTGACCAAAAAATTGAAATTAGCGGGTCAACAAATGGATATTTTTGTATTGGATCATATTATTATTACAGAAAATGGTTATTATAGTTTCAATGATAATGGTATTTTCTAATTATAAATTCAAAACTTAGCAATTTTTCAAGTCAATTAATAAATTTAAAATTGAAACATATTACCGATATTTTTTTTGATTTAGATCATACACTTTGGGATTTTGATAAAAATTCTGAGCTGGCTTTTGATAAAATATTTAAAGAAAATCACCCAAAAGTGGATACAAAATCGTTTGTAGAAATCTACGCGCCAATCAATCAAGCTTGTTGGAAATTGTATCAAGTTGATAAAATTTCTCACGAGGAACTACGTTACAAAAGATTGAAAGATTCGTTTGATGCGCTAAACTATTCAATTTCTGATGAGGATATAAATCAAATGTCAGTTGATTATATTACCTATTTGCCAGAAAACAACATGTTATTTGATGGCGCAAAAGAAGTTTTAGACTATCTCAATCTTAAATATAAGTTGCATATAATAACCAATGGTTTTGCAGAAGTTCAATATAAAAAATTAAATAATTCAGGAATTTCAGATTATTTTATTTCTGTAACCAATTCGGAAATGGCTGGTGTAAAAAAGCCAAATCCTAAGATATTTGAGTATGCTTTATCAAAGGCAAATGCCAATAAACAGAATAGTATTATGATTGGCGATTGTATAGATGCTGATGTTAAAGGAGCGTTAGATTTTGGGATTGATGCAATATTTTTTAACGAAAGTAAAATTGAAATTCCTTCCCATATAAAACAAGTGAATCACTTAATAGAATTAAAAAATTACCTATAATGAAAAAATATTATCTTTTATTTTTATTACTTTCTGCTATCGGATTTAGTCAAAATTTGAATGACTATAAGTATGCAATGGTGCCTTCAAAATTCAACTTTTTGAAAGAAGAAAACATGTATAACTTAAATGCTTTGACTAAATTATTTATGGAAAAATATGGTTTCGAAACCTATTTAAGTAATGAAACTGCTCCTGATGATTTTATCGCAAATAATTGTAATAAAGTATTTGTTGATGTTATTCCTAATAATAATTTTTTCACAACAAGAGTGAAAGTTGTTATAAAAGACTGTAGAGGAACAATTTTATATACTTCAGAAGAAGGAACAAGTAAAGATAAAGAATATAAAGTTGCCTATAATCAAGCTTTACGAATGGCTTTTGATAGTTTTAGTATTTTAAAAACCCACAAATACCAACCTTCACAAAAGAGTTTAGGGATGATTGGTGAACCAGCTCCAGCTAAAGTAAATGTAGAAAAGGTTGTTGTAACTAGCGAGAATGTCAAGGTTTATACTTCTAAAGTTGATAATTCATCTTTATTTGTTCAACCAATCACAAATGGTTTTCAAATCATAGACTCTGAACCAAAAGTGATTTATAAAATCTTCAATACTTCAACAAAAGATGTTTATATCGCTACAAAAGGAACAATTCAAGGTGTTTTCTTTTCAAAAAACAACGAATGGTTTTTCGAATACTATCAAAACGACAAATTAGTTACTGAAAAAGTAGAAGTAAAATTCTAAACTATTTACTAATAACCATATTTATCTTTCCAACGATTTTTTAAAAATTCTCTCGTTCCATTTTCTCTAGAATTACTTCCAGGATCGTAGAATTTAGTTTCCTTAATTGCATCAGGTAAATATTCTTGTTCGCTAAAATTATTTGCGTAATTGTGAGAATATTGGTATTCATCACCATAACCTAATTCCTTCATTAATTTGGTTGGAGCGTTTCGCAAATGAATTGGAACTGGTAAATCGCCAGTTTGTTTTACAATAGCTTGCGCTTCGCCTATCGCCATATAACTTGCATTACTTTTCGGAGATGTTGCTAAATAAACAGCACACTGACTCAAGATAATTCTACTTTCAGGATAACCAATTGTGGCAACCGCTTGAAACGTATTATTTGCCATAATAAAAGCAGTTGGATTTGCATTTCCAATGTCTTCACTTGATAAAATCAACATTCTTCTGGCTATAAATTTTACATCTTCTCCACCTTCAATCATTCGAGCCAACCAATAAACAGCACCATTTGGGTCGCTTCCACGAATTGATTTTATAAAAGCTGAAACAATATCATAATGTTGTTCGCCAGTTTTGTCATAAAGAACTGTGTTTTGTTGTACTAATTCTAAAACTTTTTCATTGGTAATTGTAATTTGACCTTCAGGGCTTGCGTTTACAACCAATTCAAAAATATTTAATAGTTTGCGTCCATCACCACCAGAAAGTCGCAACAACGCTTCCGATTCTTTGATTTTTATTTTTTTGGAAGAAATTATAGTGTCCAATTTCATTGCTCGTTCCAAAAGCGCTAATAAATCTTCCTTCGAAAACGGATTTAAAACATAAACCTGACAACGTGACAATAACGCAGGAATCACTTCAAAACTCGGATTTTCAGTTGTTGCTCCAATCAATGTTACCCAACCTTTTTCTACAGCTGCCAAAAGTGAATCTTGCTGCGATTTACTAAAACGATGAATCTCATCAATAAATAAAATCGGATTTTTAGCCGTGAATAATCCGCCACTTTGTTTTGCTTTTTCAATCACATCGCGAATGTCTTTCACACCACTATTTATGGCGCTCAATTCATAAAACGGACGATTACTTTGCTTAGCAATAATCTGTGCCAAAGTCGTTTTTCCAGTTCCTGGTGAACCCCAAAAAATCATTGACGGAATAACGCCACGAGCAATCTGTTGCGTCAGCGAACCGCTCGGTCCAACTAAGTGCAACTGACTAATATAATCTTCTAATTTCTGCGGACGAATGCGTTCGGCTAAAGGTGCTTCCATTTCTAATGTGGCAATTTGATAATTTATCAATGTATCAATTTTCAGAAAGATTGATAATTGTACAAATTTAAGTATTAATTTGAGTTATTTGATATTCAAACATTTTCTAATTTTCATAATAAATTGTTTCACTTTCACATCGATTCATTTTTACATTAAACTATGACAAAATAGCATTAAATAATTATTGGTTGTATTTTTGATAAATCAATTGTCACTATGAGACACAATAACGAAATAAACCATTTTAAATTTTCACCATCAACTTGGATTGTTCCAACTTTTTTGTTGGTTGTGATTTGGTTTGTGTTTTATGTAGAAAATTCTTTTAATATTGATTTAGGTAATCACGGAATTCTACCAAGAACTTTCTCAGGATTGCAAGGTGTAATTTTTAGTCCGTTTTTGCATGGTGATTTGAGTCATATTGCTAATAATTCGTTGCCACTTTTTATTTTAACAACTGCGCTAATTTATTTTTACAGAGAAGTTTCACTAAAAGTTTTGGTATACGGAATATTATTTTCAGGTATAATCACTTGGATTATTGGTCGCGAATCCTATCATATTGGCGCCAGCGGATTAATTTATGTTTTGGTTTCCTTCATTTTCTTTAAAGGAATGATGACCAAATATTATCGATTGATGGCATTATCACTTGTGGTTGTTGTTTTATATGGTGGAATGATTTGGTATGTTTTTCCAGATGTAGACCACAAAATTTCTTGGGAAGGACATTTAGCTGGATTACTAACAGGATTTGTTTTTGCTGTAAGATTCAAAACACCTGATTACGTAAAAGACATACAATACGAATGGGAAAAACCTGATTTCAATCCGCAAGAAGATGCCTTTATGAAACGATTTGATGAAAACGGCAACTTCGTAAATCCACCAAAACCTGAAGAACTAATGGTTGAATATGAAGAAATTTTAGCTGAACCTGTGAAATATGTTTATGTTTTTAAGGAGAGTAAGGAAGAAGATCAAGTAGACGAATAGTTTGCTTTTTAGCCCCGATAGGAATGAAAATCTCGTCTCGTTTTTTGGAACGAGACGAGATTGTAATGTATAGCGGGAAAATGGTTTGTAAATAAAGCCCAAGCCATTCGCTTCTAATAAAATTGTTATTGTCGTTGGCGAACTGTCTCATACAAAAATGCTCCACAAGCCACAGAAACATTTAGTGAACCAATAGTTCCGAACATAGGTAGTTTTCCTTTAGCATCAACAATTTTCAAAACCGATGGATTAATTCCTCTGTCTTCGCTTCCCATGATGATAGCAACTGGTTCGTTTAATGAAATATCGTAAATACTATCTTCGGTTTTTTCGGTTGCGGCAACTGTTTTGATTCCGCTTCCTTGAAGATAGAAAATCGCGTCTTTAATGTGATCTACTTTGCAAATTGGCACATTAAAAACCGCTCCAGCTGAAGTTTTTACAGTATCGCCATTTACTGGTGCTGAGCCTGTTTTTTGAACAATAATTCCGTCAACACCAGTACATTCGGCAGTTCTAATTATAGCACCAAAATTTCTAGCATCGCTCAATTGGTCGAGGATTAAAAATAAAGGCATTTTTCCACTTTCTACAACGCTATCAACAAGAGTTTCTAGTTTTACAAACGAAATAGGAGCAATGGTTGCCACCGCACCTTGATGGTTATTTGGAGTTAATCGGTTTAATTTTTCAACTGGAACGTATGAGAAATTGATGCTATTTTTTTTCATAGTTTTCATCAATTCCTGCATCAACTCACTTTGGGCATCGCTTTGAACGAATACTTTATCGATTTCTTTCCCTGCATTTATAGCTTCTATAATTGCTCTAATTCCGAAGATTTGGTTTTCTTTTTCCATGGCGCAAAGGTAAACTTTTTTAAGAAGGTTTAAAAGTTTAAATGGTTAAGAGTTTAAAAGGTTGCTTTCAAACTAATATGAACTATAGAATTAGAAAGTTTTATGGCTTGTTCGTTGGTGCTTCCGTTGGCGTAAATCAAATTGAAAAGTCCGTTTTTTGTCAACAATCCAAATCCGAAACCAAGTCCAAGAAGATTACCATTAGAATCAGTGGTTTTATCTTGAAAATAGCCATAATCAATGATAGAATGCACATAAATATTTGGCGAAAGTATATAGCGATACTCAGTCAAAATAGAGGAGAAGATGTTACCTTGCAAACTATTCTCATTAAAACCTCGAATCGAATTGATACCGCCAAAACGATGCAATTCATTAATAATATAGTCATCACTTTGCAGATAGAAATTTTGAGTTTTTAAATTGACCACATTTTTATTGTTGAGATACAAATTATGTTTCAAATTCAAACTTCCAAAAAACTGCGAATTACTTTGAAATTTGGACTCGCGTTTTCCTGTTCCAATTTTCAAACTATAATTACTTTTTTCAGGAAACAGAAAATCATCTTGTTTAAAATCTACAAACTCAAAAGTAGATGTGATAAATTGGTTTTCAAAGTCACTTAAAGTCGAAGTGTTTACATTATTAATGTCACTTGATTCAGCCGATTGATAACCTAAATACAATCTAGTATTATAATTAAAATAATAACCTAAATCAATCGAAGTTTGTGTATTTTGAAAGGTACTATCTTGTTTGAAAATGTTCAATTGCGCTTTCAATCCAATCGGACTTTTAAAAATATAAGGAAGTTCTAAACCCAGATTAAACGTTTTTTGATCTTCGCCGTTACTTTTCCAATACAAAGCTATTTTTTCACCTGAATTTAAAATGTTATTCAAAGTCAAATCCAAATAACCATTAAAAATAACTTTAGAATTTTCATCGTTAGAAAAACCAATAAAACCATCAAAGTTATTCGCTTTTGCTTTTTCCAAATAAACATAAACTTTTGTGGAATCTTTGGAAAACAAAATCTCAGGATATTTAGTTTGCTTCACGAATCGATATTGCTCAAGATCTTTGTAAAGTTTTTCCAAATTCTGCTGATTGAAAACTCTTTTTTTATAAAGTCGTTTCAAATTTTTCTTGTGACCTTCGGGAAATTTGTCATATCCATTAATTACAATATCATTCAATTGACGCTTCTGTTCGGTTTTTACATTCAAGTCGGCGGTAACAAGACCGTTTTTATTTTTAATGTTTAGTAATTTTACTTTCGCCATAGAAAAACCTTTAGTTTCCAACTGCTTCAAAGTCGAATTCAAAAAGGCTTCGCTTTCAACAAAAGGCAATTTCAAAGTATCATTTTTAACTTCATAAATGCCCCAATTTTTAACTGCATAATCTTTACCTATATATATATGTATAAAATTAGTTTTTTCACCTATATTATATAGGTATAAAAAAGTGCTGTCATTTTCCTTTTTACTTTCAATAATTTCTTGTTCTAAAAAACCAACCTTCAACAACTTTTCCGAAAATAATTTACATTCATCAACAACTCCTTTTGCATTACTAAAGGATTTAGAATAACCTACAGAATCGATAATTTTAGTTTGCTTGTCATTTTTACCAATAATCTTCAAATACCTATTTTGCCCAAAGCTATTTAGGGAAAATAGAAATATGAAAATTAAAATTAGTTGTTTCATTAAAGCTGAATTTAGTTCAGTTTCTAGGAGCGAATGCCTTGGGTTTTATTTGTAATCCTTATTCCTGCTGCCTTTCCAAATCTTTTTTTACAAAAAAGGATTTTCCCTTGCATCAGGGCTATAGAGCTAGCTGTTCTAATATTTGTTGCCGTTGTAAAAATAACGTAAAATTTCAGAGTTTAATATAAATTTTGATGTGTAAAGAAATGTTATTGAAAATTAATGAATTATGATTTTTTTTATTAAAAATAATTACTACATTTGCAACCCCTAAAAAGTGGGGAATTAATAAATAAAAGAAAAATTAGTATTTAATTATGCCAACAATTCAACAATTAGTAAGAACAGGAAGAACTCAAATCACTAAGAAGAGTAAATCGGTTGCTTTAGATTCTTGTCCTCAAAGAAGAGGTGTTTGTACGCGTGTTTACACTACTACTCCAAAAAAACCAAACTCTGCAATGCGTAAAGTTGCGCGTGTACGTTTGACTAATGGAAATGAAGTGAATGCTTACATCCCAGGTGAAGGACACAATTTACAAGAGCACTCGATAGTATTAGTGAGAGGCGGAAGAGTAAAAGATTTACCAGGAGTTAGATACCACATCGTTCGTGGTGCGCTTGATACCTCAGGTGTAGCAGGAAGAACGCAACGTAGATCTAAGTATGGTGCAAAACGTCCAAAAGAGGCGAAAAAGTAATTTTTAAAACTCAAAAAGAAAAGACATGAGAAAAAGAGCAGCAAAGAAAAGACCTCTTTTACCAGATCCAAGGTTTAATGACCAATTGGTAACACGTTTTGTAAACAACTTAATGTGGGATGGTAAAAAATCTACAGCTTTTAAAGTATTTTATGATGCAATTGACATCGTAGAAGCAAAGAAAAACAATGACGAAAAATCAGCATTAGAAGTATGGAAAGATGCTTTAACTAACGTTATGCCTCACGTAGAAGTACGTAGTCGTAGAGTTGGTGGAGCTACATTTCAAATTCCAATGCAAATCAGACCAGATAGAAAAATTTCTATGGCAATGAAGTGGATGCTTCTTTATGCTCGTAGAAGAAATGAGAAATCTATGGCTCAAAAACTAGCTTCTGAAATTTTAGCTGCTGCTAAAGAAGAAGGTGCTGCTGTTAAAAAGAGAATGGATACTCACAAAATGGCTGAAGCAAACAAAGCATTCTCACACTTTAGATTTTAATACATACAGAAATGGCTAGAGATTTAAAATTCACGAGAAATATTGGTATTGCAGCTCACATTGATGCTGGTAAAACAACAACAACTGAGCGTATATTATTTTACACTGGTAAATCGCATAAAATTGGTGAGGTGCACGATGGTGCTGCAACAATGGACTGGATGGCACAAGAGCAAGAAAGAGGTATTACAATTACTTCTGCTGCTACAACTTGTGAGTGGAATTTTCCAACAGAACAAGGAAAAGTATTACCAGAATCACAACCTTATCACTTCAATATTATTGATACTCCTGGACACGTTGACTTTACTGTAGAGGTAAACCGTTCTTTACGTGTACTTGATGGTTTAGTTTTCTTGTTTTCTGCTGTTGATGGTGTTGAGCCACAATCAGAAACTAACTGGAGACTTGCTGATCAATATAGAGTTCCACGTATGGGATTTGTTAATAAAATGGACCGTCAAGGATCTAACTTTTTGGCAGTTTGTCAACAAGTAAGAGATATGCTAAAATCAAATGCAGTTGCAATCACTTTACCAATTGGTGAAGAGAATGATTTTAGAGGTGTAGTTGATTTAGTAAAAAATCAAGCAATTGTATGGCATGATGCAACTCAAGGTGCAACTTTTGATATAATTGATATACCAGCTGATATGGTTGCTGAAGTTAAGGAATATAGAGATATTCTTATTGAAGCAGTTGCTGATTATGATGAAAATCTGCTTGATAAATATATGGAAGATCCAGATTCTATCACAGAAGAAGAAATAAATAATGCTTTACGTGCAGCTACTATGGGCATGGCTATCATTCCTATGATTGCAGGTTCTTCTTTCAAAAACAAAGGAGTTCAGTTCATGTTAGATGCTGTTTGTAAATATTTACCATCTCCTTTAGATAAAGAAGGTATTCAAGGTATTCACCCTGATGATGCTGATTTATTAGAAGAAGATCAAACTAAAATCTTACGTCGTCCTGATGTAAAAGAGCCGTTCGCTGCTCTTGCATTTAAAATTGCTACTGACCCTTATGTTGGTCGTTTAGCTTTCTTCCGTGCTTATTCAGGTCGTTTAGATGCAGGTTCTTATATCTTAAACACTCGTTCTGGAAACAAAGAAAGAATTTCTCGTATCTACCAAATGCATGCTAACAAACAAAACCCAATCGATTACATCGAGGCTGGAGATATTGGTGCAGCAGTTGGATTTAAAGATATTAAGACTGGAGATACAATGTGTGATGAAAAACATCCAATTATTCTTGAGTCAATGAAATTCCCTGCGCCGGTAATTGGTATCGCTATTGAACCAAAAACTAAAGCAGACGTTGATAAAATGGGTATGGCTTTAGCTAAATTAGCTGAAGAGGATCCAACGTTTACTGTAAGAACAGATGAGGCTTCAGGTCAAACTATTATCTCAGGTATGGGTGAGTTGCACTTAGACATTCTTGTAGATCGTATGAAACGTGAATTCAAAGTTGAAGTTAACCAAGGTGAACCTCAAGTAGAATACAAAGAAGCTTTCACAAAATCTGCTCAACACAGAGAGACTTATAAAAAACAATCTGGAGGTCGTGGTAAATTCGGAGATATCGTATTTAGACTTGAGCCTGCAGATGAAGTTGATGGAAAAGTGCCTGTAGGGTTACAATTCGTTAACGAAGTTAAAGGTGGAAACGTTCCTAAAGAATATATTCCTTCTGTAGAGAAAGGTTTTAGAGAAGCAATGAAAACTGGTCCATTAGCTGGATATCAAGTAGATAGTTTAAAAGTAACCTTATTGGATGGATCTTTCCACCCAGTAGATTCTGATGCACTTTCTTTTGAATTAGCAGCTAAAATGGGATACAAAGAAGTAGCGAAAGCTGCAGGTGCTGTTATCCTTGAGCCAATTATGAAAATGGAAGTAATTACTCCAGAAGAAAACATGGGAGATATCGTTGGTGATATTAACCGTCGTAGAGGTCAAGTAAATGATATGGGTGACAGAAATGGAGCTAAAACTATCAAAGCTAATGTGCCTTTATCAGAAATGTTTGGATATGTTACAACATTAAGAACATTATCTTCAGGTAGAGCAACTTCTACAATGGAATTTTCACATTATGAACAAACTCCTTCTAATATTTCAGAAGAAGTTATCAAAAAAGCAAAAGGTAACGCTTAATTTTTAACAAGATGAGTCAAAAAATTAGAATAAAATTAAAATCTTACGATCACATGTTGGTTGATAAATCAGCTGAGAAAATCGTAAAAACTGTGAAAAGCACAGGTGCTGTTGTAACAGGTCCAATTCCGTTACCAACTCACAAAAAAATATTTACTGTATTACGTTCTCCTCACGTTAATAAAAAATCGAGAGAGCAGTTTGAAGTAATGTCATACAAAAGATTATTAGATATTTACTCTTCATCTTCAAAAACTATTGATGCTCTAATGAAATTAGAGTTACCAAGTGGTGTTGAAGTAGAAATTAAAGTTTAATCTGAGTAAGATTTGAAAAATAAAACCGCTAAAGTAGCACTTACTTAGCGGTTTTTTTAAACTTTAAAATAATATTTGGTGGTTGCAATATTAGTTGTATATTTGCACCCTCAAAAGAGGCGGTATGTATCGTTCTCAAAATTAATTAATTAATAAATTGTTTAATATGTCTGGGTTAATTGGAAGAAAAATCGGCATGACTAGCATTTTCGACGAAAACGGGAAGAACATTCCTTGTACAGTAATCGAAGCTGGACCTTGTGTCGTTACCCAAGTCAGAACCAATGAGGTTGACGGGTATGAAGCTCTTCAACTTGGTTTCGATGACAAAACAGAAAAACATGCTACTAAAGCTGACTTAGGTCACTTTAAAAAAGCTGGTACTTCTGCTAAAAAGAAAGTCGTTGAATTCCAAGGGTTTGAAGGTGAGTTTAAATTAGGTGACAATGTCACTGTTGAGGTATTCAGCGAAGGAGAATTTGTTGATGTACAGGGTGTTTCTAAAGGTAAAGGTTTTCAAGGTGTTGTAAAGCGTCACGGTTTTGGTGGTGTTGGACAAGCTACACATGGTCAACATAACCGTTTAAGAGCGCCAGGTTCTGTAGGAGCATCTTCTTATCCATCACGTGTATTCAAAGGAATGCGTATGGCTGGAAGAATGGGTGGTGAAAATGTAAAAGTACAAAATCTTAGAGTTTTGAAAGTAGTTGCTGAAAAGAACCTACTTGTTGTTAAAGGAGCTATTCCTGGATGCAAAAACTCTTATGTAATCATTCAGAAGTAATGGAAGTAAAAGTATTAGACATCAACGGAAAAGAAACTGGAAGAAAAGTTCAACTTTCTGATTCAGTTTTCGCAATTGAGCCAAATAATCACGCAGTATATCTTGATGTAAAGCAATATCTTGCTAATCAAAGACAAGGAACGCACAAAGCTAAAGAAAGAGCTGAAGTTGCAGGTTCTACTCGTAAGATTAAAAAACAAAAAGGTACTGGTACAGCTCGTGCAGGTAGTAAAAAATCTCCAGTTTTCAAAGGAGGAGGAACTATCTTCGGACCTAGACCAAGAAGTTATTCTTTTAAATTGAATAAAAGTTTGAAAAGATTGGCAAGAAAATCTGCCTTCTCTTTAAAAGCTAAAGAATCAAATTTAATCGTAGTAGAAGATTTTAATTTTGAAACTCCAAATACTAAAAAATTTATTAGTGTTTTGAAAGCCTTAGGGTTAGAAAATAAAAAATCTCTAATAGTGTTGGGTGATTCAAATAAAAATGTATATTTGTCGTCACGCAATTTAAAAGGATCTAGCGTTGTAACTAACTCTGAGTTAAGTACTTATGCTATTTTAAATGCTAATAATTTAGTTCTTTTAGAGGGTTCTTTAGAAGGAATTGAAGAAAATTTAAGTAAATAACAAGCCATGAGTATCATAGTTAAACCTATTATTACAGAAAAAATCACCAAAGATGGTGAGGTTTTCAATCGTTTTGGTTTCGTTGTAGATAAAAAAGCTAACAAAGTACAAATTAAGAAAGCTGTTGAAGCTACTTATGGAGTGTCAGTTGTTAGTGTTAATACAATGAATGTTAGACCAGATAGAACTACTAAATACACTAAAAGTGGTTTGATAAGTGGAAAGTCAAATGCTTACAAAAAAGCAATTGTTCAAGTACAAGAAGGAGAAACAATAGATTTTTACAACAATATCTAATAAATTAAGATGTCAGTAAGAAAATTAAAACCTATTACCCCGGGTCAGCGATTTAGAGTTGTTAATGGTTTTGACGCCATTACAACTGATAAGCCGGAAAGATCTTTGATCGCACCGATAAAAAACTCAGGAGGTAGAAATAGTCAAGGAAAAATGACCATGCGTTATACAGGCGGTGGTCACAAACAAAGATATCGTATCATTGATTTCAAAAGAACTAAAGTTGGAATTCCAGCTACAGTGAAATCAATTGAGTATGATCCAAACAGAACTGCTTTTATCGCATTATTATGGTATGCTGATGGAGAGAAAACGTATATCGTTGCTCAAAACGGTTTACAAGTAGGACAAACTGTTGTATCTGGTGAAGGTGCAGCTCCTGAAATTGGGAATACTTTACCATTAAGTAAAATTCCTCTAGGAACAGTAATTTCATGTATTGAATTACGTCCTGGTCAAGGTGCTACAATCGCTAGAAGTGCAGGTACTTTTGCTCAATTAATGGCAAGAGATGGTAAGTATGCTACAATTAAAATGCCATCAGGTGAAACAAGATTAATCTTGTTAACTTGTTCAGCTACAATTGGAGCAGTATCTAATTCTGATCATCAATTAATTGTATCTGGTAAAGCAGGTAGAACAAGATGGTTAGGAAGAAGACCAAGAACAAGACCGGTAGCCATGAACCCTGTCGATCACCCAATGGGTGGTGGTGAAGGACGTTCATCTGGAGGTCACCCACGTTCTAGAAAAGGTCTTCCTGCTAAAGGTTATAGAACTCGTTCTAAAGTTAACCCGAGTAATAAGTATATTGTTGAACGCAGAAAGAAATAATTAGATAGACATGGCACGTTCATTAAAAAAAGGACCTTTTGTACACTACAAATTAGATAAAAAAGTTCAAGAAAATATTGCTGGAGGAAACAAAGGAGTTGTTAAGACATGGTCTAGAGCTTCAATGATTACACCAGATTTCGTAGGACAAACTATCGCAGTACACAATGGTCGTCAATTTGTTCCAGTTTATGTAACTGAGAACATGGTAGGTCACAAATTAGGAGAGTTTTCACCAACAAGATCATTTAGAGGTCATGCTGGAGCAAAAAATAAAGGTAAAAAATAAGAAGCAATGGGAGTTCGTAAAAGAGAATCAGCAGACGCAAGAAAAGAGGCTAATAAGTCTATAGCTTTTGCTAAATTAAATAACTGCCCTACTTCACCTAGAAAAATGCGCTTAGTAGCAGACTTGGTAAGAGGTCAGAAAGTGGAAAGAGCTTTAAATGTATTAAGATTTAGCTCAAAAGAAGCTTCACGCAAATTAGAAAAACTATTATTATCTGCAATCAATAACTGGGAGCAAAAAAATAGTGAAGGTAATGTAGCTGAAGCAGGCTTATTTGTAAAAGAAATCCGTGTTGACGGTGGAATGATGTTGAAAAGACTTCGTCCAGCACCACAAGGAAGAGCACACAGAATTAGAAAACGTTCTAATCACGTTACAATCGTATTAGGACAATTAGATAACACACAAAGCAATTAATTAAGATGGGACAAAAGACAAATCCAATAGGAAACAGACTTGGTATCATCAGAGGATGGGATTCAAACTGGTATGGTGGAAATGATTACGGTGATAAAATCGCTGAAGATTATAAAATCAGAAAGTATATTCATGCTCGTTTATCAAAAGCTAGTGTATCAAAAGTAATCATCGAGAGAACTTTGAAACTTGTAACCGTTACTATCACTACTGCTAGACCTGGTATCATTATCGGAAAAGGTGGACAAGAGGTAGACAAGTTGAAAGAAGAACTTAAGAAAATTACCGACAAAGAAGTTCAAATTAACATCTTTGAAATTAAAAGACCTGAGTTAGATGCTTATTTAGTTGCAACAAGTATTGCTCGTCAAATCGAAAGCCGTATTTCATACAGAAGAGCTATTAAAATGGCTATCGCAGCAGCAATGCGTATGAATGCAGAAGGTATTAAAGTTTTGATTTCAGGTCGTTTGAATGGTGCTGAAATGGCACGTTCAGAAGGTTTTAAAGAAGGAAGAATTCCTTTGTCAACTTTCAGAGCTGATATTGATTACGCACTTGGAGAAGCTCATACTACTTATGGTAGAATGGGAATCAAAGTATGGATCATGAAAGGTGAGGTTTACGGAAAACGTGATTTATCTCCACTAGTTGGAATGGATAAAAAGCAAGCTTCTGGTGGAAAAGGTGGAGACTCTCCAAGAGGAGATAGAAAACCATTCAACAAAGGTGGTAAACCAGATGCACGTAAAAGAAAGTAATTTTTTAAATTAAAGAAAAATGTTACAGCCTAAAAGAACAAAATACCGTAAGGTACAAAAAGGTAGAATGAAAGGTGTTTCTCAAAGAGGACACATGCTTTCAAGTGGAATGTTTGGAATTAAATCTGTACATGAAAAAGGTGTATTTTTAACTTCACGTCAAATAGAAGCTGCGCGTATTGCTGCAACTCGTTTTATGAAAAGAGAAGGACAACTTTGGATTAATGTATTTCCAGACAAACCTATAACAAAGAAACCTCTTGAGGTACGTATGGGTAAAGGTAAAGGTGCCGTAGAATATTGGGCTGCCGTTGTTAAACCCGGAAAAATTATGTTTGAAGTTGGAGGAGTACCTTTAGCAGTTGCAAAAGAGGCATTACGTCTTGCTGCTCAAAAGCTTCCAGTTAAAACTAAGTTTGTTGTTGCTAGAGATTTCGAAGCATAATATATATAAAATTATGAAACAATCAGAAATTATTAGTCTGTCTACAGCTGAGTTACAAGTTAAACTTAGTGAAGTAAAAAAAACATACGCTGAATTAAAAACCGCTCACGCTATTTCACCAATTCAAAACCCACTTCAAATTAGAACAATGAGAAGAGCGGTTGCAAGATTGGCAACTGAATTAAGCAAAAGAGAATTGTAATCTGCTGAACGATGGAAGATAAAAGAAATTTAAGAAAAGAAAGAATTGGTGTGGTTACTAGCAACAAAATGGAGAAATCTATTGTTGTTTCTGAAACAAGAAGAGTAAAGCATCCAATGTATGGTAAGTTCGTGTTAAAAACTAAAAAATATGTTGCACACGACGAAACAAATGACTGTAACATTGGTGATACAGTAAAGATCATGGAAACAAGACCTTTATCTAAGTTGAAATGTTGGAGATTAGTTGAAATCATTGAAAGAGCGAAATAGTTATGGTACAACAGGAATCTAGATTAAAAGTAGCAGATAACACAGGAGCAAAAGAAGTTTTGACTATCCGTGTTTTAGGAGGAACGAAACGTCGTTATGCCTCTGTTGGAGATAAAATTGTAGTGTCTATTAAAGATGCAACACCAAACGGAAACGTTAAAAAAGGTGCTGTTTCTACTGCAGTTGTTGTACGTACCAAAAAAGAAGTGAGAAGAGCTGATGGATCTTATATCAGATTTGACGATAACGCATGTGTATTGTTAAATGCTGCAGGTGAAATGAGAGGAACTCGTGTTTTTGGTCCGGTTGCCAGAGAACTTCGTGAAAAACAATTCATGAAAATTGTATCATTAGCACCTGAAGTGCTTTAATTCGATTAATGATGACAAAGTTAAAAATAAAATCAGGTGACGTAGTAAGAGTTATTGCTGGAGACCATAAAGGTACAGAAGGTAAAGTTCTTAGAGTTGACCGTGAGAAAAATAAAGCGATTGTTGAAGGTACTAACATGGTTTCAAAACACACGAAACCAAGTGCAAAAAACCCTCAAGGTGGAATCGTTAAGAAAGAAGCTCCTATTCATATTTCTAATTTATCTTTAATAGATCCTAAATCTAAAGAAGCTACAAAAACTGGAACAAGAATAGAAGGAGATAAGAAAGTGAGATTTTCTAAAAAATCAAATCAAGTATTATAGTTATGGCATATATCCCTAGACTAAAAGAAGAGTATAAGAGCAGAGTAATTGCAGCTCTTAAAGAAGAGTTCGGTTATAAAAACGTTATGCAAGTTCCTAAACTTGAAAAAATCGTTATTAGCCGTGGAGTTGGTGCAGCTGTATCAGATAAAAAGTTAGTTGACTACGCAGTAGATGAATTAACTAAGATTACTGGTCAGAAAGCGTTAGCTACAATTTCCAAAAAAGACGTAGCGTCATTCAAATTAAGAAAAGGAATGCCTATTGGTGCTAAAGTTACTTTACGTGGCGAAAGAATGTATGAGTTTTTAGATAGACTTATTACTTCAGCTTTACCTCGTGTAAGAGATTTTAGCGGAATCAAAGCTACTGGATTTGATGGAAGAGGTAATTATAACTTAGGAGTTTTGGAGCAAATCATTTTCCCAGAAATTGATATTGATAAAGTTAACAAAATTTCAGGTATGGATATTACTTTTGTAACTTCAGCAGCAACTGATAAAGAAGCAAAATCATTATTAGCAGAATTAGGATTACCTTTTAAAAAGAATTAAGACATGGCTAAAGAATCAATGAAAGCCCGCGAGGTTAAAAGAGAAAAAACGGTAGCTAAGTATGCTGAAAAGAGAAAAGCTTTATTAGAAGCTGGAGACTATGAAGGTTTACAAAAATTACCTAAAAATGCTTCACCGGTACGTTTACACAATCGTTGTAAATTAACGGGTAGACCAAGAGGTTATATGCGTCAATTCGGTCTTTCACGTGTAACATTTCGTGAAATGGCAAACCAAGGATTAATTCCAGGTGTTAAAAAAGCTAGTTGGTAAATTAGTTTATTTCAGCAGATAATTGTACATTTGCCGGATTTTTGCCGGTAACGTGCAATTATCTGCTTTAAAAATTGAGTTTAATGGCTTCAGGTTCAATGGAATAGTTCTTTTGAAAACCGTAGCCGAATTTTAATAAATATGTATACAGATCCGATTGCAGATTATCTTACGAGAGTCAGAAATGCTGTTAGAGCTAACCACAAAGTGGTTGAGATTCCAGCTTCTAATCTTAAAAAAGAAATCACAAAGATTTTATTCGATCAAGGATATATCTTAAGTTACAAATTTGAGGATTCAACCGTTCAAGGTTCTATCAAAATTGCTTTGAAGTATGATAAAGATACTAAAGAGCCTGTAATTAAAGACATCCAAAGAATTAGTAAACCAGGTTTACGTAAGTACGCAGGTGCTTCAAAATTACCAAGAATCTTAAATGGTTTGGGTATTGCTATTGTTTCTACATCAAAAGGTTTGATGACTGGAAAACAAGCTAAGCAATTGAATGTTGGTGGAGAAGTAATTTGTTACGTATACTAATTTAAAGCTAAGCGACAATGTCAAGAATAGGAAAAAATCCAATTGTAGTTCCAGCTGGTGTAACTGTAGAAGTTACAGAAGGATTGGTTACAGTAAAAGGAAAATTAGGACAACTAACTCAGGAGTTTTCGGACGTTACTGTAAAGTTAGAAGAAGGTCAAGTAATTGTGGAAAGATCATCTGACCACAAAGATCATAGAGCTAAACATGGTTTGTACAGATCATTAATCAATAATATGATTGTTGGAGTATCAACTGGTTTTACTAAAGAATTAGAGCTTGTGGGTGTGGGATACAGAGCTTCAAATCAAGGACAAAAACTTGATTTAGCTTTAGGTTTTTCTCACAATATCATTTTAGAAGTTGCTAAAGAAGTTACTTTAGAAACTATTTCTGAAAAAGGTAAAAACCCTATCGTAAAACTTACATCTTATGATAAACAACTTTTAGGTGCTATTACTGCGAAAATTAGAAATTTCCGTAGACCAGAACCATACAAAGGAAAAGGTATCAAGTTTGTAGGTGAAGTATTAAGAAGAAAAGCAGGTAAATCAGCTTAAAAATAAAGGTTATGTCATTAACAAAATCTGAAAGAAGACAGAGAATCCAGTATAGAATAAGAAAGATTGTTAGCGGTACTGCTGCTAGACCAAGACTTTCTGTATTCAGAAGTAATAAAGAAATCTACGCACAGCTAATTGACGATGTAAATGGTGTTACTTTATTAGCTGCTTCATCTAGAGATAAAGGAGCGGATATTAAAGGTACTAACGTAGAAGTTGCAACAGCGGTTGGAAAACTTGTTGCTGAAAAAGCGTTAAAAGCCGGTATAGATTCAGTAACATTCGATAGAGGAGGTTATTTATATCACGGTCGTATTAAATCATTAGCAGAAGGCGCTAGAGCCGCTGGACTTAAATTCTAATATATTATGTCTAAATACAAAAATGTAGAATTAGTAAAACCTAGTGGTCTTGAATTAAAAGATCGTTTGGTAAGTGTAAATCGTGTTACCAAAGTAACAAAAGGTGGTAGAGCTTTTGGGTTCTCAGCAATTGTTGTTGTAGGTGATGAAAATGGTGTTGTTGGTCATGGATTAGGAAAATCTAAAGACGTTTCTGAAGCAATTGCGAAAGCAGTAGAAGATGCAAAGAAAAACTTAGTTAGAATTCCTTTGAGTGGTCAATCTGTACCTCACGAACAAAAAGGTAAATTTGGTGGAGCTCGTGTGTTCTTAATGCCTGCATCTCATGGTACAGGAGTTATTGCTGGTGGTGCTGTTCGTTCAGTACTTGAATCAGTTGGAATTCACGACGTATTATCAAAATCTCAAGGTTCTTCAAATCCACATAACGTGGTGAAAGCAACTTTTGATGCATTACTACAAATGAGAAGCGCCTACACTGTTGCAAAACAAAGAGGAGTTTCTTTAGAGAAAGTTTTTAAAGGTTAATTCAAGGAAATTATGGCTAAATTATTAGTAAAACAAGTTAGAAGCAAAATCAACTGTCCACTTACTCAAAAAAGAGGTTTAGAAGCTTTAGGTCTTCGTAAAATGGGACAGGTTGTTGAGCATGATTCAAATCCAACAATCCTTGGAATGATAAATAAAGTTAAACACTTAGTTTCCGTTGAGGAAGTTAAATAACAATTATAGTTATGAATTTAAGTAACTTACAACCTGCTGAAGGTTCTACACACAATCAAAATAAAAGAGTTGGTAGAGGAGAAGGTTCTGGTAAAGGTGGTACTTCTGCAAGAGGTCACAAAGGAGCAAAATCTCGTTCAGGATATTCTAAAAAGATTGGTTTTGAAGGAGGTCAAATGCCACTTCAAAGACGTGTTCCTAAGTTTGGTTTCAAGAACATTAACAGAATTGAGCATCAAGGTGTGAATCTTGACACTCTTCAAGCTTTAGTTGATAACGGAATCGTTACTGATACTGTAGATTTTACAGTTTTAGTTGAAAACCGTTTAGCTACCAAAACCGAATTAGTTAAAATTTTAGGTAGAGGTGAATTAAAAGCAAAATTAAAAGTAACTGCTCACAAATTTACTGCTACTGCAAAGGCCGCTATCGAAGCTGCTGGTGGTGAAGCAGTAACATTATAATATTCTGACCTTATGAAGAATTTTATTGAATCGTTTAAGAATGTTTGGAAAATAGAAGAGTTGAGAAACAGAATCTTGTTTACTTTAGGTTTACTTTTAGTATATAGATTTGGTGCTCATGTAACTCTTCCTGGTATCGATGCTACACAGCTTTCTGGACTTGCAGGACAAACTGATAAAGGAATTGGATCAATTCTTGATATGTTTACCGGTGGAGCATTTTCAAAAGCATCTGTTTTTGCATTAGGTATTATGCCCTACATTTCTGCTTCAATTGTTGTTCAGTTAATGGGTATAGCAATTCCTTATTTGCAAAAATTACAAAAGGATGGTGAAAGTGGTAGAAAAAAATTAAACCAAATTACACGTTGGTTAACTATTGGTATCACTTTACTTCAAGGTCCAGGTTATATTTATAACTTGTACAGAACAATTCCTAGTAGCGCATTTTTGTTAGGATTTGATTCATTTTCTTTCTTATTTTCTTCAGTTTTGATTTTAACTACAGGTACAATTTTTGCTATGTGGTTAGGAGAAAAAATTACTGATAAAGGTATAGGAAATGGTATATCTCTATTAATTATGGTCGGTATTTTAGCAAGATTACCTCAAGCACTTATTCAAGAGTTTCAGTCAAGAGTTACCAACAATAATGGTGGTTTAATGATTCTTGTTATTGAAATTATTGTTTGGATGTTGGTAATTATTGCTTGTGTACTTTTAGTTATGGCAATTAGAAAGATACCTGTTCAATATGCTAGAAGAACAACTTCTGGTGATTTTGAACAAGATATGATGGGTGGTAATAGACAATGGATTCCATTAAAATTAAATTCAGCTGGTGTTATGCCAATCATTTTTGCTCAAGCAATTATGTTTATCCCTGCTGCTTTAGCTGGTCTTTCACAGTCTGAAACATCTCAATCTATTGCAGGTGCTTTTAGTAATATGTTTGGATTATGGTATAATTTAGTATTTGCTCTATTAATCATTATCTTTACATTCTTTTACACGGCGATTACGGTTCCAACAAATAAAATGGCAGATGATTTAAAAAGAAGTGGTGGTTTTATACCAGGTATCAAACCAGGTGTTGAAACAGCTGATTTTCTTGATAAAATTATGTCATTGGTAACTTTTCCAGGTTCGTTATTCTTAGCTTTAATAGCTGTGTTCCCAGCAATTGTAGTTAGTTTAGATGTACAACAATCATGGGCTATGTTCTATGGTGGAACTTCTTTAATCATTATGGTTGGAGTTGCAATCGATACTATTCAACAAATAAACACTTATTTATTGAATAAGCATTATGATGGTTTGATGAAAAGTGGTAAAAATAGAAAAGCAGTAGCTTAATTTTTATGGCAAAACAATCAGCAATAGAACAAGACGGATCAATAATTGAAGCATTATCAAATGCTATGTTCCGTGTAGAATTAGAAAACGGGCATATCGTTATCGCACACATTTCAGGAAAAATGCGTATGCATTACATCAAGTTGTTACCAGGTGACAAAGTGAAACTTGAAATGAGTCCTTACGATTTGTCTAAAGCAAGAATCACTTACAGATACTAAAGTTATTAAAAATGAAAGTAAGAACATCAGTAAAAAAGAGAAGCGCAGAATGTAAAATTGTGCGTAGAAAAGGAAGATTATACGTTATTAACAAAAAGAATCCTAGATTTAAACAAAGACAAGGATAATTATGGCAAGAATAGCAGGGGTAGATATACCTAAAAATAAAAGAGGTGTTATAGCACTTACCTATATCTTCGGAGTAGGAAAAAGTAGAGCTATTGAGATTTTAGAAAAAGCTCAAGTTAGCCAAGATACTAAAGTTCAAGATTGGAATGATGATCAAATCGGAGCAATTCGTGATGCTGTATCATACTACAAAATTGAGGGTGAACTTCGTTCAGAGACTTCATTAAACATCAAACGTTTAATGGATATCGGATGTTATAGAGGAATTCGTCACAGATCTGGTCTTCCATTAAGAGGACAAAGAACTAAAAACAATTCTAGAACAAGAAAAGGTAAGAGAAAAACTGTTGCTAACAAGAAAAAAGCAACTAAATAGTAAGTAATATGGCTAAAGCAAGTACAAAAAAACGTAAAGTTATTATTGAATCTTCAGGAGAAGCTCATATTAATGCAACTTTTAACAACATCATCATTTCGTTAACTAACAAAAAAGGTGAAGTTATTTCTTGGTCTTCTGCTGGTAAAATGGGCTTTAGAGGTTCTAAAAAGAACACTCCTTATGCTGCTCAAATGGCAGCTGAAGATTGCAGTAAAGTAGCATTAGAAGCAGGACTTAAAAAAGTAAAAGTTTATGTTAAAGGTCCAGGTAACGGAAGAGAATCTGCTATCAGATCAATACATAACAGTGGAGTAGAAGTAACAGAAATCATTGATGTTACTCCAATGCCCCACAATGGATGTCGTCCTCCAAAAAGACGTAGAGTATAATTTTATACTGAAATATTTTCAGTATCTAATATATAATTAAGTATAACAAGAGAAAGAACAAAGATTATCGAAGGATTTATTGACCTGAATTCATAATCTCTATCTCAAAACAATTTTAAAATGGCAAGATATACTGGTCCAAGTACAAAAATTGCTCGTAAATTTGGCGAAGCAATCTTCGGAGCTGATAAAGCATTCGAAAAAAGAAATTATCCTCCTGGACAACACGGGATGGCTAAAAAAAGAGGTAAGAAATCTGAATATGCTGTCCAGTTAATGGAAAAGCAAAAAGCTAAATATTCTTACGGAATCTTAGAAAAACAATTTAGAAACTTATTCGAAAAAGCAGCAGCTTCTAAAGGTGTAACAGGTGAAATCCTTTTACAATTATGTGAAGCTCGTTTAGATAACGTTGTTTTCAGAATGGGAATTGCTTCTTCTAGAAGAGCTGCAAGACAAATTGTTTCTCACCGTCACATTACAGTAAATGGTGAATTAGTAAACATACCTTCTTATCACTTGAAACCAGGTGATGTAGTTGCTGTTCGCGAAAAATCTAAATCTTTAGAGTCAATTGAACGTTCTTTATCAAACTCTAATCATGTTTACGAATGGATTACATGGAATAATGATACTAAATCTGGTACGTTCGTTACTGTTCCTGCTAGACTTCAAATTCCAGAAAACATTAAAGAACAGTTAATCGTAGAGTTGTACAACAAATAATAATTGACACTAGTCTAAATTATGGCAATATTTAATTTTCAAAAGCCCGATAAAGTTATCATGATCGATTCAACCGATTTTGAAGGTAAGTTTGAGTTCAGACCTTTAGAACCTGGTTACGGATTGACTGTTGGTAATGCACTTAGAAGAGTTTTACTTTCTGCTTTAGAAGGTTATGCTATTACATCTACAAGAATTGAAGGTGTAGAGCATGAGTTTTCTACAATTTCAGGAGTTGTTGAAGATGTTACAGAAATTATCCTTAGTCTTAAACAAGTACGTTTCAAACGTCAAATTGAAGATATCGATAACGAATCAGTAACTATATCTATAACTGGTAAAGAGCAAATTACAGCTGGTGATTTTCAAAAATTTATTTCTGGATTTCAAGTTTTAAACCCAGAATTAGTTATCTGTAACCTTGATCCAAAAGTTAATTTCAATATGGAATTAACAATTGAAAAAGGTAGAGGATACGTTCCTGCAGAAGAAAACAAAAAGCAAAATGCTGCTATTGGTACAATCTTTACAGATTCTATCTTTACACCAGTGAAAAACGTGAAATATGCTATTGAAAATTTCCGTGTTGAGCAAAAAACAGATTATGAAAAATTAGTTTTTGAAATCAAAACTGATGGTTCAATCAATCCAAAAGATGCTCTTACTGAAGCTGCAAAAGTATTAATTCACCACTTCATGTTATTCTCAGATGAGAGAATCACTCTTGAGGCAGACGAAATCGCTCAAACAGATTCATACGATGAGGAATCATTACACATGAGACAATTGCTTAAAACTAAGCTTGTTGATATGGATTTATCTGTAAGAGCATTAAATTGCTTAAAAGCAGCTGAAGTTGATACATTAGGAGACCTTGTCTCTTTTAACAAACACGACTTAATGAAGTTCCGTAACTTCGGTAAAAAATCTTTAACAGAATTAGATGAACTAGTTGCAGTTAAAAATTTAACTTTCGGAATGGATTTGTCAAAATATAAATTAGATAAAGACTAGTTTCTTTATTCAAATTAAATAGCATTTAAAATGAGACACGGAAAAAAGAACAATCACTTAAGCAGACAGACTGGACATAGAAAATCTATGTTAGCTAATATGGCTTGTTCATTAATTGAACACAAACGTATTAACACAACTGTTGCTAAAGCAAAAGCACTTAAACAATTCGTTGAGCCGCTTATAACAAAATCAAAAGAAGATACTACTCACAATCGTCGTATCGTTTTCGCTTACTTACGTAATAAATATGGTGTTACTGAACTTTTTAGAGAAGTAGCAGCTAAAGTTGGTGACCGTCCAGGTGGATACACTCGTATCATCAAAGTTGGTAACCGTTTAGGTGATAACGCAGATATGGCAATGATTGAGTTAGTAGATTTCAACGAAATTTACAACGGTGGTAAAAAAGAAGAGAAAAAAGCTAAAAGCCGTCGTGGTGGAAAAGCTAAAAAATCTGAAACTCCAGCAGCTGAAACAAAAGCTCCTGAAGCACCAGAAACTTCTTCAGAAGAAACTACTGACCCGAGCGCTAGCGAATAGGCGAAGCAATCAGCAGAATAATGAATTCAATTTCATAAATATAAAGGATAAGCTTTCGAGTTTATCCTTTTTTTTATACCCAATATTAAATTATTTATTATTTGAAGCGAATCGTTTGGGCTTTATCAGTAATCCATTTTCCTGCTGCCTTTCCAAAGCTTGTCTCGTTTAAAAGAACGAGACAAGGCTTTTCCCTTACATCAGGGCTAAGTAGCCAACTATTAGAATGTTTATAAACTTTAATAAATCCACTTTAGAATTATAAAAGATTAACTTAAATTTGCAAAACAACAACTAACTACTTTTTACTAACTACATCAAATGAAATACACAACAAGACCACAAGCCATTTTATTATTAGCCGATGGAACCATTTTTTATGGTAAATCTATCGGGATTTCTGGAACAACTTTCGGTGAAGTTTGTTTCAATACAGGAATGACAGGTTACCAAGAAATTTTCACCGATCCATCTTATTTTGGTCAAATAATGGTGGCTACCAATCCACATATTGGTAACTATGGAGTAAATTCTAACGAGGTTGAATCAGAAAAAATTATGATTTCTGGCTTAGTATGTAAAAACTTTAGTTTTAACCATTCACGTCCCGATTCTGAAAGTAATTTATACGATTACTTTGAAAAACAAAATCTAATATGTATTTCAGATGTAGACACAAGAGCGCTTGTTAGTTACATTCGCGATAATGGAGCACAAAATTCTGTGATTTCAACAGATGGAACTTCAATAGAAGAACTAAAAAAACAACTAGCAAATGTTCCTGATATGAAAGGGTTGGAGCTTGCTTCAAAAGTATCTACCAAAGAGCCTTACTTTTTTGGAAATGAAAACGCAACTTTCAAAATTTCTGCTTTAGATTTAGGAATTAAAAGAAACATTCTTAGAAATCTTGCAAAAAGAGATTGTTATATAAAAGTTTTTCCATACAACACATCTTTTGATGAGTTAAAAGCATTTAATCCTGACGGATATTTCTTGTCAAATGGTCCTGGAGATCCTGAGCCTCTTTTTCAAGTCCAAGAAACAGCTAAACAAATGATAGCTTCTGATATACCTGTTTTCGGAATTTGCCTAGGACATCAAATCATCGGTTTAGCAAACGGAATTTCTACTTATAAAATGTTTAATGGTCACAGAGGTATAAATCATCCTGTTATGAATGTTCTTACTGGAAAAGGTGAAATAACTTCACAAAATCATGGTTTTGCTGTAAACAGAGAAGAATTGGAAAATCATAATGATTTAGAAATCACTCATTATCATATCAATGACAACACCGTGGCAGGAATGAGAATGAAATCTAAAAATTGCTTTTCAGTTCAATATCATCCTGAAGCAAGTCCAGGACCTCATGATTCTTCTTATCTATTTGATGAGTTTATAGAAAGTATTAAAAAAAATGTAATGATCTAGAAATAAAATGAAATCATAAATTACTAAAACGATTGCGTTTATAAGTTTTTTGAAATTAATTATTTTGCTTTTTAACTTTCAGTAAATTTGTGGAAATAACAATAATTTCAACCTTAATTTTAACAAATAAACATAAAAATGAGTATTATTATCAAAATTCACGCTAGACAAATTCTTGACTCAAGAGGAAATCCAACAATTGAAGTGGATGTAGTAACAGAAAATGGTGTTTTAGGTCGTGCTGCTGTTCCAAGTGGTGCATCTACAGGAGAACATGAAGCTGTTGAACTTCGTGATGGTGGAAAAGCTTACATGGGAAAAGGTGTTCTTAAAGCTGTTGAAAATGTAAATACTAAAATTGCTCCTGAATTAATGGGAGTTTCTGTTTTTGAACAAAATCATATCGATCAACTTATGATTGAGTTAGACGGAACTTCTAACAAAGGAAATCTTGGAGCTAATGCAATCTTAGGAGTTTCTCTTGCGGCTGCAAAAGCGGCTGCAAATGAATTAGGATTACCTTTATACAGATATGTTGGTGGAGTTTCTGCCAATACTTTACCAGTTCCAATGATGAATATTATCAATGGTGGTTCGCACTCTGATGCACCGATTGCTTTCCAAGAGTTTATGATTATGCCTGTAAAAGCAACTTCATTCACGCATGCAATGCAAATGGGAACTGAAATTTTCCACAATTTGAAAAAAGTATTACACGATAGACATTTATCAACTGCTGTTGGTGACGAAGGTGGTTTTGCACCAAATCTTGCTGGCGGAACAGAAGATGCACTTGATACAATCAAAATTGCTGTTGAAAACGCTGGGTATAAATTTGGTGATGAAGTAATGATTGCTTTAGATTGTGCAGCTTCTGAATTTTATGTAGACGGAAAATACGACTATACTAAATTTGAAGGAGCAACTGGAAAAATTAGAACTTCAAGAGAACAAGCTGAATATTTAGCTTCACTTGCCGCAAATTATCCAATTATCTCAATTGAAGACGGAATGTATGAAGATGATTGGGAAGGATGGAAATACTTAACAGAATTAATAGGTGACAAAACACAATTAGTAGGTGACGATTTGTTTGTTACTAATGTAGAACGTTTGTCAACTGGAATTGAAAAAGGAATTGCCAATTCAATTTTAGTAAAAGTTAACCAAATTGGGACACTTACAGAAACAATTGCAGCAGTAAATATGGCTCATAATGCAGGTTATACTTCAGTAATGTCACATCGTTCTGGAGAAACAGAAGATAATACTATTGCTGATTTAGCTGTAGCATTAAATTGTGGACAAATAAAAACTGGTTCAGCTTCACGTTCTGATAGAATGGCGAAATACAATCAATTATTACGTATTGAAGAAGAATTAGGAAATACTGCTTACTTTCCAGGATTGAAAGCATTCAAACAGAAGTAATCACTTAAATATTTTACAAACAACACCTGATGAGTTTTAAACTTGTCAGGTGTTGTTATTTTATTAGACATCGTAAATATTACTCTAAACTGGTATTTAACAAAATCTCCATATTTTAATTTTAAGCTATTTTAATTTATTAATCATTAATATAATGGTGAGTTTTTATTTCCAAAAAAAGAGTAATATTTCCATAGAGTTCAAACTTAACGAGTTTTTTTTGTATTCAACTATATCAACCTTGCAATTTTTATATTAAAATTAACGAAAACGTTAACGTATTTGTTTTTTAATTCATTTAGAATTCCATAATTTTGTTAAATTATAAATTATCACGATTAATTTCCACACATATTATGTCAAAAACAGCAATATTAGAATATGATGGCCAAAAGTATGAGTTTCCAGTAATTGTTGGAAGCGAAAACGAACCAGCCATCGATATTGAAAAACTACGTGCCTTGACAGGTGCCATCACTTTAGATCCAGGTTATAAAAATTCAGGTTCTTGTAAAAGTGATATTACTTTCCTTGATGGTGAAGAAGGAATTTTACGCTACAGAGGTTATGCAATTGAAGATTTAGCGGAAAAAGCTGATTTTCTTGAGGTTTCTTATTTGGTGATTTTTGGAGAGTTGCCTACAAAAGAGCAGTTAGAACAATTTGAAAATGATATTCGTAAATATACTTTGGTAAACGAAGAAATGAAAAACATCATTGATGGTTTTCCAAAAACAGCTCATCCAATGGGAGTTTTGTCTTCTTTAACTTCTGCTTTAACCGCTTTTAATCCAAAAGTGGTTAATGTTGAAAATGAAAAAGAAATGTACGAAGCTGTATGTAAAACAATGGCTAAATTTTTAGTTATTGCTACTTGGACTTATAGAAAAATGATGGGTTATCCTTTGAATTATTATGATAATACCAAAGGTTATGTTGAAAATTTCATGCATTTAATGTTTGAATTGCCAACAGGTCCTTACAAACAAAACCAAGTTGTAATTGATGCTTTAGATAAATTATTTATTCTTCATGCAGATCATGAGCAAAACTGTTCTACATCAACGGTAAGAATTGTTGGTTCTTCTCACGCAGGTTTATTTGCATCGATTTCTGCAGGAGTTTCTGCACTTTGGGGTCCATTACATGGTGGTGCAAACCAAGCAGTTTTAGAGATGCTTGAAGATATTCAAAAAGATGGAGGTGATGCTGATAAATATTTAGCTAAAGCAAAAGATAAAGATGATCCATTCCGCTTAATGGGATTTGGTCATAGAGTATACAAAAACTTTGATCCAAGAGCTAAAATCATTAAAAAAGCTGCTGATGAAGTTCTTGCAACTTTAGGAGTAAATGATCCAATTCTTCAAATTGCAAAAAAACTTGAGGAATCTGCTTTAGTTGATGAGTATTTTGTATCAAGAAAATTATATCCAAACGTTGATTTCTACTCAGGTATTATCTACCGTGCTTTAGGAATTCCAACGGATATGTTTACTGTTCTTTTCGCAATCGGTCGTTTACCAGGTTGGATAGCACAATGGAAGGAAATGAGAGTTAACAAAGAACCAATTGGTAGACCTAGACAAGTTTATACTGGTCATCCATTGAGAGATTTTGTTGCAATGGATAAAAGATAAAATTCTTTAAATACTTATAAACAAAAGCTTCGTTAATCAACGGAGCTTTTTTATATTTGTACAAATGCCAAAAGCAAATTATATGTTACAATTAAATGTAAAAAACGAAACCTCAAGACTAAGAGCCGTTGTGTTAGGTTCAGCATTAAATAATGGACCAACTCCAACAGTAGACGAAGCCTACGATCCAAAATCATTAGAACATATTCTCGCAGGAACATATCCAATTGAAGTAGATATGGTTAACGAAATGGAAGCCTTCAATAAAGTATTTCAAAAATATGATGTGAAAGTTTTTCGCCCAGAAATGATTGAAAATTATAATCAAATTTTTACTCGTGATATTGGTTTCGTGATTGACGATGTTTTTATAAAAGCCAACATTTTACCTGATAGAAATCGTGAATTGGATGCAATAAATTATGTTATTGATCAAATCAATCCTGCTAAAGTGGTTCGTCCGCCAGACGATGTACATATTGAAGGTGGTGATGTAATGCTTTGGAATGATTATATTTTTATAGGAACTTACAAAGGTTCCGATTATAAAGATTACATCACAGCAAGAACTAATATGCTAGGTGTTCAATACATTAAAGATTTGTTTCCAAACAAAATTGTGAAAGAATTTGATTTGGTGAAATCTAAATTAGAAGCTCGCGATAATGCATTGCACCTTGATTGCTGTTTTCAGCCAGTGGGAACTAATAAAGGAATTATTTACAAAAGTGGTTTCCGTGAAGAAGCAGATTACGTTTATTTAGTAAAATTATTCGGAAAAGAAAACCTATTTCACATTAAACGAGACGAAATGTATAATATGAATTCCAATGTATTTTCTATCGCGCCAGATGTTGTAGTTTCTGAGAAAAACTTCACAAGATTAAATAATTGGCTAAGAGAAAAAGGTTTTACAGTGGAAGAAATTCCATACTCTGAAATAGCAAAACAAGAAGGACTATTAAGATGTTCGACTCTACCCTTAATAAGAGATTAAATATGTTTATGGTTTTTAGTTTAGGGTTCTTGGTTGGAACTAAAACAATTAACGATTAACAATAAACCACTAACTAACAAAAAAATGAATCAAACTACAAACTCAATTCTGATGATTCGTCCGGTAGCGTTTAGAATGAACGAACAAACGGCAGTAAACAACTATTATCAAAAAGTCCTTGACGGATTAACTCCAGCGAATGTTAATGAAAAAGCGCAACAAGAGTTTGATGCATTCGTAAACAAATTAAGAATGGTCGGAATCGATGTTACGGTTGTTGACGACACTTTAGATCCAGACACACCAGATAGTATTTTTCCAAACAATTGGATTTCTTTTCACGAAAATGGTGATGTAGTTTTGTATCCAATGTTTGCCGAAAATCGTCGTGCCGAAAGGCGTGAAGATATTTTAGATATTCTTGAAGCTAAAGGATACGAAATCAACGACGGAATTATGGACTATACTTCTGCTGAAGATGATGGATTTTACCTTGAAGGAACAGGAAGTATTGTTCTTGATAGAGAAAACGGAAAAGCATATTGCGCACTTTCTCCAAGAGCAGACGAAGAATTATTCATAGAATTTTGCGAAGATTTCGATTTGAATCCAATCATATTTGAATCATTTCAAACCGTTAATGGCGAAAGAAAATTGATTTATCATACCAACGTAATGATGTGCATTGGAGATACATTTGCAGTAATTTGTGCTGATTGTATCGATGATAAAAAAGAACGTAAAATGGTTCTAGACAGTCTTCGTTCAGACGAAAAAGAAATTGTTCTAATTAGTGAAGATCAAATGAACAATTTCGCAGGAAACATGTTAGAATTGCAAGGCGCAGATGAAAGAAGATACTTAATCATGAGTTCATCAGCTTACAATGCTTTAACCAAAAAGCAAATCGCACAATTAGAAGAACATATCACAATTCTTCATTCAAGCCTAGACACCATAGAAGCATGTGGCGGCGGAAGTGCAAGATGCATGATGGCAGAAGTTTTTCTTCCAAGAAAATAAATTTTAAAAACAGCAAATCCCAAATCCCAAATTCCAATTGTTTACTTTGGAATTTGGGATTATTTATTTCAAACTTCGTACTTCGTATTTTGTACTTCGTAATTTTCTAAATTCCTCTAATAATACTCAAAACCGCACTAATAATATACTGAATACCAATCGCGACTGTTAAGAATCCTACAATTCTAGAAATCGCCACAATTCCTGAAGCACCAAGATATTTAGCCAAATAATGCGCACTTCTCAATACCAAAAATATTAGAAGAGAAACCACAAAAATAGAAAGTGTAGAAGACAAAATTTCAGGAGTAGTTTTGTGATCTTGATTAAATGCTATTAATAACGAAATCGAACCAGGTCCAGCCAACATTGGCATAGCAAGTGGTGTTAAAGCAATAGAGGTTCTGCTTTGCAAATCTTCTTCCACTTCTTTACTAATTCCTTTTCTCTTTTTCGGATTAGCGTTTAGCAAACCAAAACCAGAACTTGCAATCAAAATTCCACCAGCAATTCTAAGTGCTGAAATCGTAATTCCAAAAAAACTCAAAACATATTCACCAACAAAAAAGGAAATTATTAATATAATACAAACGTTAATTGCCGCCATTAAAGAAACTCGTGAACGTTCTGCCTTGTTATAATCTTGAGTCAAACCCACAAAAAACGGAATCGCACCAATCGGATTCAATACCGAAAACAGCGCACCAAGCAAAACAAAAAAAGTATTCAAGAAAACATCCATTTTTTGAAAAGTTTAAATTTTTTACAAAGATAAATAAAGAAGTAACGCATAAAGTTAAAATAAAAACAATTATCCGTAATTTTGTACCATGAAATCGCCACTTACATTACTTTTGTTGAAAACAAATTTCAAATAGGGCGATACCATAAATGACCTCTAAAAAAACAACTTCTACATTTATGAAAAATAAGAAAACACTAGTTCTTGGTGCTTCCACCAAACCCGAAAGATACGCTTTCAAAGCCATAACAATGCTAGTTGACAAAGGTCATTCGGTTATAGCAATTGGACAAAATCAAGGCGAAGTTGCCGGAATTTCAATCAGAACCAAAAATATTCCTCTAAAAAATATCGATACCGTAACCTTGTACCTAAATCCGGTGCGCCAACGCGAATATTACAACTACATTATCGAAACCAAACCCAAAAGAGTAGTTTTCAATCCAGGTACCGAAAATCCAGAGTTTTATCAATTACTTAAAGCCAATTCCATCAAAGTAGAAGAAGCTTGTACCTTGGTTTTATTGACAACTAATCAATATTAGGAGCGAGTGGTTAGGGCTTTATCAGTGATGGTAATTCCTGCTTTACGTTTTACTTCGTGCCACTGCAATCAGGGCTAGAGAGGTTTCCATTTTAATTTTTGATTGAATTTCCCAAAACAATATTCAGTTCTTCAAATTTGTCAATAGTCATAAAATGTCCTCCATCAACTATTTTTACATCAGATTTTACAAATTGAATAGGTAAAATTCTATCCGCAGTACCATGAATGTGTTTTAGATTTTTGTGGATATGGGTATTCTTCCAGTTTACAGTTTTATCAATGGCCCAACTAAGAAAAGTTTCATCAGTATCATTCAAAATTTCAGTCAACAAATTTTTATTTTCCTTGCTATTAATTCCGAAAAACCAAAAACTCAAAAAATTGGATTTCTTCATTAATTTAGTTGGAATCAATTTGTGAAGATTTAAGAATCCTGCAAATTGATAATAAAAAGGAATTTCACTTTTATTTTTAGCGGAAGCTATTAAAATTATTTTCTTTGATTCAATAATCTTCCCAACTTCAACAGCTATAATTCCACCAAAAGATAAACCTATTAAAATTGGTTTTTCTGAAGTAATTTGTTTGGTTAATCTTTTTGCATAATTTTCAATTGATTCATTGTGTGTCGGATGAACCCAATTAATGAAAGTGGTATTGTGTTTTGAAAAATCTAAATAGTTGAAAACTCTTTTGTCAGCACCAAGTCCACTAAAAACAAATAGATTTTCCATTCTTAAAACTTCGTCTGACTAGTGGCAGGTTTGCTAATAATTAACAACCCAATAAAAGTAATCAATCCGTTTACGATAATCAATTCGTTATCAATGACATAATTTCCAAAAAGAGCAGCAGAATTTTTAGCAATTAAAAAACAAACTAAAGGTGAAATCACACAAATAATCGGAACCAATTTATCATGAACCGTTTTCGATTTCATAAACAAACCAAAAGCATACAAACCTAAAAGCGGTCCATAAGTATAACTCGCCACTTTAAAAATCATTGTCACCACCGATTTGTCGTTCAGAGAATTAAATATAATTATCACCAAAAACATCAACACCGAAAACCCAACATGAACTAAATGACGCGTTCGAACCATTTTTTTATCATCTGCTATCTGCTGACTGCTATCTGCTGACTGCTTTTTATCCATTCCAAGAAAGTCAACACAAAAAGAGGTTGTTAAAGCGGTTAAAGCCGAGTCGGTTGTAGCAAAAGTTGCCGCAGTCAATCCTAACAAAAATACAACTGCAGGAACAATATTCAAATGATTAAAAGCAATTTCAGGAAACAATAAATCAGTACGTTTCACACCATCAACCATCGGAACAGCAATTCCGTTTTTCTCTGCATATAAGTAAAGTAAGGCGCCAACACTTAAAAAGAAAATATTAATCACCACAAAAATTCCAGTAAATGTGAACATGTTTTTTTGAGCTTCACCAATATTTTTGCAACTCAAATTCTTTTGCATTAAATCTTGATCTAAGCCAACCATGGCGATAGTTACAAAGATTCCACCCAAAATTTGTTTTACTACGAAGTTACCTTTCAAGTAATCTTCATAAAAGAACACTTTAGAATAATTACTGTTTTTTACAGCTTCAAAAGCTTCCATGAAACTATAATCCAAACTATTACAAATAAAAATAATCGTCAAGAACACCGAAGAAACTAAGAAGAATGTTTGCAAAGTATCTGTGATAATAATTGTTTTCAATCCGCCACGATACGTGTAAGCAAATATTAACGCTAACGAAATTAAAACCGTCATTGCAAACGGAATGTTATAAGCATCAAATACAAAACGTTGCAACACAATTACAACTAAATACAATCGAAAAGCTGAGCCAATAGTGCGGCTTATCAAGAAAATTGTGGCAGCAGTTTTGTAACTCACAACGCCCAATCTTTGCTCGATGTAACTATAAATCGAAGTCAAATTCATTCGATAATAGAGTGGAAGTAAAATCGTTGCAATAATGATAAACCCAATTGCATTTCCCAAAACAAATTGGAAATATTTGAACTGCAAATCAGGATTTCCAACTTCGCCAGGAACCGAAATAAAAGTCACGCCAGAAAGCGCCGTTCCAATCATTCCAAACGCTACCAAATACCATTTAGAATTTTTATTTGCTTTAAAAAAAGCATCGTTGCTACTATCTTTTTTACTAACAAGATTCGAAATAAGAATAAGAATTCCGAAATAGATAATGATAATGGCTAAAATAGTTCCTGAAGACATAAATGATTTTTTTGGTTGTGCTAAAATAGAAATATTTGAGAAGAAAGATAATAGAAAATAGAAAAAAGACAGAATAAGCATAAATACAAATCTATTAATCCAAAAATCTAATAATCTAAAAATCTAATTTGTTACTTTTGCCAAATGGAATTTTCATCAAAACTTCTCGAAAAAGCAGTCAACGAAATGGCTCAATTACCAGGAATTGGTAAACGAACTGCCTTGCGACTGGTATTGCATTTATTGAAACAACCTAGTGAACAGACTCATTTTTTATCGCAAGCGTTAACTACGATGCGTGATGATATTAAATTTTGTAAAAATTGCCACAATATTTCCGACCTTGATGTGTGTGAAATCTGTGCAAATGCCTCAAGAAACCATAAAATAATTTGCGTTGTTGAAGACGTTAGAGATGTTATGGCTATTGAAAACACCAATCAGTTTAAAGGAATATATCATGTTCTAGGTGGGAAAATTTCACCAATCGATGGGGTAGGCCCAAGTCAATTGAATATCAATCCGTTAGTTGAAAAAGTAAAATTGGGTGCGATTGAAGAAATAATTTTTGCGTTAAGTTCCACAATGGAAGGTGATACCACGAATTTTTATATTTTCAAACAAATAAAAGAGTGTAATATAAAAACTTCTACAATCGCAAGAGGGATAGCTGTTGGCGACGAATTAGAGTATGCCGATGAGGTTACTTTAGGAAGAAGTATCTTGCAACGAGTTCCGTTTGAGAATTCTCTAAAAAATAATTAGTCAATATTCTATTCTAACTTTTTTGTTTTTAGATTTGAAAAACTATCTTTGTTTGCTAAATTATTTTTGATAATGAACTACAGAATACTCTATATATTATTTTTTATTGGAATTGTATTTACCTCATGTGTACCTACAAAAGATTTGATTTATTTACAGAATAAAGGAAATACAGATTCATCTAATATTGTTGCTACTAACATAAAGCCCTATAGACTTCAAACAAATGATATATTAAACGTTACTATAAAAGCACTTGATGAAAGACTTGTTGAAATGTTTAATAATACAAGCAAAGCTCAATTGTCTCCAACTATCGAATCATTGTTCTTTAATGGTTACACTATCGACGACCATGGTAATATTAGAATTCCGGTATTGGGAGAAGTAAATGTTTTAGGTTTTACTGCAGAAGAGGTCAGAAAGAAGATAGAAGAACGTTTGTTAGACGAATATTTCAAAGCAAATGCACAACTTTTTGTAAATGTAAAATTAGCTGGATTTAGATATACTGTAAACGGTGAAGTAGTAAGTCCGGGTTCTAAAGTATTGTATCAAGATAAAGTTAATATTCTTGAAGCTATTGCAAATTCTGGTGATATAACAGTTACTGGTGATAGAAAAGATGTAATTGTTATTAGACAATTTCCTCAAGGAGCTGAAACTTTTAGAATTGATTTGACGGATGCTAATGCAATGAAGTCTAATGTGTATTATCTTCAGCCTAATGATTATATTTATATAAAACCATTGAAACAAAAAACTTGGGGAACAGGTAAAACAGGTATAGAATCTTTAGGTACTATTATTACTATCCTGTCGTTGGCAACAACCACTTTTTTATTACTTAAATAACTAAAATTACCAATAATGTTAGATATAAAAGATTTTTCTTTTTTTGAAAACCAAAATAGCTTTGACTTCAAAGGATTTTTAATAAAAACTGGTAGTTATTGGAAATGGTTCATACTTGGATTGGCAGTGGCATTGACTATTGCTTATCAAATAAATATAAGAAAGCAAAAAATTTATTCACTCGAAACCACAATAGCTGTAAAAGAACAAGAAAATCCGTTATTTACTTCAAATACAAGTTTAGTTTTCAATTGGGGAGGAACTTCAGATCAAGTACAAACTATTGCAACTACATTAAAATCTAGATCTCACAATGAATTAGTTGTAGATAAATTAGATTTTTTTATTGACTATCAACAAGAGCAAAAATATTATACAAAAGATGTTTATGGTTCAACGCCTTTCTATGTGAAAATTGATAAATCTAAAAATCAATTACTTGGTTTGCCAATTCACATTGTTTTTGTTTCTCCATTCGAGTATCAGATAAAAGTTAATTTTAAATCAAATTCTGCTTCTGTAATTAATTACAACACTAATGCCAAAGATGTTCAATCTGTTGCTAGTGGAGATTTTATTAAAAACTATAAAGTAGGACAAAGGGTTAATCTTCCTTTTTTAAATTGGGTTTTAGAAATTAAGGATAATCCAGGTAAATACACCAATGAAAAGTATATTGTCAAAATGAATAATTTTGATGATGTTGTTTCTAATTACAAAAATTTGAAAGTCGCTGTTGACGAAAAAGCTGGTTCAATTTTGAAGTTGTCAATGCAGGGAACAAATAAGGCTAGAATTGTTGATTATCTAAATGCAACCGTTAGGATGTTGATGAAGAAACAACTTGAAAGTAAAAATTTATTTGCAGAAAATACTATAAAATATATTGACACGACTTTGACTCTTATGGAAGGTGATTTAAGAGATTCTAATAATGAGTTAAAAGATTTTAGTAGAGACAAGAATATTGTAGAAATAGAAAGAAGAGGAGAGACTTATCAAAGCCAGATAACAGAGCTTGATATAATCAAAGATGGAGTTGATAGAAAAATTAATTACTACAATACTTTAAGTAGTTATTTAAGAAATAGTAGTGATTATTCCAAGTTGCCAGCACCATCAGTAGCTGGAATTGAGGATCCAAATATTCTTAAGAATGTATCTGATTTAATATCACTTTCAGTAAGAAGATCTGAGATGGCTTATTCTGTAAAAAGTGAATTAATGTTTGATAATATTGATAATGAAATTTCTGCTGTAAAGAAGGTTTTATTAGAAAATATTAATGCTGCAAGAGCAGCAATCCAATTTGAATCTTCTCAAGTAAGAACCAAGATGAGTCAAGCCGAAAGTAACATTAGACAATTACCAGAGGACAGCCAAAATTATCTAAAGATAATGAGGAAATTCAATCTTAGCAATAGCGTTATTGATGCATTTCTACAAAAACGAAATGAAGCGCAAATTGTTAAAGCAGCCAACTTATCAGATGTGCAATTTATTGATCCAGCAAAGGATATAGGTGGAGGTTTAATTGGGCCAAGAACAGGAGTAAATTATATTATTGCAATATTCTCAGGATTAATAATTCCGCTTTTAATAGTGTTTTTAATATTTTTTATAAACAATGCTATTCAAAATACAGATGATATTAGTTCATTAACAAACATACCGCTTATTGGAGTTGTAGGTATGAAACACTCTGATACCAATTTAGCAGTTTTTGAAAAACCGAAATCTGCATTATCAGAATCCTTTAGGGCAATCCGATCCTCGCTACAATTTTTGTATAAAAAGCAAAAGATCTCCGGAAGTAAAGTATTAATGCTAACATCTTCAGTTAGTGGTGAGGGTAAAACTTTTTGTTCAATCAATATTGCAACGGTATTTGCCTTGAGTGAGAAGAAAACAGTTATTGTAGGATTAGATTTGAGAAAACCTAAGATTTTTGATGATTTTAATCTAAAAAATAATACAGGCGCAGTTAATTATTTAATTGGTCAATCAACATTAGAAGAGATTACTCAAAGTACAAAAATACCCTATTTAGATGTTATAACATCTGGACCAATTCCACCAAATCCATCCGAACTTATCATGGGTGAAACAATGAGCGAGTTAATGGAGGAATTAAAACAAAAATACGATTATGTAATTCTCGATACGCCACCAGTTGGGTTAGTAACTGATGCAGTAGAATTGTCAAGTTATGTTGATGTTACTCTATATGTAATGCGTCAAAATTTCACTAAAAAAGAAATGGTTAACTTGTTAAATAATAGAGTTAAAAGAGATGAATTGCACAATGTTAGTATTGTTTTAAATGGATTTGAGAATAAAGCTAAATATGGTGCTGGATACGGATATGGTTATGGCTATGGTTATGGTGCTTATTCTAACGGATATCACGAAGAAGAACCATCAGAAAATGTTTTATTAAAATGGTATAAAAGTATTTTTCAAAAGAAAAAATAAATAATGAGTAATACTATTCAAAAAATATTAATTACTGGAGGTGCAGGTTTTATAGGATCTAATTTGTGTGATTATTTTATAAAAAAAGGATACTATGTAACTTGTTTGGATAATTTCGCAACAGGACATAGACATAATATTGAGCATTTACTATCTCATGAAAAGTTTGATTTAATTGAAGGTGATATTCGAGATTTAGAAACTTGTTTAAAAGCCACTAAAGAGAAAGACTTTGTTCTTCATCAAGCGGCTTTGGGTTCTGTACCTAGATCAATACAAAATCCAATCACTAGTAATGAAGTTAATGTTACGGGTTTTTTAAATATGCTAGTAGCTTCTCGTGATAATCAAGTTAAGAGATTTGTTTATGCAGCAAGTTCTTCTACATATGGAGATTCAGAGGCTTTGCCTAAGGTTGAAGAAGTAATTGGAAAACCGCTATCACCATATGCAATTACTAAATATGTGAATGAATTGTATGCTGATGTGTTTAGTAAAACGTATGGATTAGAAACAATTGGATTGAGATATTTTAATGTCTTTGGAAGACGTCAAGATCCAAATGGAGCTTATGCTGCAGTTATTCCAAAATTTGTTATGCAATTTATGCGTCACGAGAGTCCGGTGATTAATGGTGATGGAACCTATTCAAGAGATTTCACTTATATAGACAATGTGATTCAAATGAATGAATTGGCAATGACAACTCAAAATAATGAAGCACTAAATACAGTTTACAATACTGCGTTTGGTGATAGAGTGACTCTTAACGAGATGGTTAATTTGTTGAAAGAAAATTTATCTAAACATGATGCTTCAATAGCAGAAGTATCAATTGTTTATGGTGTTAATAGAGTAGGAGATATACCACACTCTTTGGCTAGTATAGAAAAAGCGAAACGATTACTAAATTATAATCCAAAATATTCCTTTTCATTGGGATTGCAAGAAGCAGTGAAATGGTATTGGGAAAATTTAAAATAAAATAGAATGAAAATAACAAATATTTGCTGCATCGGAGCAGGTTATGTTGGTGGACCAACAATGGCAGTTATAGCACAAAAATGCCCACATATCAAAGTCACTGTAGTTGATTTAAATGAAGAGCGTATTGCGAGATGGAATGATGAAAATGTAGACAATATTCCGGTTTATGAACCAGGTCTTGGTCAAATAGTTGCACATTCTAGAGGTAAAAATCTTTTCTTCTCAACAGAAGTTGATAAAGCAATAGATGAAGCCCAAATTATATTTATCTCGGTAAATACACCAACTAAAACTTATGGTTCTGGCAAAGGTATGGCAGCCGATTTAAAGTATATAGAACTTTGCGCAAGACAAATTGCAAGAGTATCTAAAAACGATAAAATTGTAGTTGAAAAATCAACTTTACCAGTAAGAACTGCAGAGGCTATTAAAAGTATTTTAGATAATACGGGTAATGGAGTGCAATTTCAAATTTTATCCAATCCTGAATTTTTAGCAGAAGGTACTGCAGTTGAGGATTTGTTAAGTCCAGACCGAGTTTTAATTGGTGGAGATACCTCTCAAGAAGGTCAAAGAGCTATTCAATCTTTAGTAGATGTTTACGCTAATTGGGTTCCAAGAGAAAGAATTTTAACTACTAATGTTTGGTCATCAGAGTTATCTAAATTAACAGCTAATGCTTTTTTAGCACAACGTGTTTCTTCAATAAATGCAATGTCTGAACTTTGTGAAAAAACAGGTGCTAATGTAAATGAAGTTGCAAAAGCTATTGGAATGGATAGTAGAATTGGGCCAAAATTCTTGAAAGCCTCTGTAGGATTTGGAGGTTCTTGTTTTCAAAAAGATATTTTGAATTTAGTTTATATTTCTAAATCTTTCGGATTGAATGAAGTTGCCGATTATTGGGAACAAGTTATTATCATGAACGATCACCAAAAAAGAAGATTTTCTAAAAATATTGTAAGTACTTTATACAACACTATCGCTGATAAAAAAATTGCATTTTTAGGATGGGCATTTAAGAAAGATACAAATGATACTCGTGAATCAGCTGCTATTTATGTTGCAGACGATTTGATTAATGAGCAAGCAAAAATTGCTGTTTATGATCCTAAAGTTGACTACAAGCAAGTAATCTCTGATTTGAATTATCTTGAAACTCGTTCGGATGATCAAAATAAGAAACTTGTAACTTCTTACAATGATGTTTATGAAGCTTGTGCCAATTCTCATGCTATTGCTGTTCTAACAGAATGGGATGAATTTAAAAATTATGATTGGCAAAAAATATATGATAGCATGCAAAAACCAGCTTTTGTTTTTGATGGTAGAAATTTATTAGATGCACAAAAAATTAAAGAGATAGGTTTTATTTACCAAGAAATTGGTTCGTAAATTTTAATTGTTTAAACCACTTTTAGATGGATATAAAAATAGGTATAATAGGTTTAGGATATGTTGGATTGCCGCTGGCTAGATTGTTTGCAACCAAATATCCAGTAGTAGGATTTGACATCAATCAAAATAGGATTTCAGAGCTTAATAAAGGTAATGATTTTACGCTTGAGGTTGAGAAAGAATTATTACAATCTGTACTTGTTGAAAAACCATCGAGTAAAGTTGGCTTATTTTGCACTACTCAATTAGAAGATATTAAAGATTGTAATTACTATATAATTACCGTTCCAACTCCAGTTGATAAAAACAATCGACCAGATTTAACACCTTTATATAAATCAAGCGAAACTGTTGGTAAAGTTCTTAAACAAGGCGATATTGTTATTTATGAATCTACTGTTTATCCTGGACTTACAGAAGAAGAATGTGTTCCAGTATTAGAGCGTGTTAGCGGATTAAAGTTTAATGTAGATTTCTTTGCAGGATATTCTCCAGAACGAATTAATCCAGGAGATAAAGAACATACCGTTGATAAGATTTTGAAAATTACCGCTGGTTCAACTCCAGAAACAGGATTAAAAGTAAATGAAATATACAAATCTGTTATTACTGCAGGAACACATTTAGCTCCTTCAATAAAAGTTGCAGAAGCGGCAAAGGTAATCGAGAATTCTCAAAGAGACATCAACATTGCTTTTGTAAATGAGTTGGCTAAAATTTTTAATATTCTTGATATTGATACTCAAGCCGTGCTTAAAGCTGCTGGTACAAAGTGGAATTTCTTAAATTTCAAACCAGGACTAGTTGGTGGACATTGTATAGGTGTTGATCCTTATTATTTAGCTCAAAAAGCACAAGAAGCAGGGTATCATCCGGAAATAATTTTGGCAGGAAGGCGTCTTAATGATAGTATGGGAGAATATGTTGCTTCTAGAATTGTTAAGTTGATGATTAAAAAACGAATTCCTGTAAATCACTCTAAATTATTGATGTTGGGAGTTACTTTTAAAGAAAATTGCCCTGATGTGAGAAATACTAAAATAGTAGATGTCATCAAATCATTGCAAGATTATGGAATAACAGTATCAATATACGATCCATGGGCTAATCCAACTGAAGTTAAGCACGAATATGGATTAATAACAACCAAAACGTTACCTACTGATAAATATGATACCATAGTTTTAGGTGTTGCTCACAATGAATTTTTAACTATAGATTTAGAACAATTTAAAAACCCAAACTCTGTTGTTTATGATGTAAAAGGAGTTTTGAAATGTTCAATTGATGGTAAATTATAATACTTAAATATATTCAGTATAAATATGAAAAAAATTGTAATCACAGGAGGTGCAGGATTTATTGGTTCGCATGTTGTAAGACGATTCGTAAATAAATATCCTAATTATCACATTTATAATCTAGATGCCTTGACTTATGCAGGAAATCTTGAAAATATTGCTGATATAGAAAACGCTCCCAATTACACTTTTGTAAAAGGTGATATAGTAGATGCTGATTTTATAAATGCTTTGTTCGCAGAGCATCAATTTGATGGTGTGTTGCATTTGGCAGCTGAGTCACATGTTGATCGTTCTATTACAGATCCGTTGAGTTTTGTAAAAACAAATGTTATCGGAACAATGAACCTTTTAAATGCTGCTAAAACCATTTGGAAAGATAACTTTGATGGTAAACGATTCTATCATATTTCTACCGATGAGGTTTATGGTTCGCTAGGTGCTGAGGGTTTATTTACTGAAACAACAAGCTACGATCCAAATTCTCCTTATTCTGCTTCTAAAGCAAGCTCAGACCACTTTGTAAGAGCTTATGGAGAAACTTATGGATTGCCATATGTAATTACAAATTGTTCCAATAATTACGGACCTTATCATTTTCCAGAGAAATTGATTCCACTTTTTATAAATAATATTATCAATAACAAACCACTTCCTGTTTATGGAGATGGCAAATATACTCGTGATTGGTTGTTTGTAGAAGACCATGCTGTTGCTATTGATTTAGTATTTCACGAAGGAAAAAATCACGAGACTTATAACATAGGTGGTTTTAACGAATGGCAAAATATCGATTTAGTGAAACTATTATGTGTTCAAATGGATTCCAAATTAGGTCGAGCTGAAGGAACTTCGGAACAATTGATTACTTATGTGAAAGATAGACCAGGACACGATTTGCGCTATGCAATTGATGCTTCCAAAATTAATAAGGAATTGGGTTGGAAACCATCTGTAACTTTCGAACAAGGATTAGAACGAACTATCGATTGGTATTTAGCTAATGAAACTTGGTTGAAAAATGTTACTTCAGGCGAATATCAAAAGTATTACGACAAACAATACGAATAGAATTTCATTAATAAGATTCTTTTAATACCAAATTATCAATATAATTATTTCATAAATTTGAAAAAAATAATTCTAATATCAGGTATAAAAGGGTTTTTAGCAAGTCATTTATTTAGTTTGTTGAAAGACGATTTTATAGTTTTTGGAATTGGAAGAAAAACAGAACTTTGGAACGGAGTTCAAGTGTTTTCATCTACAGATTTAAATGCTATTTCTATTCAGCCAGATTTTCTTGTTCTTTGCCATGCAGCTGTTTCATCTGGTCAAATTAGTGTTGATAAAGAGCAACTTTTTGAAGTTAATGTTTCACTTACAGAACAATTAATTAAAAAGTTTTCTTCCACCAAAATTGTTTATATTTCTACTTGTTCTGTATATGATTTAAAAACAGATTTAATTAATGAAGAGTCTCCAATTAATCCTCAATCTCAATACGCAACTTCTAAATATCTTGCAGAACAAATAGTTTTAGAAACGTCTAATGCAACAATAATAAGACTTTCTTCTCTTTATGGTATCGGAATGAAAGAAAATACTATTATTCCCAACTATATTCAACAAGCTATAGGCAATCAAGTCATTACAGTTTGGGGTAAAGGACAACGACAGCAAAATTATATTTATGTTGAAGATGCTTGTCAATATATTATTTTAGCGATTCAAAATTTTGACTCTGTAAAAAATAAAGTACTTTTGGGAGTAAGTAAAGAGGAATATTCTAATATTGATTTAGCTAAAATTATTGCAGAATATACTTCAGCTACAATTGAGTTTGTTAACGAAGATACTGCTTCATCATTTCATTATAACAATCAAAAAACTTGTGAGTTAATAAGATGGCAACCACAAACCAATTTTAAAGAAGCTATTATCAAATATATTCAATGGAAAAAAGAACAGTTTTAGTAACAGGAATAGGAGGAAATGTTGGACAAGGTATCTTGAGAAATATTCGTTCTTTAAACTTACCTATTCGATTAATTGGTACTGATATTGCAAGTTTCACACCAGGGAATCATTTATGTGATGTGTCCTGCCAAGTTCCTTATTCTTACGATGAAAGTTATATTCCAAAGCTTCAAGATATAATCCAAACTGAAAAAGTTGATTTAGTTATACCATCTACTGATTATGAAGTTTATTATCTTTCAGAAAATGCTGAAAAACTAAATACAGTTGTTGTTGCAAGTGAAGCAAAAACTGCCAAAATTTATTTGGATAAATATGAAACTTACAAGTATTTGTCTTCCAATGGTATTCCTTTTGCCAAATCTTGGATAGCTTCAGAATATGATTTTTCTGAAAAAGAAATTATTGCTAAGCCAAGAGAGGGAAGAGGATCGAGAGGTATTTTATTAAATCCTGAAAAACCAAATCAATTACCACAAGGATATATGATTCAACCTTTGTCTAAAGGAATCGAAATTACAACTGCAGTTTATGTAAACAAACAAGGAAATCTTCATGGATTGTTTACAATGGAGCGTTCTTTAACAAATGGAACAACAACCGAATCAAAAGTAGTTTTTCAATTTGATGATGAGATGAAAATCATTGCAGACAAGATGATTGCTCTTGGTGGTTTGGTTGGAAGTTTTAATATTCAAAGTATTGTTACAGATGAAGGCTCAATAGTTCCATTTGAAATTAATTGTAGAATTTCTGGGACCAATTCTATTCGCCACAATTTGGGTTTCCAAGATGTTAAATATGCCATTCAAGAATATTTATTAAACGAAATTCCTGATGAGCCAAAACCAATTGAAGGAATTGCAACAAGAATTTTGATGGATGTTGTTTATCCAAATTCTAACGATTTTGACAAGTTAAACAACAATAGTGTTTCACATATTATTTATTAAATATGATTAAATATATTTTCTTTGATGTTGCTGGCACTTTATTAGGAAAACCATCATTGTATAACAATATTCAAAAAACAATTGAAGATTTTGATCATGAAATTTCGTTAGCAGATATTAAAGCCAAGCATAAATTATTATCTGAAGTAATTCATTTCCCAGATAGGACAGATGAGGATTTTTACAAAAAATTTAATTCAGAATTATTGTACTTGCTTGGGATAGTTCCTCAAGAAACATTAGTAAATTCTATTTTTAAAAACTGTACTTATTTACCATGGGAAGCATTTGAGGATACCCAAATTTTATCAGAGTTAAATCTTCCACTTGGTGTGATTTCTAATTTTAATACTACATTAAAAGATAAATTACATTCCTTTTTTGGACCTGTTTTCCAAGATGTTTTTGTTTCAGAAGAACTTGGAGTTGCTAAGCCAAATTTAGATTTTTATCAAAAATCATTAGATAGAATTCCTTTTAAAGCAAACGAAGTACTGTATATTGGAGATTCTATAAAACTCGATTTAGAACCTGCAGAAAAATTAGGATTTAACGTTTTAATCATCGATAGGGATGATTTTTATCCCAATTTGAAAAATAAAATTTCTAATTTAGCAGAAATAACAAACTATATCTAAATGAAGAAACTGTCTTTAGTTGTACCAGTTTATTATGAAGAAGAAGTTATTCTTCAGTTTTTAAAAGAGACTAAAATTGTTTTGGACAGTTTGCCAATTACTTATGAATATGTCTTTGTAGATGATGGGAGTAAAGATAAGACTGTAGAAATCATAAAAGAACAAGCACAATTAGATGATAGAATAAAACTAGTTGTTTTTTCATATAATCACGGAAAAGCATCTGCTGTTTCTGCTGCTATTGCTCATGCTACAGGAGATTACTTGTTGTATATGGATCCAGATTTACAAGATCCACCAATCGAAATTCCTAGATTTTTAGAAGAAATCGAAAAAGGATATGATTTAGTTTGGGGAATAAGAAAAGAAAAAAAAGATTCTTTCATTAATAGATTATTTTCTAAAATATTTTGGGGTACATTAAATAAATTTACTGGATTAAATATTCCAAAAGGGATTGCTGTAATGCGAATGTTTAATAGAGATTTTGCTGATGAATTTCTAAAGTACAATGAAACCAATCGTTTTATTGAAGGAATATTTATTGACATATCTAAGCATTGGACAACAATAGAAATTGGACAGCGTGAACGATTTGCTGGAACTTCCAAGTTTAATTTTAAACGTAAAATGCAATTGGCATTTGATGCTATTTTTGACTTTTCAGAACTTCCTTTAAAAATAACCGTCAAATTTGGAATGTCACTTGTTGTATTAGGTTTGTTAGGTATATTTATATTGGTGGTGTTGAAATTATTCTTTATAGATTTTCAAGCAGGTTGGCCTTCAATTATTGCTTCAATCATTATTGTTTTCGGATTGCAATTATTTTTTATGGGAATCATATCTTTATACATAGGACGAATATATAAAGAGGTTAAACGACGACCACTTTATTCAATAAAAGATAAAACTAATCTTTAATGAAAAAAACATTAGCTATAATTGGTTCAGGTCATTTAGGACAGCAAATTGCACATTATGCATTGTCTGATAATCATTATGAAAAGGTAGTTTTTTTTGATGATTTTTCAAATGAAACACATACTAGTGGTTTTCCTATTCTTGGCAATGTTGATGCTATTGAAAAAGAGTTTGCAAAACAATCTTTTGATGAACTGATACTAGGTATTGGTTATAAACACCTAGTAATAAGAAAACAATTATTTGAACGTTTTTCAGAAATTATTCCATTCGGAAAAATAATTCATTCTACTTCGTGGGTTGATGTTACTGCTACTGTAGAAAAAGGATGTGTAATTTATCCTTTCTGTAGTATTGATGCACATGCAGTTATAAAACAAAATACTATTCTTAACATATCTTGTACTGTTGCTCATGATACTATTGTTGGAGAACATTGTTTTCTGTCGCCAAGAGTAGCTTTAGCCGGATTTATAAAAGTGGAAGAATTGTGTATTCTCGGAATCAATTCTACTGTTATTGATAATGTTTCCATAATTTCTAATACCCAACTTGGAGGAGGAACAGTTGTAATTCAAAATATTACTCAAAAAGGTTTGTATGTTGGTAATCCTCATCGATTTATAAGATAAAATAGCAGGTGTTCTTTATTTTTAAAATATGGTTTAATAGTCAAAAATAGTTGGTAAAAATGTTTTGAGTACCTATAAAATATGATATTGAGAGAAGTTTATTGAAATTCGTTTCAATAAACTTTTTTTATTTA